>NZ_QTQF01000076.1:0-15702 GCF_003854235.1 Burkholderia sp. Bp8998
GCCTTGCAAATCTCACAACACCGTTTCAGCTATCGAGCCTTGCTGCACAAGCCTTTGCGAATTGTTCAAGGCCGACTACCCAGGCGGCGAGATCGCGCGCCCGCCGGAACGTTGATGCATTGCCAACTGCGGAGACGATGGCGGTCGACAGCAAGACACCGACACCTGGAATCGTTTGAAGGCGTCGGCAAAGGTCACTCTCCCGTGCGAGACATTTGAGCCGGTCGTTCATCTGTTCAATGGTTGATTCCGTGCGGTTCCACATGTCGAGTAGCATGCGTCCAAGATCGCGCATCATGGGAGTTAAGCCGGAGTCTTCCTTCTCGAGCAGAGCGGGCAACACGGTGCGAAGCGCATAGAACCCCTGTGCGATCTCGATACCGCGATCCAGTAACCGGATCATTGTGCGACGAGTGCTTGAACGTACATTGGTTCGAAACACTGGGCGAAGCCAAAGCGATCGTCGAGGCATGGCAGCGGGATTACAACGAGAGCCGTTCTCACTGCTCTCAAGGAGTTGGCGCCAGCCGAATTCGCCCGTCAGCTGGCGGTTTCATCGGGTTCTACTGAACCGAAAACGCCGGAAAACTCGCTCTAGAATTGGTCCGGAAAGCTCAAGCGGATCGAATGCGGTTTCAAAAATCCGGATGCCGCGCGCCGGACACGTCGGCGGTGACCGGCTCGGGACGCAATGCGCGCAACCTGGCGTCGAATTCGCTCAACACAGCGTCGCGCGACAGAACAGCCTCGGCGAATCTGCGCCCGGCCTGGCCGAGGCGAGCGCGCTCGGCCGCGTTGCCGGCGAGCGCGTCGATAGACGATGCAAGCGTTTCGGCGTCGCCCGGCGGCACGGCGATGCCGCGCGGCGCGACCACGTCATGCAACTCCGTGCCCGGGCTTGCCATCGCGATCACCGGCCGCCCGCTTGCGAACATCCCGGTCAGCTTGGACGGCATCACGAGATCGGCCGCGTCGGCGCGTTGCGGGAGGACGTGAATGTCGGCCAGATTCAGCAGTTCGTTGAGCCGGCTGATCGGCTGCAGCTCCAGGAAGCGGCAGTTCCTGAGGCCGGCGCAACGCAACAGGAGCTCGGCGCGCGCAGGCCCGTTGCCGCAGAAGACGAACACCAGGTTGTCACGCGATACGAGCCGTTCGGCCGCGCCAGCGAGGACATCCAGCCCTTGCTTCGTACCCATGTTGCCGGAATAAAGCACGATCGTTGCGGACGGAGAGATGTACAACTCGGTCCTAAGCTCGCTCGGCCGTTTGAGCGGGTAGATCGAATGGGTGTCGGCCCAGTTCGGGAAATGCACGAGCTTGCGCGGAGGAATACCCTTGCTCATCGCGCGCTCGATCATCTTCCCGGAGATCGTCGATACGGTATCGAAGCGCTTCAGCAGCGTGCGCTCGATCGCGAGCACGGTACGTTTCAGCAGGGATCCCTTGAGCATCCCGAGGTTGAACGCCGCATCGACCTCGTAGTCCTGGATATGGAGCCACGCGTGCGCCCCGGTCAAGCGTGCGACGAACCAGCCGGCCGGTGCGTTCAGCAGGCTCGGCGCGATGCAGACGACGGCGTCGGGCCGCCACAATGCATGTCGCAGCATGACGGGGAGGCTGGAGAATGCGAAGCTCGCGAGGTGCGCGATGCGGCGGGCGCCGCTCGGTCGCGACGGAACCCACAGCGGCGCCCGCCAAAGCGCCACGTCGCCGCGACGCTCGGTCGAGTAGCGTAGCGCCGAGTATCCGCTGCCGATTCGCCACTCGGGATAGTACGGCGGCGCACATACGATACGCACGGCGTGGCCTTTCCCGACGAGCGTCTCCGCCATTTCGGCGGTGTACTTGCCGATGCCGGTCAGCTCGGGCGCATAGTTGATGCCGTAGATGAGGATTTTCATCGCCTTCCCAGCGAGACGTAAAAATGGTGCGGTGCGTTATAAGTGCATTGTCGGCAATGCCAACCTTGCGAGTCCGACAGAATGTTGATCGGTGCCGCCAATCAAGGACGGTGATCATGCGGTATGCGGGTGAGCGCGCGCAGCGTCACCGAATGGGCAAGTGCTGGTCAGGGACGGTGCGCGCAATGCAGCGGCGAATACATCTCGCTCGCACGTGGCGGGAAAGGCCGGCCACTCGGTGCGCCGCGTCACCGCGGCGCACGATTGGCGTCAGATGACGAGTTGCTCCGACATGCGCGCCAGCAGATACCGCTCGAAGTCTGCCGCGACTTCCGGGTGCCGCAGCGCGAATTCGACCGTCGCCTTCAGGTACCCGAGCTTGCTGCCGCAATCGAAGCGTGTGCCGTCGTAGCGGTATGCCAGCACCTGTTCATCGGTGAGCAGCGACTGGATCGCGTCGGTCAGTTGCAGTTCGCCGCCCGCGCCGGGTTTGAGACGGCGAAGATGCTCGAAGATCTTCGGCTTCAGCACATAGCGGCCGACGACGCCGAAATTCGACGGCGCATTCGCCGGTTCGGGCTTCTCGACGATCCCGGACAGCTTGAAGAGGTTGTCTTCCCAGCGCTTGCCGTCGATCACGCCATAGGATTTTGAATCTTCCGGGGCGATTTCCTCGACGCCGATGACCGACGTATGGTAGTGATCGAAGACGTCGATCATCTGGCGCAGCACGGGCTTCGGGCCATCGAGCAGGTCGTCGGCGAGAATGACGGCAAACGGATGGTCGCCGACGAGTTTCTCCGCGCACAGGACGGCATGACCCAGCCCGAGGGCTTCGGCCTGGCGAACGTAAAAGCAGTCGACATGGCTCGGCTTGATGCTGCGTACCAGGGAGAGCAGCTTGTCCTTGCCGCGCGCCTCGAGCTCTGCCTCGATCTCGTACGACTTGTCGAAATGATCCTCGATCGCGCGCTTGCTGCGTCCGGTCACGAAAATCATCTCCGTGATGCCGGCTTCGATCGCTTCCTCGACCGCATACTGAATCAACGGCTTGTCCACGACCGGCAACATTTCCTTCGGACTCGCCTTCGTAGCCGGCAGGAACCGCGTGCCCAGGCCGGCGACGGGAAAGACGGCTTTCGTCACTTTCAACATAGTGGTAATTCCATGAGTTCGGAATGAAGAGCGGACAACGTCGATGTCCGATGTCGGCGTACAGGCGCAACGGAATAGTCGACGTCGCACAGGACGCAATTGCATGGTCGCGCACGTGCAATTCCGGAAATCCTAGGTGTGTTTGCGAATGAGGCGGCGACTGAATCTTGGGCGAATCCGACAGGCTGATTGAAAGGCCACGCATTGCACAAGGAATTATTTTGAAACGGTATGCATGTGGCCGGTTCGGCGTTATATAGCGGATTGCGGCGGTCGTTTGTCGGCAGGTAATCGCCCGGTTCGCATACGGTTTGACGTTGAAGATCGGGAATCCGTACGGATTAGGCAGATGCGTCCGGATGCCGTCGCATCGAGTTCACGGGCGGGTCATGGGGAGGGAGTGGCGATGGAACAGGATGATGTTTGTCACGCGCTGGAATCGTTGGATCCCGCCTATCTCGAACTGATGCAGCAGATGTTGAAGATCGATTGCGAGGTGGCGACGCGCGAGCTGGGCATTTCGACTCGGATCGCGTCGTGGATCATCGCGTTGACGCCGACCGAGATTGAAGCGCTGGTTAATCGTCGCGCGCAGCCTTAGTCGGTACCGCGGGCGTCACGCCGATGACTTGTTTTTCCGGTAAGCGGCAATGGAAAAATGACGATTTGGCGGATTCCATCTAGGCTTTGTCTGCTCGTCGATATATTCAACACGTAAAGTTCGTGGTCGAAAACTCCGGGCGTCGAGAATATGCGCCCTGCGGCCGGCTGAATTCAATGGCCGGCCAAAAATAAGGAACGATCATGGCCAAACCGAACGACATCTTCGACGCGATTGCGGAATTCAACCGTTCATACCTGACGCTCGCCCAGCGCTTGCTGCAAGCGGATCGCGAAGCCGCAAAAAAACAGCTGGGCATGTCCGACGAGACGGCCTCGATCGTCGCTGCCTTGACCCCGGCGCAGATCGACGTGCTTGCCGCGCGCCGCGAGTTGTTCTGCGAATTCCGCGCGGAATACGCTCCGGGCCGCGCCTGACAAGGCCGCCTTTCCATCGTTTCATGCATCATGCCGCGCACGAACGCTGCCTGATATCCGGTCGCCGGTCCGCATAAGCAACCACATTGGTCGACTGCCGGCGCCGCTCCGGCCGGTTGTCGGTTATATCGGACACTTTGGCGTTTTACGGCTAGATTCCGGCCGCCTTCGCTTGCCCGGATTCGATACGATGGGCAAAACGCTGTTGCCACGATGCCCGCACGAGACGCATACGATGCGGTCACGCCAATCATTGTTTTTCACCGGGAATCCGTTGTCCATGCAGCGAATTTTGGAGCATCTTCTCGAGCGCGGGGCGTCGCTCCAATGGCGCGGATTCCTGGAGGCACTGGCCGGTGAATTCGCCGATCAGCTCGATCGAGACGAGTTACGGCAACTGATGTCGCGTGTCGGGATGCGCTTCGCGGCCGCCCATCCGCTCGGCCCTTGCGAATCGACGGACGATCTCGCGAATGCGTTGAATGCGCGCTGGCGCGACGCGCAATGGGGTTATGCCGAGCTGTCCGACGAGCACGAATTCCTGCGCATCGTCCATTACGCCGCGCCGCTGCGCGCGCTCGGCGCCGGCCATCTCGCGTGGTCCTCGGCCTTCCTGCAGGGCGCGTATCAGGGCTGGTTCGACAGCGTCGGCGCAGCCGGCCTGCGCGTGGTGCAGGACGCCGTTCCTCAGGATGACTCACGGATCGAACTGCGCATCGCGCGGGCAAGGAATTGAGCGGTCCGGTCGACCGGAATATCCGCGATAACAATTCAATTGGGCACGCTATGTCGACCTCACGGGATATCGAATCGCTGTTTAAGCGTTTCGGCGGTGACGCCGGACGTTATCAGGAAGTCCGTGCCGAAGCGGATGCTGAAGCGGCGCGCGTGCGTTGGCCGCTGCTCGAGGGTGTCGAGCTGCGCGAATCCGAGCCGCCCACTCAGCCGGGCTCCGGGGCACCGAACAACGGGCCGGGCCTGCGCGATATCTTGAGGGCGGACACGCAGGCGGCACCGCCGCCGCCGGCTGCGGTTCGGCGCGATCTCACGCAGGGTCCGTTGAAGAAGCTGGTCGGCAAGCGGGTGGCATCGGACGGGTCCGATACGCGAGGGTCGTCGCAGCCGCTGGTCCGGTTGTTCGAGCGGCTGCGAGGCGAGGCGGCGGGAGAGGGGCACGACGAGCCGTCGACATGGACGGGTCGCTCATGAAGATCATTGCGATCGCTTCGGCCAAGGGCGGCGTCGGCAAGACCACGCTGGCCGCGAACCTCGCGGCCGTGATGGCGGAGCGCCAACGACGGTGCGTGAGCGTGGTGGATCTGGATCCGCAGAATGCGCTGAAGCTGCATTTCGGCGTGCCGCTCGAGATGACCGACGGGCTTGCCCACACCGGGCTCGACGGGCTGGACTGGCCGGCCGCGGTCGTCGACGGGATCGCGATATTCCCGTTCGGCGTAGTCGGCGAAACGGACCAGCGCCGCTTCGAGCGACTGCTCGACCGCGACCCGACGTGGCTCGCGCGCGGGCTCGCGACGCTCGGGCTTGGCGACGACGACATCGTGATCATCGATACGCCGCCGGGCACCTCGGTCTACATGCGTGCCGCGCTGACGGCCGCGCATTTCGTGCTCACGGTCGTGCTCGCCGATGCGGCGTCGTACGCATCGATCCCGAAGATGCGGCAGATGATCGACGCCTACGCGGCGACCCGCGCGGATTTCGCCGGCGACGGCTATGTGGTCAATCAGGTCGATCAGTCCCGCGAACTGGGCCGCGACGTGCTGCGGGTGCTGTGCGACAGTCTCGGCACGGAGCGCTTCGGCGGCGTGATTCACGCGGACGAAGGGGTCGCGGAAGCGCTCGCGTGCCGGACGACGGTGAACCGCTACGACCCGCGTTCGCAGGCGGCGGCCGACCTGAACGCGTGCGCCGCGTGGCTGGAGCGCGCGATCGATCAGCGCGTTACGGCACGGAGCATCGCTTGAGCGCCGGCGCGAATTCCGCGCGGCGGTCGGCGGTCGACCGGTTCGTCGACACGTTGCCGGGCAGCGGCTGGCTCGTCACGCTGCCGCTCGCGGCATGCGCGCTGCTGGCGCTGTATGTCGTGTGTACGGTGCCGCTCGACAATGTCGGGCAACTTGCGTTCGCGACGTGCTGCCTGGCCGGTTCGCTCGCGATCCGGCGCGTGGACGGACGCTACGCGACGCTCGTCATGATCGTGCTGTCGGTCGCGGCCACCGGCCGGTACATGTACTGGAGACTGACGGAGACCCTGGTGTGGTCGCATCCGCTCGACGCGGCGTGGGGCTCGCTGCTCGTGGCGGCGGAAGTGTATGCGGCCGCGGTGCTGCTCCTCGGTTACTTCCAGACCGCGTGGCCGCTGGGGCGCAAGCCGCTGCCGTTGCCCGAATCGCGCGCGCACTGGCCGACCGTCGACGTGTTCATTCCCACATACAACGAACCGTTGAGCGTGGTCAAGCCGACGATCTATGCGGCGCTCGCGCTCGACTATCCGGCCGACAAGCTGTCGATCCACGTGCTCGACGACGGGCGCCGCGCGGAGTTCCGGGCGTTCTGCGAATCCGTCGGCGTGCACTGGACGATCCGCGATCACAATCGTCACGCGAAAGCGGGCAATCTCAACGAGGCGCTGAAGACGACCGACGGAGAGTACGTCGCGATCTTCGATTGCGATCATGTGCCGACGCGCTCGTTCCTGCAGATCTGCCTCGGGTGGTTCCTGCGCGATCCGAAGCTGTCGATGCTGCAGACGCCGCATCACTTTTTTTCGCCCGATCCGTTCGAGCGCAATCTCGACATCTTCAAGGAAGTGCCGAACGAAGGCGAGTTGTTCTACGGACTGGTGCAGGACGGCAACGATCTCTGGAACGCGACGTTTTTCTGCGGATCGTGCGCGCTGCTGCGCCGCTCGATGGTTGAGGAGATCGGCGGCATCGCCACCGAGACCGTGACGGAGGACGCGCACACGGCGCTGAAGCTGCATCGCCGCGGCTACACGACCGCCTATCTCGCGATACCCCAGGCGGCGGGCCTCGCCACCGAAAGCCTGACCGGCCACATCGGCCAGCGAATCCGCTGGGCGCGCGGCATGACGCAGATCTTCCGCATCGACAACCCGTTGCTCGGGCGCGGACTGACGCTGGGCCAGCGACTGTGCTACCTGAACGCGATGATGCATTTCTTCTACGGCATCCCGCGGCTCGTGTTCCTGACCGCGCCGCTGTCGTTCCTGTTCTTCGGCGCACACATGATCCACGCGCCCGCGACGATGCTCGCGCTTTATGCGCTGCCTCACGTGATCCATGCGAACGTGACGAACTCGCGGATGCAGAGCCGGTTCCGGCATTCGTTCTGGGCCGAGGTCTACGAGGCCGTGCTCGCGTCGTACATCGCGTTGCCGACCTTGCTCGCGCTGGTCAATCCCCGGCTGGGCACGTTCAACGTGACGGCCAAGGGCGGCCGGATCGACCGGGGCTATTTCGACTGGGCCATTTCGAAACCCTACCTGAGCCTGGTCGTCCTGAATGCGTTCGGCCTCGCGATGGGCGTGCTGCACATCGCGCTGAACCGTCATGTCGGCAGCGAAGTGCAGACGACGGTTTTCAACCTGGCGTGGACGACGTACAACCTGCTGATTCTGGGCCTGGCCGTGGCCGCGGCGAACGAACGCAGGCAGGTACGCGTGACCCACCGCGTCACGGCACGGATTCCGGTCATGCTGCGCTTCGCGAATGGCCGGACACTGGCCTGCGAAACGCGCGACTACTCGGAGGGCGGCATCGGCGTGGCGGTCCCCGACGACGCGCGCATTCCGGATCGCGAACCGGTGACGGTGTCGCTGTTTCGCGGCGCCGACGAATACGCATTTCCCGGGACGGTGGAATACGCGGAACCGGGGCGTATCGGCATTCGGTTCCAGAGCCTGTCACAACGGCAGGAGTTCGATCTCGTCAGTTCGACCTTTGCCCGCGCCGACGCATGGATCGACTGGACGGCCGGCCGCCGGCCGGATTCGCCGCCGCGTGCGTTCCTGCATCTCGCGACGGTCGGCGTACAGGGGTTGCTGCGCGTGACGGCGCGCCTGTACGCGGACCTGCGCACGGGCCGGCGCGCGGCCGCGCACCGCGACCGCGGTGGCGACGCGATCGACACGACAACAAAAAAATAGCAGAGGGCAAAGAGCATGACGTGGGTGTCGCGACAGCGCGGCTGCACGCGCCACAAGGCGTGCGTTTCGCAGGGCGCGATCACCGCGCGCCTTGCTCGGGTCGGCGGGTACGCGCGCTTGCCGCGCACGATGCGCGCGCTCCTGTGTTGGGCATTGGCGGGCGGCATCGCGTCGGGCGTCTGGGCATCGGTCGCGATGGCGCAGGGGCCCGGCGCGGTGCGTGCGGCGGATGGCGCGATGGCGCCGGGCGAACGACCTGCGCTGTCGCTGGCGCTGCCCGTCGGGCCCGCCGCGGCGCGACCGCCGCTGCTCGCCGAGCCGGTGCCCGCGGCCGAAGCCGAACGGCGCCGCACCGGCGGGCCGCCGACCACGGCCGAGCCCGGCACGCGCGTGCCGGGCGGCCGACGCCAGGCGTTGACGTTCGTGGATCTCGGCGCGCGCGATCCGCTGCAGTTGCGCGGCACGGACGGCCAGAACGGCGTGGCGTTTTCGGTCCGTCGCGACGAGGTCGTCACGGGTGCGACGCTGCATCTGGTCTACAGCTACTCGCCCGCGCTGCTGCCGGATCTGTCGCAGCTCAAGGTGCTCGTCAACGGCGAAGTGGCGGCGACGCTGCCGTTGCCGGCGGCCCAGGCCGGGATGATGGTCGCGCGCGACGTGCCGATCGATCCGCGCTTCGTCACCGAATACAACCATCTGAATGTTCAGCTGATCGGCCATTACACCAACGGCTGCGAGAATCCTGCCAGTTCGTCGCTCTGGGCGACGGTGAGCAACGCGAGCCGGCTCGAGCTGACCTATGCGACGCTGCCCGAGCGGGCGGAGCTTGGCGTGCTGCCCGCGCCGTTCTTCGATCAGCGGGACGTGCGGCGGCTCGAGGTGCCGTTCGTGTTCGCCGCGCGGCCGCCGCGGGAGACGCTGGAAGCGGCCGGCGTCGTCGCGTCGTGGTTCGGTGCGTTGGCCTCGTATCGCGGCGCGCGGTTCCCGGCCCGGCTCGGTGGCCTGCCGGAATCAGGTAACGCCGTGGTGTTCGCGACACCCGACGATCGCCCGGACGGCGTGACGCTTCCTGTCATCGACGGCCCGACGCTGGCCGTCGCCGAGCGCCAGGCGCCCGCCCAGGGTCAGCTATTGCTGGTTCTCGGCCGAACGCCGGCCGAATTGAAGACCGCGGCGCTTGCGCTCGCGCTCGGCCGCAACGCGCTTGCGGGCACCCGCGCCACGGTGACGGGGCTCGCGAACCCCGCCCCCCGCGTGCCGTACGACGCGCCGAACTGGCTGTCGTCGACCCGCCCGGTGCGGTTCGGCGAACTGGCCGGGGAACGCGCGCTCTCCGTGTCCGGATACGAAGCGGGCCCGGTCCGGTTCGACCTGCGCGTTGCCCCCGATCTGTTCACGTGGAATACACGGGGCGCGCCGATCGATTTGCGTTATCGATACACGCCGACCGCACGCGCCGACCGCTCGTCGCTCAACCTGAGCGTCGGCGATACGTTCGTGACGGCGCTGCCGATTCCGGCACGCGAATCGTCCCGCTGGAGCCTGAGCCGCTACCTGCCGTTCGCCGCCAACGGCATCGACCGCACGACGCTGCACGTGCCGCCGTTGCTGGTCACGCCGCGCACGCAATTGACGCTGAACTTCTTCTACGAAATCCCGGACTCGGGCAAATGCACCGGGCGGCTGCTGCAGAACGTGGCGGGCTCGATCGACCCGGACTCGACGATCGACGTGTCGTCGTTTCCGCATTACATGGCGCTGCCCGACCTCGCCGCGTTCGCGAACAGCGGTTTTCCCTTCACGCGCATGGCCGACCTGTCGGACACGGCCGTCGTGCTGCCGACCGAGCCGACGCCGGACGTCTACGGCCTGTACCTGCTCGCGATGGGCCGCATGGGCGCGTCGACCGGTTATCCGGTCAGCGGCGTGGCGGTGACGGATGCGGGCGGCGTCGACGCGTTCGCGTCGCGGGATCTGCTGATTCTGGGCGCACCGGACACCCAGCCGCTGTTTGCGCGGTGGGCGTCGCGCATGCCGTTCGACGAGGATCGCGGCGGCGGCTTCTTTGGCCGCGCGAATGCGGCTGACGCGCCTGGCGCCGAGCGCGAGCATGTGCATGCGAGCCTGTCGATCGTGTCCGACGGCACGAGCGCGCTGATCGCCGGCTTCGAATCGCCGTTGCGCAAGACGCGCAGCGCGGTCGCGCTGATCGGCGCGACGGGCCATGCGGACGAGGTGCTGGGCCCCGCGCTGCTCGACGACGACATGCTCACGTCGATCCAGGGCGCGATGGTCGTGATTCGCGATCGCACCGTGACGGTCACGTCGACCGGCACGTCGTATCACGTGGGTGCGCTGCCGCCGCTCACGTACCTGCGTTGGGCCATGTCGGCCCGTCCGCTGCTGCTTGCGCTGATCGGCGTGCTGGCCGCCTTCGTCGCGGCGGCGCTTTTCTATCGTTTGCTGGGTGCGCGGGCGGCGCGCCGGCTGAAGGAGTGACATGCGCGTCCGACGATTAGGCAGGCTCGGCCGCGCGCGCGCGGGCGGTGTCGCGAGCCTCCTGTTCGCGCTCGCGCTGCCGCATGCCGCGGCCAGCAGCGATCCGGTGAAGGTGCTCGTCGAACAGGGCCGATACTGGCAGGCGCACGGTCGAGGCGACCTCGCGGCGCAGGCCTGGAAGAAGGTGCTGGGGGTCGAGCCGGATCAGCCCGATGCGTTGTTCGGCATGGGGATGGTGCTCGCCGATCGCCGCGATGCCGACGGCGCGCGCCGCTATCTGGAGCAGTTGCGCCGAACCGCGCCCGGTTTCGCGCGGATCGACGAGCTCGGCCGCCGGCTGGGCGATGCGGGCGTGCGGGACGGCGAGATCAGCGACGCCCGCCGCCTCGCGCAAACCGGGCAGAGCGAATTGGCCGCCCGGCAGTATCAGCGCGCGCTGCAGGGTGCCCCGTCGTCGCCAGCACTGCAGCTCGAATATTTCCAGGCGCTTGCTGCCACGCCGACCGGCTGGAGCGAAGCGCGGCGCGGTCTCGAACGGCTCGCGCGGGACAATCCCGACGATCCGCGCTATGCGCTCGCGTATGCACAGCACCTGACTTATCGCGATGCGACGCGCCGCGACGGCATCGCACGGCTCGAGCAGTTGTCCGCCGACGCCAAGGTCGGCAAGGACGCGCGACAGAGCTGGCGCCAGGCGCTGCTCTGGCTCGCGGCAAGGCCGTCGGACCAGGCGCGCTATCTCGCCTATCTGAAGGCGGTGCCCGATGATCCGCCGGTCAAGGCACGCTACGACAGCATGGTGCGGCAGGATCAAGCCGATCACGAGCGCGATCAGCAAGGCGCGTCGGACGAAGCACGCGGCCACGCGATCGAGGAGGGTTTCGCGGCACTCGATCGCGGCGATCTCGACGCGGCGCGGGCCCGCTTCGATGCCGTGCTCGGCAAATTGCCGAACGACAGTGATGCGCTGGGCGGCCGCGGTATCGTCGAACTGAAGCAGGAACGCTTTGCGCAGGCACGCAGCGATCTCGAGCGTGCGTCGCGAGGCGGGAATGCGGCGCGCTGGCGATCAGCGCTGAACAGTGCGACGTACTGGTCCTACACGAGCGAGGCGCTGGGTGCGCAGAGCAACGGCGACTTCGCGCGCGCGAAGGCGCTGTTCGAGCGCGCGATTCTGGCGGATCCGTCGAACGTCACCGCGCAGGTGCTGCTCGGCGATGCGCTGCTGGAGCATCGCGATGCGGGTGGCGCCGAGCAGGCGTACCGGATGGCGTTGCGGCGCCAGTCCGACAATCCGGACGCGATACGCGGCCTGGTCGGCGCGCTGGCCGCACAGGGGCGCGGCGACGAAGCGTTGCAGTTCGCGACGCAACTGAGCGCCGAGCAGCAATCGAAGGCCGGCGGCCTCGACCGGCTGCGCCGCACGGCCGAGGCGGCGCAGGCGCGGCAGGCCGAAGCGCGCGGCGACCTGGGCACGGCGCGCAGTCTGTTCGAGGATGCGCTCGCGGGCAATCCGGACGATCCGTGGCTGCGGCTGGACCTGGCACGCGTGTACGTGCGGCAAGGTGCGATCGCGTCGGCACGCAGCATGATGGACGGCTTGCTGGCCGAGCGGCCCGACATGCCCGACGCGCTCTATGCCGGCGCGCTGCTGGCCGAGCAGACGCAGGACTGGGGCATCGGGCTGCAGCGCCTCGAGCGCATCGCGCCCGCGCAACGCACGGCGGCGATGACGACGTTGCAGCACCGCCTCTGGGTTGGCCAGCAGGTTGCCCTCGCGACCCGGATGGCGCGCGAGGGCCGACGCGCACAGGCGCTCGGCGTGCTGCACGACGCCGAGGGCATCGGTCTGTCGATGCCGGCGCTCGCGGCGCAGCTGTCGGCGGGCTATGTGCAAGCCGGCGACATGTCGCGTGCACTCTGGATCGTACGGCTTGCGCTGGCCCGGGAGCCGGACAACGCCGGCGTGCTGCTGCAGTACGCGCGGATGCTGCTGACCGTCCGTGACGATGGGCTTCTGGGCGACGCGATGCGCCGGCTCGCCGCGATGCCGCTGTCGCCCGCGCAGCGTGCCGACTTCGAGCGCCTGAACCTCGAGATCGTCGTGCGTCGTGCCGATGCGGTGCGTCAGGAGGGCGACCTTGCCGGCGGCTACGCCGTCATCGCGCCGTGGCTGGCCGCGATGCCCGACAGTCCGGAGCTCCAGGCCGCGCTCGCGAGGCTGTACACGTCGGCCGGCGACGCGCCGAACGCGCTGAAATGCTATCGGGTCGCGCTGGCCCGCCGGCCCGACGATATGGGATTGCTGATCGCGGCGATCTATGCGGCGAGCAGCGCCAAGGCCTGGCGCGACGGTGAAGCGTTCGCGGCCACGGCACTGCGTATTGCGCCCGACGACGCGGGGCTGCTTGCCGCGACGGGCCGCCTGTATCGCGCGGAGGGCAACCTGTCGCTCGCCGCCCAGTATCTGCAGCGTTCGCTGCTGGTCGCCAATACGCCGCCCCCGAGCAGCAAGCCGGCGCGTTCGAACGCTCCGCGCGGTTGGGACGACGCGATGCGGCGCATCGGCGCGAATCCGTTGCCCGGTACCAATCCGTTCGAAGGCAAGACCGCCGTCGACGTCGTGCGTCCGTCGACCGGCTCCGGCACCGCGGTACCGCCGGTGCCGGGCCTGCCTTCCTGGTCCACCCCGTCTTCTTACGCTCCGACCGTGCCCTATACGATGCCGCCCGTGCCGCCCGCGACTTACGTCACACCGTCCGCCATGCCGGAAGCGCGCATGGTGCCGCCTGTCATACCGCTGCAGCCAGTCGCGAGCGACCCCGGCGGTTACGGCCAGGAGAGCATGGGCACGGGCGAATCGGGCGGCCCTGCGATCGCGTCGCGCTATCGGCCGTATCGGGAGCCTGCCGCCGACGTGCCGCAGGCGGGGGCGTCGACAGGATGCGTGTCGCAGGGCGATTCGAGCGACGACTGCGCCGGCTACGTCGCCACGCCATGGCCGATGTCGCCGGCGTCACGCGCCGCGGCGACGAGTGCATCGCCGACGGCGTCCACGCGTTCCGCCAGGGCGAGCCGGCCGCCGCGCGGCGGCGCGAAGGTCCCCGTCGCGCGGTCGTCCGTTCCTTCGCCGGCGTACGGGCAGCCCGATGCATCGTCGCGCTATATCCCGCAGCCACCGGCAGGCTATGCGAAAAGCGTGACCGCGGCCCGGTCGACGCAGCCCGATGCGGGCACGGACGCCAGCGGGCAGATGCTCGATGTCGCGTCGGAGCTTGCCCAGGTGAACCGCGAGCAGTCCAGCGCGGCGACCGGTGGCCTCGTGTTCCGAAACCGCACGGGCGAAGCGGGGCTATCGGGCCTCACCGATATCGAGGCGCCCCTGGAAGGACGCATCAAGGCGGGCAACGGTCACGTGGTTGTGACGGCCACCCCGGTCATGCTCGACAGCGGCAGCTCGGCCACCGACGTGCCGACCCTGGCGCGTTTCGGCGCGGGGCTCGCGACGGCGGCCGGCGGCGGCTCGCCGGGTTCTCAGACGGCGAGCGGCGTCGGTCTCTCCGTCGCCTACGAAGGCAAGCAGTTGAAGGTCGATGTCGGCGCGACGCCGGTCGGGTTCCCGTACCAGGATATGGTTGGCGGCGTGCGCTACAACGGTGCCATCACCGATCGGGCCGCCTATTCGCTGGCCGTCACGCGCCGCGCGGTGACCGACAGCCTGCTGTCGTTCGCGGGCGCGCGCGATGCGAGCGCCGGCCTCAAGTGGGGCGGCGTGACGCGCAGCGGCGCGCGCGGCGCGCTGAGTTGGGACGACGGCACCAGCGGCGCGTATGTCGAGGGTGCGTTCGACTATTACGACGGCCATCACGTGGAGCGGAACTTCGCCGGAAAGGGCAGCGGCGGCGCCTATACGCGCGTGTTGAGCGACGCCGACCGGACGCTCACCGTCGGCGTCAATGCGACGTGGATGCGTTTCAGCAAGAACCAGTCGTATTTCACGTACGGGCAGGGCGGTTACTTCAGTCCTCAGCAATACGTGATCCTGAACATTCCGATCGAGTATGCAGGCAGAACGGGTGCGTTTGCATACGATCTGACCGGGTCGATCGGCGTGCAGCATTACCGGCAGAACGCGGTGCCGTATTTCCCGCTCGATTCCGGCATGCAGGCGCAAGCAGCGGCGAACGCCGCCAACAGTCAGGCGGTGGGGCTGGACCCGGGCGCCGTGTATCCGGCACGCAGCAAGACCGGCGTTGCCTATTCGCTCGCCGCGCGCGGGGAATACCAGATCGCCCCGCAGCTCGCCGTCGGCGGGACGGCATCGTTCGGCAACGCTTATCAGTATCGCGAGTGGACGGCGGCCGTCTATCTCCGTTACAGCTTCACGCCGCAAGGCGGCGTGCCGCCGTTCCCGCCACGCGCGTTCACGTCGCCGTATCTCGCGCAAGCCGACTGATCGGATTCGCATGGCGTCGTGGCGATTCCATCCGAAACGATGGGACGTCGCCATGCGCTTTGCGTATGCGTGCTGGCGGATCCGTTCAGAGCTTTGTCGGTCCATCGGCGTGTTCGCGACGTACAGTGTGTCATCGAAAAACCGGCGGATACCGAACCACCGTGTCCGAGCGAATCGACCGGCAGAGCGCACGCGCGGGCCATTCAGAACCGATCATGGTTGAACCACACGATATGTCCGATGCGATCACGGAAGTCGACCGATCGTATCGCCTGCTTGCGAAGTGGTTGCTCCTCGCCGATCGAGACGAGGCCACGCGATAACTGGGCATGTCGGACGTTTCCCATGCACGCAACCGAGAAAGAATCGATGATCTCCCAATCCATCTTCAAGGCATATGACATTCGCGGTGTGGTCGGCAAGACGCTCGACGCCGACACGGCGCGCGCGATCGGCCGGGCATT
>NZ_QTQF01000077.1:0-14986 GCF_003854235.1 Burkholderia sp. Bp8998
TATCGTGCTATCGGGCGGCAGGTGATTTGATGCGACTCGGGCCATCGATCGCATAACGTGTGCGGTCTTCATAAAGCATGCGTTTCCTAACTTCATGTTGGCAGCGGTCGAGTCACCGGGCGCTAGCGATCGGGCATGTGCCCGCGCGCCGGTCCAATGACTGATATTCACTTAAGGAATCGAGATCGTGAACATTGCAGTTGAGCAAGACAAAAATATTGGTGGACACGCCGAGGACTCGTTTAGGGTCGTCGAGACCCAGTACGGCAAACTGCGCGGTCGTGTGAGCGATGGACTGGCGTCCTTTCTAGGCGTTCGATACGGCGCTAACACTGCGGGAGCGAATCGGTTCATGCCCCCGCAGCCGGTGACGCCCTGGACCGGCATTCGCGATGCGCTTGTGCTCGGCGATCATTGTGCGCAAAGCAACCCTGACTTTCCGGTTTGGCTCGATCCTGGCCCGGCGAGTGAGGATTGCTTGATGTTGAGCGTCTATTGCCCGGCGAGTGCCACTGAGTCATCACGATTGCCGGTCATGGTGTGGCTCCACGGCGGTGGCTATTCGTTCGGCTCAGGCCATGCGCCTGGGTACAGCTGCGGCAATATTGCCAAGGGTGGCAACGTCATTACGGTGGCGGTTAATCATCGTTTGCACGGGTTCGGCTATACCTACCTGGGCGATGATGAGCGCTACGGTACGTCAGGCAATGCAGGTCACCTGGACATCATCGAAGCGCTGAAGTGGGTGCAAGCCAACATCGAGCGCTTCGGCGGTGACGCGAGTAACGTCACCGTGTTCGGGCAATCGGGCGGGGGCGGCAAGATCACCACGCTCTGCGGCATGCCGGCTGCGCGGGGGCTGTTTCACAAGGCCATTGTTCAGAGCGGCTCGGTAATGAAAATCCGGACCGCTCGTGAAGCGTCGATGCTGACTGATGCCGTTTTCGATACCCTCCAGCTCAAGCGTGGTGACATCCAAGCGCTCCAGGCTGTGCCGACCAACACGCTTGTTCGGTGCTTCGATAAAGTCGGGGCGGAGACTAACACCAATTGCACGCCGTATCTCGCGTTTGGTCCCACGGTGGACGGGCGCGTCATGCCTGACATGGTCTGGCGCGACGACGCTCCCGATTTTGTACGCGACATTCCGTTTCTGATTGGTCTGAACTCGGATGAGGTGGCGGTGACCATTGGGTTTGACATGTATGGTTTACTGAAAGCAGATGCGGATGTCGCGAAACTGTGCGTGAAAAATCAATTGCTGTACAACTACAGCGTGGACCAACTGGTTCCCGTCGTCCGAAAGTATCGTGAATTGATGCCCCATCTTTCCGATGCAGAGATGGTTGTCCGTGTTGCATCTGATATCGGCTTTCGCAGAGGCGCTGTCATTCAGTCGGAGCTCCTCATTGCCCGTCAGGGGGCGCCGGTCTACATGTATGAATGCGCGTGGAAGACGCCGTGCTTCCGGGGGAAATGGGCCGTTCATGGGGTGGAATTGCCCTTTATCTTTGCGCTCGACGAATACGGTACGGCGTGGGACGGAGAGGATACGGATGCGCTGCGCGCTGCGGCCGATCCTGAGAACAAGCGAACCGTTGTCGGCCGTCATATGTTCGACGCGTGGGTAAGCTTTGCTCGGAGCGGAAATCCTTCGACGAAGGATTTGCCGTGGCCGACGTACGATTCCTCCTCGCGCACGACCATGGTCTTCGGACCGGAGTCGAAGCTGGTCGACGATCCTGAAAGGGAAGTTCGAGGGCTCTTGATGAGTCTGTGAGCCGGCCTCAGTATTCTCGGATCAAAACGATGCTCGTTTGCCCAGGGACCCGATTTGGTCCTTGGGCGGCGAGATGTGTCTGGAACTGTCGCCCTCGGCTTCGATGCCACGTTCTTCTCCTCAAAGACGGGAAGGTGGAAGTGGCCTGATCCAGATACATAATTCGATCGCCGCATCATCTAATCCTGCTGGCTTTCCGTCAGGCGCATCGAAGATCATCGCTATCGTGAGAGCCTTGCGCTGAGCCTCTACACAGTTTCATGTAAGCAACTCTACTGCACAACGCATCGCGCCACCTCTTTCTGCTCGGTGCAGCGATTCTGTCACAGGTTGTGGCATCTGGAGCTATCGACCCGCCTTAAAGAGACTGGCGGCGTAGGAATCTACGGAACTACTTCTCCGTACCGCAGCGTGGCGCGCATTCGTGCGGTCGAACTCGCTGCGGAAGAGCTTGGCGTGGGCGGTGTGGCTGCCGTCGGGCAACACATCGACGAAAGCGCGGGACCGCTGCATGGGTCTATTGGGCAAGAAGGGCAGCGGCCGGCGTGTGCATCCATTTTGAATGATCTATTGACCAGCAGCCACCGCGGTCATGGACATACAGCCACCGCGGTCATGGACATACGCTTGCGAAGGTTGCGGACATGCGCAGGCGACCCACGCGCCTTTCATCAAGCAGGCAAACAAGCCCGGTCTTGTTGTCATCAACGAGATAAAGATGATGGCGGCAATTCCGGCGGAGATGCAATTTACTCCCGCTGAGATGACAGGGTCGGCACTTGTGTCAACAATGCCGGGAGTCATTGCCCACCTTTCAGAGGAGATCACGGGGCGGATTCGCATTCGAGGTGTCGCAGACGCGGACGCATCGTATTTCCCAGAACGTAAGAATCTGCAGGAGGATTTGGCGGCCGCAGGTTGGCCGTCGTAGACATGTCGGGATTCGCCCGGATCGTCCTCCAAGGTTCCGGGCACATGTGTGCTTGGGCGCCTCCATGGATAGAACACTCACGGAGACGTCTCGCTGTCATTACATGTTCGGGTAATTCGGCCCGCCGCCGCCTTCCGGCGTGACCCACACGATGTTCTGCGTCGGGTCCTTGATGTCGCAGGTCTTGCAGTGCACGCAGTTCTGCGCGTTGATCACCAGCCGATCGCTGCCGTCGTCGTTCTTCACGAACTCGTACACCGCCGCCGGGCAGAAGCGAGCCTCGGGGCCCGCGTAGGTACGCAGGTTCACGTTCACCGGCACGTTCGCATCCTTCAGCGTCAGGTGCGCCGGCTGGTTCTCCTCGTGGTTCGTGTTCGAGATGAACACCGACGACAGCCGGTCGAACGTCAGCTTGCCGTCCGGCTTCGGATACTCGATCGGCGTGCATTGCGATGCCGGCTTCAGCATCTCGTGGTCCGCATGCTTGTGATGCAGCGTCCACGGCACGTTGCCGCCCATCACCTTCTGCTCGAGCCCGACCATCAGCGTGCCGAGGTACAGGCCCTTCGCCATCCACTGCTTGAAGTTGCGCGCGCGGTACAGCTCCGTGTACAGCCACGATTGCTTGAAGGCGTCCGGGTATGCGTTGAGCTCATCCGACTGACGGCCGGCCTGCACCGCATCGAACGCGGCATCGGCTGCCAGCATGCCGGTCTTGATCGCCGCATGGCTGCCCTTGATCCGCGATGCGTTCAGGAAGCCCGCGTCGTCGCCGATCAGCGCGCCGCCCGGGAACACCGTCTTCGGCAGCGACAGCAGCCCGCCCGCGGTGATCGCCCGCGCGCCGTACGACACGCGCTTGCCGCCCTCGAGGAACGCGCAGATCGACGGGTGCGTCTTGTAGCGCTGGAATTCCTCGAACGGCGACAGGTACGGGTTCGTGTAGCCGAGGCCGACGACAAAGCCGACCACGACCTGATTGTTGTCCATGTGATACAGGAACGAGCCGCCGTACGTATCGGACTTCAGCGGCCAGCCGGCGGTGTGGATCACGAGGCCCGGCTTGTGCTTCGCGGGATCGATTTCCCACAGCTCCTTGATGCCGATCCCGTACGCTTGCGGATCGGCGTTCGCGTCGAGCTTGAACTTCGCGATCAGCTGGCGGCCCAGATGACCGCGGCAGCCTTCGGCGAACAGCGTGTACTTCGCGTGCAGTTCCATGCCGAGCTGGAAGTTCTCGGTCGGCTCGCCGTCCTTGCCCACGCCCATGTTGCCGGTGGCGACGCCCTTCACCGAGCCGTCGTCGTTGTACAGAATCTCGGCAGCCGGGAAGCCCGGGAAGATCTCCACGCCCAGCGCTTCGGCTTGCTGGCCGAGCCAGCGCGTGACGTTGCCCAGCGAGATCACGTAGTTGCCGTGGTTCTGGAAGTTGGCGGGCAGCGCCCAGTTGGGCGTTGTGACCGCGCTCTTCTCGGACAGGAACAGGAAGCGGTCTTCCGTCACCTCGACATCGATCGGTGCACCGCGTTCCTTCCAGTCGGGGAACAGTTCGTTGATCGCGCGCGGATCCATCACCGCGCCCGACAGGATGTGCGCGCCGATCTCGGAACCTTTCTCGAGCACGCACACGCCGATCTCGGTGCCTTTCTCGGCGGCCAGTTGCTTGAGCCGGATCGCCGCAGACAGCCCGGCCGGGCCGCCGCCGACGATCACGACGTCGTATTCCATCGATTCGCGTTCTTGGGTCAGGATTTCGGCGTCAACTGCCATAAATCGACAACTCCGTTAATGAGTAAGGTTTCCAGAAGGGCAACTCGCTGCACGAGGTGTGCGTGCGACCATACCCTCTGGGCAGACTTTTTCTCTTTAATGCAATGCCTTGACCAGTTCAGGTACTACCTCGAACAAATCGCCAACCAGACCATAATCGGCGACGCTGAAAATAGGTGCATCAGCATCCTTGTTGATCGCAACAATAACGTGGGAGTCTTTCATGCCCGCGAGATGTTGAATCGCCCCGGAGATGCCGACTGCAATGTACAGGCGAGGTGCAACAATTTTCCCAGTTTGCCCGACCTGATAGATATTTGAGGCATAGCCAGCGTCGACCGCTGCGCGTGATGCACCGACTGCTGCGTTCAGTGTGTCGGCGAGCGGCGTAAGCACGGACTCAAAGTTTTCCTTGGCAGCGAGTCCGCGGCCTCCGGCCACAACTACGGTGGCGGTTGTGAGTTCTGGCCGCTCAAGCTTGGCCATTTCCCGCGAGACGAACTGAATGCGCTCAGCCGCAGCAGCGGGAGAAATCGACTCGACTGCAGCTTTCCCGCCGTCGTCCGATGCTGCATCGAACGCCGTAGATCGAACCGTGATCACCTTGATTGGATCAAACGACTGCACTGTTGCGATCGCATTGCCAGCATAGATGGGGCGCTGGAACGTGTCAGCCGAATCGACGGCAGTAATGTCGCTAATTTGTGCAACATCGAGCTTTGCTGCGATGCGCGGCAAAACGTTCTTTCCGTAGGCGGTTGCGGGCGCAAGGACATGAGTGTAATTCGTCGCGATGTTGAGTACCGTTGCCTCAACGTTTTCGGCCAAGCCATCCGCTAAGTGCGGTGCGTCCGCCAGAAGCACTTTGCTGATGCCCGCGATCTTTGCGGCTGCGTTTGCTGCGGCATGTGCGTTGTGACCTGCCACCAACAAATGGATGTCACCACCAATCTTTTGCGCTGCCCCAATCGTATTCAGGGTCGCCGCCTTGATTGAGGCGCTGTCGTGTTCCGCAATTACCAGAATCGTCATTTCATCAATCTCCGCATTCTCTCAAAGCACTTTGGCTTCAGTCTTGAGCTTTGCCACCAGTGTGGCGACGTCCGGGACTTTTTCACCAGCTGCGCGCTTCGCCGGCTCAGAGACTCGGAGTGTTTTAAGGCGAGGCTTGACGTCCACACGTAATTCGTCTGGCGTCGTTACTGCGAGAGGTTTTTTCTTCGCTTTCATGATATTCGGCAGCGTGACGTAGCGTGGCTCATTCAAGCGAAGATCCGTCGTCACGACGGCCGGAAGCGTTAGGGCGAGTGTTTCGGCACCTCCATCGACCTCGCGAGAGACAGTTGCTTTTCCATCGGCGATGACGATTTTTGAGGCGAATGTTGCCTGCGGCATGCTGGCAAGCGCCGCGAGCATCTGACCAGTCTGATTGGAGTCGTCATCAATCGCTTGTTTGCCAACAATGACGAGACCAGGCTTTTCTTCTTCAACAAGGGAATGCAGGAGCTTCGCGACGGCGAGCGGTTGAAGTTCGTGCTGAGTTTCCACGAGAATGGCGCGATCGGCTCCCATGGCTAATGCGGTGCGTAGTGTCTCTTGACATTGAGCGACGCCGCACGAGACGACGATAACTTCGCTTGCCGCCCCAGATTCCTGCAGGCGTACCGCCTCTTCCACTGCAATCTCATCAAAGGGATTCATCGACATCTTGGCTGTTGCAATGTCAACCCCTGTATTGTCAGACTTGACTCTAACCGAGACGTTATAGTCGACCACGCGTTTAACTGCTACCAGTACCTTCATCTTGACCTCCGATGCATCGATGATTTGGGGGGACCCGATGTCCACGTTTCGTTATCAGCGGTGGGCAGTTGTTCGCCCAAGATACGGCTGGTCCTGGCTCTCACGACGTCCGGTTGCCGAGTACCCCTCGGTTGCCTGAAGGCCTCGGAAGCCCGAAACCCTTGTGCCACGCTGGACGTGGGTTCGTTGACGGCGCTCGAAAAACTGCTGATAATAAAAAACTGACCGCCTAGTATATATCGCGAAAATTGCGATACGCAAGGACAGCGTTCGGGCTCGCCGATTTGGTCGAGAGCTGTTGTTCGGCTGCTCGAGCGGCGGACCCGTTGTCTTGCGAGAATCGCGAGAGTTTTGATCGTTGGTGGGACCTGAATTTTTTTGACATCGCGGCAGGATGGTGCATACTGACCGAGAGGTCAAATTATTATATCTATGGGTCGTATTTTTGTGCGTGAACGTCCCGTGCGCGATAGTGGTGCTGGTGCTGGTGCAGGTGCTGGTGCTGGTGCTGGTGCTGGTGCGGGCGCGTAGGGGATATCCCTAGTGTGTAAAGGCGAAACTGAGGCGGGAGCCTGCTGGCCGACGAAAGTGTGATTGGTCGGCCTATTCGGATGGAGAGACAAATGCATATTGTAGTAACACTAAAGCAGGTCCATGACCCCAGCACTCCGGCAGAGCGTCTGGTACTTGGGCCTGACGGGAAGTCACTTGCGAATCCGGCTGGCGTAAGCGACGTGGCCAACGGTTACGACGTCAACGCCGTTGAAGAAGCGCTCAAGATTCGTGAGGCGATCGGCGGCTCAGTCACCGTACTGGGTGTCGGGAGCGAGGCGCTTAAGGCTCATCTCCGCCGTGCAATCGCGATGGGCGCCGACAAAGCGATTCATGTTGAAGGGGCGGGCGGCATCGACTCTGATCCTGCCGTGGTTGCGACGTTGCTCTGGGCGGCAATTCGGACGCTTCAACCGGTGGACCTCGTTTTGTGCGGCCGGCAATCATCTGACACCGATAATGGACAGGTCCTGTTTCGTCTCGCGGAGCAGCTCGGCCTGAGCGCAGTGTCGCCTGTCAAGCGACTGGTTGAAGTAACGGCAGCGGGAGTTCATGTTGAGCGGTTGACCGATGACGGCGTCCAGCGCGTTCGATCGGCTTTGCCGACTTTGCTGGGTATTTCGAATGAGGCCAACAAGCCCCGCTCGCCATCGCTAAAAGGGGTCATGAGCTCGAAGAAAGCGGAGATTCCAACACTTAAGCCCGCTGATCTGGGTGTTGAATTGCCTGCGCCGAGCATGGTGCTGCGTCGAATCTATTTTCCAGAGGTCGGCGCAGTGCACGCGGAAATTGTTTCGGCGGGGGATGGCGCGGCAGCGGGCAGGGCTCTCGCAGATCGATTGCACGAAGAAGGAGTGATCTGATGGCTGGCGTTCTTTTTTTTGGTTCCGCTGCGAATGGGGTACTGCTCGCGGGCACGCAAGAGGTTGTCGCGGCGGCGCGACAACTCTCGCAGGTTCTCGATACATCGGTGGCGGGGGCAATTGTTGGCAGCGGAATTGAGAAGGTTGCGACTCAACTAAGCGCGATGGCTGGTTCGGACATTTATTGTGTGGATGACGTACGACTGACGCCTTATCTTAGCGATGCGTACGTCGCCTCGGCTAAAGCCATCATCGATGCGGTGTCGCCGGACTTTGTTCTGTTCCAGCAGTCCTCCGAAACCAACGAGTGGGTTCCTAGATTGGCCGCGCGACTGGATGCTGCTCTCGTTACATCGTGCACTGCCATTGCAGTTGACAAGGGCGAAATCGTAGCGACGAAGTCGGTAAGCGGTGGAGCGGCAAGGGCGGAGTACCTATTTAACCGTCCGTTGCGCATGGCGATACTTGCTCCAGGTGGCTATGAGCCGATTGAGCAGTCAGGTGTTGCGGGCGCCATTCACAGGATCGACGCGCCGGAAATCAATACTCTGGCTGAGGTTCTAGAGGAGATTGCTGACCCCATTGGGGTCGGTCCGCAACTGAAGACTGCGCGGGTTGTTGTTTCGGGCGGCCTTGGCATTGGCAGCAAGGAAAACTGGAAGTTGATTGACGACGCGGCAGCTGCATTGGGTGCTGGAGTAGGTGGCAGCCGAGCCGTAGTGGAACTTGGCTGGATTCCACCTTCCAAGCAAGTTGGTTTCAGCGGCGTAAAAATTCGCCCGGATGTCTACTTCGCCGTCGGAATTTCTGGCGCAGTGCATCACCTGGCTGGCATTTCGGGGGTCAAGACTGTTGTCGCGATCAATAACGATCCGGATGCGAATATCTACCGAGTGGCCCGTTTCGGTGTCGTCGGGGATGTGAAGGACGTTTTGCCTGCGTTCGTGGAACGAGTAAAAGAACTGCGTTCGGAAAATTTGTAAGTGTGACTATGGAAACGACATCTAAGCGCGTGATTGTTATTGGTGGCGGCACAGCGGGTTGCGCGGCGGCTCTTGAAGCCGCCAGCGCAGGGATGCAGGTGACGCTCGTCGATGAGCATCCTCAAGAGGTATCGGCTATGAGCCTCGATGCACCGTATTTCTACGGTGCGCGGCTTCCGTCAGTTCTGGCCGATCAGGGGCTAATTGCAGAGCGGGTTTTGGGTTCTAACGAACCTCTGATGCTGTGTCTCGAGGGCGGAGTCGACGTCATCACCGGGACCGCAGTTTGGGGAAGCTTTCGGCCGAGCAGAAACAACACTTATCAGAAGGTAAATCAGATTGGCGTTGCGGATGCCGAGCGCAGTTCGTTGCTCGATTACGATTATCTGATTGTTGCGCCGGGAACTCGTGACCTCATCCTGTCGTTCCCGGGCTGGAACTTGCCGGGCGTTCTCGGCGCCAATGGAGCAAGCGCTCTGCTGTCGCGTTACGAAGCACTTGGCGGCGGGAAGATTGTGATTCTCGGCAGTGGCAACCTTGGCCTGCGAACAGCGCAGTTGGCGCTCTCGAAGGGGGTATCCGTCGCGGCTATTGTTGAGGTCATGCCTGACGTACAAGGCGACCCCCAATTGGCTGAGAACCTCAAGAACGCAGGCGTCGCGTTTCATCTCTCGACGGCCGTCCGCCGCGCAATCGGTGAAACCGAGGTCAATGGAGTTGAACTCGTTCGTGTAGACGAAATGCGTCAACCCATCGATGGAAGCGCGATCGAGATTCCGTGCGACACCATTTGTATGGCATTTGGAGCGATTCCGAACATCGAATTCGCCTCGGTCACCGGCTGTAAGACCGAATTTCGACGCGAGTTCGGAGGGTGGGTGCCTGTTGTAAGTGCCAACATGCAAACGAGTGTTCCGAACGTGTTCGTAGTGGGCGACGGCGCAGGATTGACGGAAACTATGTTGCTTGATCAGGCCGAGGCAGAAGCACAGGGGCGGCGAGCAGCACGCTACATCGCGGCGAACGTGGGTAGTGGCGACGCATTGCCGGTCGATGCAGAGCGGCGCATCGAGTGTCAGGGAACGGCTGCCAACTATCCGCCGACCGAGTGGCTGGACGCATTTGTGCGTGTCCAGGGGCTGGATGTTATGGTGTGTCAATGCGAGGAAGTATCACGTCAGGAATTGTTGAATGTGAGTCCTCCGGGTTACCTGAAAGCACAAAATCGGGTGCCGTGTGGTGGTCTCGAAGGCCTTTCGGAGATCGGTCAGTCTAGCCAAGATCTGGTGAAGCGGCTGACCCGCGTCGGGATGGGACATTGCCAAGGAAAGCGCTGCCGCGATCAGTCTTCCATGCTGCTTGCGAACGCGGCCGGAAAGGCCCTTGAAGAAATCACCCCAGGGTCTTATCGCTGTCCGTTACGCCCCATTCCTCTGCAAATCATCGCTGACTATGACGAGACTGAAGAGATGCGCGCCGGTTGGCTGTACTGGCCTGCTCCGCCGTCCGATCACCAATGATATGAACCGAGTCTGGTTGGTCGATGCAGCAACGATCGAGGCGAATGAATATGCAGAGGAGTCTCATGGAAACCGCTGATGTAGCTGTTGTAGGTGCTGGAGTTGTAGGGCTTTCGACTGCATACTGGCTCGCGAAAGCCGGGGCGAAAGTCGTTGTATTGGACAAGGGTAAAGCTGCTTGGGAGGCGTCGGGCCGTGCCAGTGGGTATTTGAGCCTTCGCGGCGAAACGCCCATCGAAGCGCGAGTTGCCGCGGAAGCGGAGCGGATTTGGAATACCTTGGATGACGAACTCGGGTACGTGACTGAGTGGTGCCCGAACGGTCGTCTGTGGGCTGCATTTCCGTATGAATGGGAAGATATGCAGGCCACATATGCTGCATTCTCCAAGACTGACTTTCCTTTCCGCCTGGTCGATGGAAAGGAAGCGCGGGAACTGCTGCCCTATTTGAGCGAATCGGTCGTTGGCGGGATCCATACGACTCATGGTGGGCATGCCAATCCGCAACGCACGGCTCAGGCGTTTGCTTGGGCAGGACGTGATCGCGGTGTGACGATTCTGGAGAATTCGCCCGTATTGTCGATCATGACGTCCGGCGGTGCAATTTCGGGGATAAAAACGCCGAGCGGAGAAATCTCAACCCCGCGTATCGTCAACTGCGCTGGCCCGCAGGCAGGTTTGATTGCGGAGATGGTCGGCGGATATGTACCTGTCGCTGCAGCCAGACTTGAAGCGATGGTCTCGGCACCGTTGCCCCCTATGTTCACTTTCGCAATGATTGGGAACGGCGTATCGGTTCGCCAGACTCATCGTGGAAACCTGCATTTCAACGGTGGACCACACGAGTGGATCGATGTTGATCTGACATCGGAGCCCGAGAAGCCGACGACGCCGATCCTCCGGAATGCAGCTAGAAGAGTAGCGGAGCTGCTACCCTCGGCAGCAAATGTCCCGCTGCTGCGCTGCTGGGGGGGTGTGATCGACCTCACGCCCGACCATTCCATCGTCCTTGATAAGGTGGACGGACCGGAAGGCATGTTCGTGGCAGTAACATCTGGTCATGGCTTTGGTCTGTCGCCTGCTATCGGAAAGGCAATGGCGGAGCTGACGTTGACTGGAGAGAGCAGCATTCCAATCAAGGAACTTGGTTTGTCGCGATTCGCAGGATTGCCGAAGGATTGGCGTAAGCAATATAAATGGGACGCGGGGAACTACAATACCTGATAGCAATGTACATGGCGGCCAAGCATCGAGTCTTGGCCGTTTTCGTTTTGCGCCGGGTAGGTTTAGCCGACAGATGTTGCAACTATCCAGGGTGCAAAGCTCGCATCAATGTTGTCCTGCTTTGGCAGGCGCACGTTCCTTGCAACCCATGTGCATCGGTTAGAAGTGTCGAGTTGGAGGGGCGTTCGAGCACGCCCCTAACAACGACGGTCCGGTCTGTATAATCGGCAACGGAGTCAGGGGTTGCCTCCGCTACGCAGACCGGTCAACCTCGCTTGATCGTGGGCTGGTAGCCGAAGCTCGCCACCTTCCGATTTCATCCAACCGTCTTCCGCGCAGAGATCCACCCGCCTATGTTAAGAGATGCAGCTCGACTCCGCAGGCCACCGGAAGAGGTCGCTACGCGTTCTTCAGAGCAGCACGCGGTACCGTGGCACTCGGCGATGTTCTCACCCATAAGCGGTTTGTCAGGAGCCGCAAGCATCGTTGCGCGGCTGCGAACTGCAATTGATTTGGGTTTCTTGGAAGACGGGGAGCTATTGCCGAAGGAAGCCGCACTGGCGGGCCAGTTGCGAGTTAGTGCTTTTTCGTTGCGTGAGGCCTTGGCGGAATTGCGGGCCGAGGGATTAGTTGAGACGCGTCCAGGCCGAGGCGGGGGGACGGTGGTGCGTCGACGCTCGACCGCCGTGCATCAGAATGCCCTCCGCTTACTCTGCAACATGTCCTCAGTTTCGCTGAGAGACCTTGCAGATTGGCGCGGTATGTTGCTTTCGGAGTGTGCAGGATTGGCGGCGCGTCGATCGTCGAGCGCAAATCGCCGCCGTCTACTCGACTATGCCAGGAGCATTAACAGCGGCCAAACGCTGAGCGATGCAAGCAGGGCGCACGCTAGATTTGACGTCGAGCTTGCGTCTGCCGCGCAGTCGGTCCGCTTGAGCGCGGCACTCCTGGAAATTTACGAGAAGTACACTTGGCTGTTCGGACTTGCTCACGAAGATGGCGCATATAGAGCCGAGGCCCAGCGGACGCTGCAGCGGATAACGGAAGCACTGGAAGCGCGCGACGAACAGGAGGCGACTTCGCTAGCGAGAGGTCACGCGTCCCAAACGTTTGACTATCTTGTTCGTCTTCGCCTGCAGGCTATTGCGGAGCAAGCGGTTTAGAAAATGGCCACGAAAATCTCTGATTTGAAAGACACGTTCGTTGGCATAGCCGGCCAAATCGGCTTGGTGCTCGACGAAACATTTGTCCAGTTGGAGGCGCTCGCCGAAGGTTATCGCGAGGATCTTATGCCGTTGCTAGATGCGTCTGGAGCGATCGGGACAACGGATCTTCAGCATGGTAAGCAGCGAATGGTCCGTGCGCTTGGTAGCTCACACCCGATCGTCTCCAGCATGGGAGTCGTCATTGACGTCGGCGTGATCGAGGGTCTACCCCATTGGGTCGAATGTATCGAACGCGACGTGGAGGGAGCGATCTATACGACGAAAAACGGGGTCGTTCCTTGGCGCGGCGCGTTTTACGACTATCTCAATGCGGACTGGGTGAGCCTGCCTCGAGAGGGGCGTCGTCGAGTTGCTGTAGGGCCGTATGTAGATCTTGATCGTTATCTGTTGACGCTGGCTTGTCCAATCCGGATAAACGACCGATTTATCGGCGTGGTGGCGGGCGACTTCCTTCTCGATGACTTCGAGAGGATGCTTGCGCCGCTTTTGAGTAAAGCAGTCGTCGACTGCGGCGTATTCAACGATGAGCATCGCGTGTTAGTATCAAACAGCGCTACGTTTCCAGTCGGCGAGCTCGTATCCACGACGAGGTTGAAGCGGAAGCGGTTCCCGTGTGGCGACGTGGGTTGGTATGTCGGAACTGCATAGAGCAACGATTGGCGACCGTTGAATTCGGAAAAATATACCTAATGGCGCTTAGTTAAAGACCTGAACGGCATATATGTTTTTAGGATTGGAGTTGTAAAGTAAGCGTCGAACCCCCAACGCCAAATAGACACTACCGTATCGATATAGGCGCCGCGTGCACGCGACTGAGTCGCGACGACACGCTCCGTTTCACAACTATCCAAGAAGACCATTACAGCATCGCGGGATCGAAGAACGCGCTTGCTTGCTCGGTAGTCCTCACAGTCTCTGGTGGCCAATGTATGAACTCGGCCCCTGACGGCTTCGATACGTCGAAGCCCAATCCAACGATGCTGCGAAGGAATGCCCTGCGGCACAACGAGACCAAATTCACCCAGCAGACCACGGATCTGATTAGCCTGAGCAGTGCGAGCCTTTATGAAGCTCTGCCGTGCACGGTGCAATGAGAGTACGGTCTGCTGTTCAACGTTTTTGATCGGTACAAACCTCATTGTCGGTCGCGTCACAGCCTCGCAAATGGCTTGTGCATCGGCCGCGTCGTTTTTGTTGCTTTTAACGTAGGGCTTCACGAATTGCGGCGCCATCAGTCGAACGGTGTGGCCTAGTCCCTGAAGCTTGCGAGCCCAGTGGTGGGCACTCCCACACGCTTCCATCCCGATCAGGCAGCTCGGAAGATTTGCAAAGAATGTCATTACTTGCTCACGCCGCAACTGCTTACGCAGAACCGTCTTCCCGCGTTCGTTCGCCCCGTGTACCTGAAAGAGATTCTTGGCTAGGTCGATGCCAATTGTCGTAATCTGCATGATGACGCCCCTTCCGCTTCGAGTGGTCGATGACACTTCCACTCTGGCACATTGATGCCGTCATCGGGTGGGGGCGTCCATCCCATTGCTTACAGTCAAACAGGCCATTTGCTGGGGGGGCGCCGCGATACGGCCCGGCGTAGCCGGCAAACGCGTCAGCCTGCAGCACGCCGGCGCAGCGAGCGAGATGCCGCTGCGGATGCTCGCCGCGGCCATCAGGCGTGTAGGCGAACCAGACCGCCGGCGCTTCGTCGGAGCCACTCGGCCGATCATTGCGCACGTGGACCCACAGACGTCCTGTCTTCGTGCGGCCGTTGACGAATCACGCGGAAGCGCGCCCGTACGTATTCGAGTTGCTCAGCGATGTCTTCGCCCAGCGGCTTGAGCCGCCCACCGCAATCAGGGCAGTCAGCGGCACCCGGCAAGTGGATCCGCTCTTCACGCTCTAGGTGATCGGGCAACGGCCTGCGGCTCGCACCGTCGCGACGCGGCTGTTTCGTGAGTGGCCGCTACATCGGCGGCGCCTTCGTCGACCTGCAGGCCCTCAAGCCGCAGTTCGAGCTGCTCGATCTGGCAATCCAACTTTTCCGATTTTCGGCCGAACTGCATGCGGCGCGTTTTTCGATTGTGAGCTTCAGGTGCTCGATCTCAAGCACTCACGTTGAGAGCCGCTGTCGCAGATTTTTTCCTGTTGACCTTGAATACTGAAGAGTATAGTTTACATACCGAATGGTCTGTGTCTGCCGCGATAGCGCTGACGCAAGCAATACATGATTCCAGAGAACGTAGACGCGGATCGCCGAATCTGGGATACAACTGAAGATAGGATGCTTCAATGAAGACTGAACTTGGTGCCCAATTTGGGATTGACCTGCCGATCTACG
>NZ_QTQF01000078.1:0-13965 GCF_003854235.1 Burkholderia sp. Bp8998
ACCCCTGAAGAGGCTATGGCGATGGAATTGGCTGCCGCCGGATTGGCTAAACGTTGCACTTGATTCTTGAGACCACCCTCTGAACTCCCCCCCAACTACTTCTCCGTTGCCACGGACGTCGAATTCTACAGGAAGCTGTGGAAAGATTTCTCGCCTCAGTGGCGGGATACATTTTTGGAAAAATTGAGAGACGTTGTAAAGAATCCCACAATACTTGAGATTGCCAAAGACGAGGATGTTTTTAAAATATCCCATCTTCGCGGCGTAAGCATCAACGCAATTAAAACTCAGTTCGCAAGAGTATTAAATGGTGATGTGCCCGCAACCGACTCTCATTTTCACTTTTTACTTCCGGAATCCACAACCTTTGCCGGATTTGATCTCGAATTCAAAGTTGAAGCCGGATCACTGCCAAGCACCAACATCCATGCAATCATTGGCAGAAATGGCGTTGGCAAAACAACCCTTTTGAAAAATATGGTAAAAGCCATTTCCGGCCACTCAAATGACGGCGCGGAATTTTACGCAAAGAACAATTTCTTTTCCTCAAGGATAAATTTAGGAAAGGGTTTTTTTGCCAATCTTGTCTCAGTAGCCTTCAGCGCTTTTGACCCATTCGATCTTCCAGCATCCGACGAAAACCCGGCAGATGGAACTCCCTACAGCTATATTGGATTAACTGACTATTCCGGTGACGATGGGGCAATCCTAAAGTCACGCACGGAACTCCATGAGGAGTTTATTGAGGCACTGAAGTTCTGTCTGAGCGAATCGCCGCGAAAACAACGCTGGTGCGATGCGATTTCCATTCTAGAAAGCGATAGCAATTTCGCTGAAATGAAGCTTCTTGACCTGCTCCAATATGACTTGGGCAATGACCCCGAGCCAGCCAGGCGCATTATCGCGAGAATGAGCTCCGGGCATGCGATCACCATTCTTACGGTAACACAACTGGTTGCAAAGGTAGAGGAGAAAACTCTCGTGCTGATTGATGAGCCTGAGAGCCACCTCCATCCACCACTTCTATCAGCTCTGGTCAGAAGCCTAAGTCAGCTCTTACACAAACAAAATGGGGTTGCAATTATTGCAACGCACTCGCCCGTCGTCCTCCAGGAGATTCCAAAATCTTGCGTATGGAAACTCTACAGGGAAAGGGTATCATCTGAAAAGTTCAGACCAGAGATAGAAACATTTGGCGAAAATGTTGGAACTCTTACCAGAGAGGTCTTTCGACTTGAGGTAGAGAAATCGGGGTTTCATACTCTATTACGCGAGGCCGTTGCCTCCGGTGGGACATACGAGGAAATTCTGTCTCAATTTCAAGGGAGCCTCGGATTTGAGGCGCGGGGAATCCTGCGCGCAATGACTATTAACCGCGATTCGGATTCGGCTAGTAAATGAAGAGACTGCCCACCCCTACTTTCGGCGACCTAGAACTATTTGATGCGTGCACCGACGAAATGGACGAAGTTGCGGAGAAGACATTCACCAAAAATCGACCTCATATTCAGACTGCTGCAAATAATTTTAGAGCTCTGTCAGTCACCCAGACGTGGTGTCACCTTCCGAGAGCGAGGCATGGCCACCGAGAAGACCTGATCGCTGGAGACCTGTCGAAAGGGGAACTGATGGATTTGTATGACGAAGGTGTCGTAAAATCTAGCGGCCGCCCGCGTGACATTTATGACAAGCTTCTGGTTGCAGCACAGGGGCGATGTCCTTACTGCGCGGAAATCGGTACCGCTCGAACACTTGACCACTATTTACCGAAGGCCAGGTTCCCAGCGCTCTCAGTTCATCCGAGCAACCTTATTCCGGCCTGTCGAGATTGCAATACCGATGCTGGGGCTGGCTTCCCAACATCGCTTCACTTGCAGCCTATCCACCCTTATTTGGATAATGATTGTTTCTTCCTAGAACGCTGGGTGCGTGCAGAAGTTGTTCGTTGCGATCCCGTTGTAGTAACGTTTTTCGCGAGCCCTCCTGCTCACTGGTCGGCTGTTGACCGGCAGCGGGCAGCGCAGCACTTTGTGGATTGCGGGCTGAGTGATCGGTTTTCTAATCAGGTCGCTGGCGAGCTCGCCCCGTTGATTCAACAACGCAAATCGAGTTTGTCTGTATTCTCATCGACGCAATTCGAAGCGCATCTGCGCGTCATTGCGGAGAACGATGATCTTCTGCTCAATGGCTGGAAGCGGACGATGTATCTCGCCTTATGCGAGAGTAACTGGTTCTGTTCAGCAGATTTCAATGGTGATTGGCTCGGCCAGTAATTGGAAAGTAGCTTACAACCGGATCGAGATTCACCCGGTGGACTGTAGTTCGGTTTTGAAGAGGGGCATAGATGATAACGCCCCACCGATCCAGCGGCCGCAGTCCGATGGCCAAGCGGCCGGTGGTTCTTCCTGGGCCAAACGGCTGTTTGGGGTGGATTGTCGCCATTCAACTTGGGCACCTTCCCCCCTCCTCCGGCATCCGACGGAACAGCTATTGATCTCTAATCCATCGTACATGTCCGAAACCGAACCCTTTCGGACATGGGTGCATAGCCATGTCCGAAAATAAGGACATAGCACTTACGGACATATGGTAATATTCGGACATCGTTTTTGGACACCCTACGCTACTGTATGTCTCGTACCTTCGCATATGCTCGCGTCAGCACGGCCGACCAAACGGCGGCAAATCAACTCCGGGAAATAGAAACAGCGGGCTTCTCAGTCGACAAACGCCGAGTCGTTACGGAAAACGTTTCCGGCAGCATTAGTGCAAACCTGCGACCGGGATTCGCCGAATTGCTCATGAAAATGGAAGAAGGCGATGTATTGATCGTAACCAAGCTGGACCGACTTGGCCGAAACGCGATGGACGTCCGAGCGACCGTTGAGATGCTGGCGGATCGCGACATTCGGATTCACTGTCTCGCGCTCGGTGGCGTCGACCTTACAAGTGCTGCCGGTCGAATGACGATGCAGGTGCTGAATGCCGTGGCCGAATTTGAACGTGACTTGTTAATCGAACGAACACAATCCGGTATCGCGCGTGCTAGGGCCGAGGGTAAATCCATGGGCCGACCGTCGGCTCTATCCAAGCTACAGCAAGATGAGGTTCGTCAACGATTGATCGAAGGCACAAGTGTGGCGAGCCTTGCGAAGCAATACCGCACAAGTCGTCAAACAATTATGCGGATACGCGATTCGAAGTGACTTTTCGCAACGGGAGAGCTACACCTAGTCATTCGATGCGATTCTCAGTCGCGCCTTGCGTGACAGTGCGGTTAACCGAAGCACGTTGCGCAGCACCAATCTAGGCTCTCTAATTTCCGATGAGGTAGCCCCCTAAAATCACCATCAATTCCCCTCTTAACAAATCACTCACTCTACGTCGTCAAATTTGTCGACTCTATTGTTAGAGTAATAGTACTTTAAATCCACATCTTCTACGTTCTGCTCGACCAATTCTGACAACATCGGCGTCACCACCGCATAATCCGAAACTCCGTAGCTTCCGATATATACATCCTCGGTTTCATCGGCGTCTCGCTCCGGATTCCAAAAATTGATGCCATCAAATCCGAATGGAAGAACGGCCCTCAAAATTCTAGCCTTATGCGCCACAGGCAACGCGTGACTAAGTGAAACAATCCATTTCTCGGGCGCCTCTCCATATCCAAACAACTCCGCGAGCGGGATCGAGGAACTGCGCAATGCCTCACGTATTTCCTTAAACCGAGGATGAGTCGAATTCAGCCCAACACGCCATCTTGTCCAATCCGGTTCGTCTTTATTTTCGCCGTGCGATCCTTGTGGCTGCGTCGCAGCCGACAAACGAGCTAGTTGCACCTCAATTTCGTCCAGTTTCCCGTCCGAAGTCTGCCCCTTTCCGATCCTGACAACCGACGCCGTCTTTTTACTCAGATACTCGGAATAAAATGAGTCCTCTTGCAATTCGGCCCGGAATTTCGTTTGCAAAACAAATAGAGCAACGAGAAAAATTGGAACATTAAGAATTGCAGCGATTACGAGCGCACCACTCTCCCAAGCCCCTTTTCCGAAATTTGCCGCGACCCCAAGAAACGTCGTATTGGTGAGAACAAGACCAACCAACCACGCAGCAAGCAATTGCATTGGCCTTGTTATTTTATGCGGATGAATCTGCTGCTCAGTCATTTTCCCCACCGCCCCCTATACCATATAAACAAACACCAAACCACGAGAAGATCAATTTTCAATACGCCACCAACTCCAAAGCACCCTGAAAGTCAACACCTTAACCACCATCATCCGGCGCCTCCGAGATTATCGGAGTAGTCGACTGCCACCGATTCATGCCGATGCTCAGATTATTCGGTAAATTCTCGATCGCAATAAGTTCAACGTTGTCCGTGATGATCCGATCGTCAGTCAGAACGGCGTACGAGGGATACCACTTGCCCGCCTCCTTATCAAACTCATATACGAGTTGACGAGCCGCCGTACCACGCGCCTTGAGCTGCGCGACCAACCGTGCAGCTTGAGCGGCCGCACCTGACATTGCATCGTGCGCGGTGTAATGATGACCTACGCCCTTACCCCGAAGTAAGAACGACACGTCACAATCATCGTAGTGTGATTGGATTGAGAGTATTGGATTACGGCGTTCCGCGAGCCGATCTAGCAACTTTCGAAGCCATGCCTGAAACGCTGCGTATACTCCCTTGCCAACCTCAGTCGCAATCGCGGTTACGAAAGGGTTCCAGACGAGCAAGACGTATGGAACACCAATCCTAATCAGCTCATGAATGGACTCCGCAGCATTGTGCGAAAGCTGCACACGTGCGACGCGGAGTGGCGCATTGCTTGTGGCATGCATCAACCAGTCTTCATCCACTTCCCTCGGGTCCGTGGCAAAGTCGATCCACGCGCTATCCGGCAATACCGGAAGCCGCAGCGGAGGAGGCACAACCTCCTCTGTATTGACGCCTACTCTGCGGAAGTCCAATACATCGCCGCCCGCATAGTATCCCAGTACGGCAACGACAAATTCGCGTCCATCATCTGTTTCGAATTTTGCGCTTTCGAGAATCTGCCCTTTTGGTCGACCGGGATCGTGGTTATGAAGTAGCGCGTACGGAGTGCTGTTAATTCGGTCGACAAGGGTCAGTGGATCGACAGGCACTACGAGCTGGCCGTCTTCTCCGCGCACGTCGGACCAAATCACCGCTGGTGAGACCTTTCCGAATATGCCATTGGAGTAGCGTCGAACCGCGGCGTCGAGCCATTCATGGGCCGCAGGTGTATCCCACAGATCGGTCATTGCATTCCCCGTATCGTCTTGTTCTTGACGCTCGGTCGGTACCTTGCGTCGTTTCTATTCTACAGCGCCCCATAGTGTCCAAGATAGGAGCCAACGGTGACCACAAATTGGCAACGCGCCGGTTAAGCGGCGGCGGGGGGCATTCTTTGCGCGGAACGCTCCAGACGGAAGGGCAGTTCGCAGACAGGCCGAATAGCCACCGTCTGACTGCTGCCTATCTCCAACGTTATCTCCAAGAAAATGTGTACTTTGGAGAGAGACTTGGAGATAACCACGGCCTTACCAGACAAGGCTTACACGCCGATACAACCGTCTATCTCCAAATCTCCAAGTATTTCTGCTTCCGGCGGCACAGCGACGTCCCGCACTGCACCGACCATCGACTGATCAAGCCTACGCCGATACGCCTGTTGGTATTTTTGTTGGTATCTTCTGGACAACGTTACCCGAACGGCACACGCAGCAAAGCGATATGAATTCTGTCGGGGGACCAGCCAAGCCCCAAACCTCCCCCAAGATTCACAAGAAATCCCCCGCTCAGGCGGCTGCCTGATCGTGCTGTCGGCGCTGCACCGGGCCGAGCGATCGGACGCGGCCCCGCAAACGTTGATCGCGATGCGCGAGCAGACGGTTGCCGCGCGATGCGCGCGGCTCGGCGACGGCGTTGCGACCGACGAGCTCTCCGCGCACGAGAATCTCGACGCGATCGCGCGCTACCACGTGACGGTGCAACAGGGGATGTCGATTCAGGCGCACGACAGTGCGAGCCGTCGCGATCTGGAAGTGGTCGCGCCCGCGAGCGGCGAATAACGGCGGGCCCCGGAAAGCAACCCGCCAACCGCGCGGCCGCGCGACCTTGCGGCGGCAAGCGCCCCCCGCATGACCGCGCCGCTCGATGGGTTACTGCGTGACGGCGTGCTGCACGTCCTTCGACGCATGCCACACGCGATAACGCACGTCGAAACCATCCGGCACGTACACGACGAGCGGCAGGCGGCTGTTGTAGCGCAGCAGCTGGCCGTCACCGCGCACCTGCACGAAGCGCTGCTGCGGCGCCTGGCCCGGGCAAGCCATCAGCGTCGACGCCGGCCCCTTCACATCGGTCAGCCGATAGTACGTATAGCCCCAGCCCTTCACGTCCTCGGCGGTCAGCTCGCCGCCGAACCATTGCTGGTTGCAGTCGGTCTGCAACGTCTTGCCGATCATCAGCTCGACGCGCGCGTCGCCTTCATTCTCGAGCGCGGGCAGCGCGATCACCGCGCGCTGCTGCCCGGCCGCCGGCGGCGGAAACATCTTGATCGACTCGGCCGGCACGGCGGGCGCCGATGCGGGCCCGGCCGCGCAGGCGGCGGCGGTCGTCACGCAAAGGGCGGCCAGGACGGCCCGGATCGCGAATTTCATCGATGTGCTCCTGATAAACAAACTAGGCCCCGGATGCTAACACTTTCGCCGCAAGACCTTACGGAGCCGTAATTTTGCGACACAATTGCAAACAGCCGGCAATCCCCGCGCGCGGTACTTATAGGGGAACCAAGGGAGAACATCATGCTGAAGCTCATTGCTGCCGCCGGCGTCGCCACGCTGCTGGCCGGGTGCGTCGTCGCTCCGGACGCCGGATACGGCTACGGACAGCCCTACTATGCCGATCCCGGCTACGCGTACGGGCCGGCCTACGGGGCGTCCCCCGTCTACGGCACGGTCAACATCTGGGGCGGCGGCGGTGGGCGCGACTGGGATCGCGGACACCGCGACTACCGCGGCTGGGATCGCGATCGCGGCGATCGCGGCAACCATGGCGGCTGGGGACGCGGCGGCGGACGCCGCGGAGACTGGAACGACGGCGACGGTGGCGGCCATCGCCACTGATCCAACGGATCCAATTGCAACCGTTTGTATCCGCACACGGCCTCGCGTGCTGCCGCCTGGCGTGCAAAAACCGACGCCCGCGGAATGACAAAGGCCCTCGCAAATCAGGTGAGGGCCTTTCCTTTTGCCGTCCTGCGCACCGGCGATTCGACCGGCACCGACGACGCGGCGCCGAACCCCGTCACCCGCCCGCTTACCAGCCGGCCGGCTGCGCATAGCCGCCCGACACGGGCGCACCGCACACGTAGGCGCGCTGATAGCGGTCGTAGCAATAGCTCGGGCCGTCGTCCTGGTACTGCGCCTGCTGGTAGGTCGGATAAGCCGGCTGCTGGTAGGCCGGCGCCTGGTAGTACGTCGGCGGCTGATAGGCCGGTGCCTGATACACGGGCGCCTGGTACGCGACGGGCGGATTCAGCGCGGACGTCACGATCGCGCCGAGCACCGCGCCGCCGATCAGCGCGCCGATGACGGCGCCCCCGTCGCGGCCATGCGCGGACGCCGGGCCTGCCACGGCAAGCGAACCGGCAAGGACACATACTGCGGCAATCTTTTTCATGATGGACTCCCACGCGAAGCGGTACTGAATGCGATGCATTGTGGCGGCCCGCGACCGTAATAGATGCAGCAAGTGGTAACGCGCCATTACGGGTATCACGCACGCCGAAACGCGGCACCGCCGTGCTACGATTTTCGGCACACAGGAGACGCCGTCATGCAGCCCGAAACCGCCCGCCGTTTCGATACCGAATTCGCGCCGCGCATTGCGCAGGCGATCGCCGCCTTCTTCGCCGATCACGTGCTGACCGACGTCGTCCCGTACGCCGGGCATGGGCAACCGACACGCGTGCAGATCCGCAGCGCACCGCACGAGCACGTGAGCGGCTTCGTGCATCCGCTGAACCTCGAGCTGACCTGGGACACCGACGAAATCGAACGGCTGATGGCACCCGACGGGCCCGCGCGGTTCGAGCACTACCTGAGCGCGCTGCCGAGGAAGCTGAGCGCATGGCAAGGCGCGCGCGACATCGATCTCGCGTCGCGCACGCAGGCCGACCCGCTCGTGCGGCTCGGCGGCCTCGACTTCGAAGGCTGAAGGCACGCGCCGGCCGGCGGCGCCGGCGTCGCGCGATGCGGCCCGGTGATACACTCGACCGGTCCCGCTTCGGCCCCGCCAGGCCGGCCGGGCCGTTCACCACCACCTCCACCCGCAAGCATGGTTGCGCACGCAACCGCTGCCCGGGTGCGCGGACAACCACGCTTTCGCTCCCGTCATGAACGCCGATACCGGCCTGCCGCTTCCGCAACGCTACTGGGCGATCGTCTGCGTCGCACTGGGCATCACGCTCGCCGTGCTCGACGGCGCCATCGCGAACGTCGCGCTGCCGACGATCGCGCGCGACCTGCACGCGTCCGATGCCGCGTCGATCTGGATCGTCAACGCGTACCAGCTCGCGGTCACGATCACGCTGCTGCCGCTCGCGTCGCTCGGCGAACGCGTCGGCTATCGCCGCATCTACATCGCGGGACTCGCGCTGTTCACCGCGGCATCGCTCGGCTGCGCGCTCGCCGGCTCGCTGCCGACGCTCGCCGTGATGCGCGTGATCCAGGGGTTCGGTGCGGCCGGCATCATGAGCGTCAACGCGGCGCTCGTACGGATGATCTACCCGTCGTCGATGCTCGGGCGCGGGCTGTCGATCAACGCGATGGTGGTCGCGCTGTCGTCGGCGATCGGCCCGACGGTCGCGTCGGCGATCCTGTCGTTCGCGTCGTGGCCGTGGCTGTTCGCGGTCAACGTGCCGATCGGCATCGCCGCGGTGTTCGGCAGCCTCCGTGCGCTGCCGGCCAACCCGCTGCACGACGCACCGTACGACTTCCTGAGTGCGCTGATGAACGCCTGCGTGTTCGGCCTGCTGATCATGGCCGTCGACGGGCTCGGTCATGGCGAAAACCACGCGTACGTCGCGGCCGAGCTGGCCGTCGCGTTCGGTGTCGGCTACTTCTTCGTGAAGCGCCAGCTGTCGCAGCCGGCGCCGCTGCTGCCGGTCGACCTGATGCGCATCCCGATGTTCGCGCTGTCAATCTGCACGTCGGTCGCGTCGTTCACGTCGCAGATGCTCGCGTTCGTCGCGCTGCCGTTCTGGCTGCAGCATTCGCTCGGCTTCTCGCAGGTCGAAACCGGCCTCTACATGACGCCGTGGCCGCTCGTGATCGTATTCGCCGCGCCGCTCGCCGGCGTGCTGTCGGATCGCTACTCGGCCGGCATCCTCGGCGGAATCGGGCTCGCGCTGTTCGCGGCCGGACTGCTGTCGCTCGCGACGATCGGCGCGCACCCGGGCACCGTCGACATCGTGTGGCGGATGGCGCTGTGCGGCGCGGGCTTCGGGCTGTTCCAGTCGCCGAACAACCGCGCGATGCTGTCGTCGGCACCGCGCGAGCGCAGCGGCGGCGCGGGCGGGATGCTGAGCACGGCGCGCCTGACGGGCCAGACGCTCGGTGCCGCGCTCGTCGCACTGATTTTCGGGCTGGCGCCCGACCGCGGGCCGACGATCGCGCTCTATGTCGCCACGGTGTTCGCGGCGGTCGCCGCGGTGGTCAGCATGCTGCGAATCGCGTCGCCGCGGCCCGACGCGGCGAGCTGACACCGCGCGCCGCGTCCGCGCGTCATGCGGCGTCGAGCGCGTCCATCACGAAGCGCACGCGCGCCTTCACGCTCACGCGCGGCAGCTCGATCAGCCGATAGCCGTACGCCGTATAGCATTCGACCATCGCGTCGTAGGTGCGCACCGCCTCCGCGAAATCCTGCCGGCGCTCGGTGTCCTGCGTGTAGATCTCGGGCCACGGCGGCGCGATGAACACGCGCCGGTGATAGCGAAAGCGCCGCGCCGCGGCCTCCGCATGCGCGGGCACCGCGAGGCCCGTGAGCCGCAGGTAGCCGATCACGTCCGGCACGCCGCGATCGAAGAACACGGGCCCGCGCGCGCATCGCGCGAGACGGTACGAACGCATCTCCCAGTTCAGCATCTGCTCGGCGAACGCGGCCCGGTCGCGCCACGGCAGCGCCGGGCCGTCGATCGCCATCTGGTCGCGGATCACGCCGCGCCCGGCCTCGTGCGAGCGCGCGAAGCCGGTACGCTCGAGTGCATCGAGCAACGTGCTCTTGCCGGAGCCGGGGCCGCCCGTGACCACGAAGAAGCGCGCGGCCGCTTCGTCCACCGCGACGCCCTCCTCCACGCGCTCAGACATGCGCGGCCCGCCGGCCCGCGCGCTGCGTGACCGACGCGGCCGCCGCGACGCTGCGCAGGTCGGCGACGAACGTGTCGCGCCAGACCGACAGGTTGTTCTCGCGCAGCCGCGCGAGGTTCTCTTCGTGACGCGCCTGCCGCTCCGCGAGCGGCATCGACAGCGCGCGCTCGAGCGCCTCGGCCATCTGCGACAGGTCGTACGGATTGACGAGCAGCGCGCCGGTCAGCTCGGCCGCCGCCCCCGCGAACTCCGACAGCACGAGCACGCCCGGATCGGCCGGGTCCTGCGACGCGACGTATTCCTTCGCCACCAGATTCATCCCGTCGCGCAGCGGCGTCACGTAGCCGACCTGCGACATCCGGAAGAACGCCATCAGCAGATTGCGCTCGTACTTGCGGTTCAGGTACTGGATCGGCGTCCAGTCGAGTTGCGAAAAACGGCCGTTGATGCGACCGGCCTCGCCTTCGAGCGTCTCGCGAATGCGCTGGTAGGTCTGCACGTCGGCGCGCGTCGGCGGCGCGATCTGCACGAGCGACACGCGCCCCTGCCAGCCCGGCGCGTTGGCGAGCATCCGCTCGAACGACTGGAAGCGTTCGACGAGCCCCTTCGAATAGTCGAGCCGGTCGACGCTCATCACGAGCTTGCGGCCGCCAAGCGCGTCGCGCAGCGTCTTCACCGGCTTGCGCGAGCCGTACTGGACGGCCGCGTCGGCGATCGCATCCGGATGCACGCCGATCGGATAGGCGGCGACCTTCACGACGCGGCCGTGCGCATGCAGCATCCCGTCGTCGCTCGCCGCGCCGATGCCGCGCCGCTCGACGTAGTCGGTGAACGCCTGCTTGTCGGCATCGGTCTGGAAGCCCGCGATGTCGTACGCGCACATGAACTTCACGAGCTCCTCGTGCGGCGGCACGACGCGCAGCATGTCGGGCGACGGAAACGGAATGTGCAGGAAGAAGCCGATCGGGTTCTTCACGCCGAGTTCGCGCAGGCAGTGCGCGAACGGCAGCAGGTGATAGTCGTGCACCCAGATCAGGTCGTCGGGCCGCAGCAGCGCGGCGAGCTGCTTCGCGAGCATCGCGTTCACGCGCAGATAGCCCGCGTACTCCTGCCGGTCGAAGTGCGCGAGATCACCGCGGTAGTGGAACACCGGCCACAGCGTTGCGTTCGAGAAACCACGGTAGTACTGATCGTAATCGCGCCGGGTCAGCCCGAGCGTCGCGTACGTGACGTTGCCGTCCCGCTGGATCGCGGGTGCGGCGTCGGGCGTACCGACGATCTCGCCGTTCCAGCCGAACCAGACGCCGCCGGTTTCCTTCAGCGCGTCCATCACGCCGACCGCGAGACCGCCTGCGCTCGGGCGCGTGTCCTCGCCGGCGGCGACACGGTTCGATACCACGATCAATCTGCTCATGCGGCTTCTCCTCCTCGATTCGATTGGATGACGCGATGACACGCGGCGCGCGCCAAGGCGGACGCGACGGCCCGAAGGCAGTCGCGCGGCGATTCAGATGTGAGCGATGCAACAAGGAGCGCAATGAAATGCGGCAGCGCAATGCAACGGTGACGGGCTCAAGCGTCCTGCTCCTGGCCGAGGTCGCGTTGATAGTCGAGTCCTTCCGGGCGTGCGCCGCCCTGATTGTGATCGCCGTCGTGCGGCGTCTCGTCGGGCGCGCCGGCAGGCGGTGTGGCCGGCGCGTCGGTCCGCGGACGCGGGCGCTCGGCACCCGCATCGGGCGGCCGGGGAGAAAAGCGTTTCGAACGGCGCATGGCTGGGTGTCTCATATGCAGCGCGGCTCGGAGCCGTCGTAGAAACATTCCATAACAAAACAGTCTAGGTCGGTTCCTCGCACGCCACGGTAACAATACCCTTCAATTTGTAACGATTCGACCCCTGCTCAACCATCTGTCCGACAATAGCGCCGCGCGTGCGCGCGCGACCGCCGCCCGGCGATTTGTCAAAGCTTTGCAGTTTTCCCATGACAATTGCGAAACAATGACGCGGCAAGGGGGCGCGCATGCGTCGCCGCTCACCCAGACAGGACTTGCACTCAGGGATGAACATGCGTTTCGAATCGGCGCGCCGGGCCATGCCGGCGCGCATCGTGCTGGCCGCGATCGCCACGGCCGCACTGCTGTCCGGCTGCAACTCGCTGTACAGCGAAGGCGCGACTGCCGGCGCCGGTATCGCGGGCGCCGCGATCGCTTCCAAGGTCACGAACAACGCCGCCGTCGCAACGGGCATCGGCCTGGGCGCCGTCGCCGGCGCACGTGCGGGCGTCCAGTACTCGCAGCGCGTCGCGCACCGTTACACGCAGGAACAGATCGCGAAAGCGGCCGGCCCGCTCGACGTCGGCGGCGTCGCACCGTGGACGACGCACCATTCGTTCCCGATCGAGGACGACGAACAGGGCCGCGTGACGGTCAGCCGGATGATCAGCATCGGCCCGCTCGACTGCAAGGAAATCGTGTTCGCGGTCGACACGCCCGCGAAGGCCGACAAGGCCGCGCAATCGGCGTTCTACGTCGCCACGATCTGCCGCGACGGTCCGGTGTGGAAATGGGCGGCGGCGGAACCGGCGACCGAACGCTGGGGCGCGCTGCAATGAGCGTCGTGATCCGTATCGCGGCGATCGGCGCACTGTGCGCGGCCAGCGCCGCGCTGTCGGGCTGCGGCTCGGTCGGCGCGGCAAGCGGTGCGCTCGCCGGCGCGGCGACGGGCCTCGTCACCGCGAACCCGGCCGTCGGCGTCGGTGTCGGGATCGCCGTGCAGGCGGCGACCGACGAGGCCGTCAACCGCACGATGAAGCAGCTTCATCAGAATCAGCAGGATGCGATCGCGAACGCGGCCGGCAGCCTGGCCGTGGGCGAAGTGAAACCATGGAAAGTGAAAAACACGCTGCCGCTGGAAAACGGCGAAGGCGAAGTGCGCGTCACGCGCGCGTACTCGACGGCGCTTGCGCTGTGCAAGGAATTCGCTTTCTCGGTGAAGGACGGCGACAAGGCCCCCTGGTACTTCGCGAATGCGTGCCAGCAAGGCACGCACTGGAAGTGGGCGTCGGCCGAACCGGCGGTCGACCGCTGGGGCAACCTGCAGTAACGATGCGATGCACGGCGCCCGACAGGCGCGGCGCATGCGGATGCCGGGCCGGACGGCCCGGCGGATCAGGACTCGACGTCCTCGAGACTGAAGATTTCGGTCTGGTCGTTGTACGAGAAGATCTCGCCGTAACGGCCCCAGTCGATCACCGCGTCGAGCGTTTCCTCGGCCGCGCCGTCCGACAGGAAATCCTCCAGCTCCTGCTCGAAGCGCACGCGCGGTGCGCGATGGCCCGGGCGCTCGTTCAGCACCTTCTTGATCCGCGCCGCGAGCGGCACGTGCTTCAGCAGGTGATCCGCGAACATCAGCTTGCGCTCCTGCGTGCCGAATTCCGCGAACACGCGCCCCGGCGGCGTCAGGAACACGTCGCCTTCCCGCACGTCGGCGAAGCCGAGGTACTGCAGCACTTCGGCGATCGGGAACAGGTCGTCGACCTCCAGGTGCAGCGTGCGCGCAATTTC
>NZ_QTQF01000079.1:0-13504 GCF_003854235.1 Burkholderia sp. Bp8998
GGCGGCGAGCGCACCCAGAGAGAGGTCCTTCACGAACTGACGTCGATTCATGCTCTGTCTCCTATTTTAAGATGGTCCGATATGTGGATCGCTTCTGCCAAATGGTCTTGATTGGCGGGTCCAAATATCGGACCAGTGTCTATACTTATTTGCGTGAAGGCATTTAAGCACCTAAACTGACGTTGTCAAATAAAGGTTTGTACCATCGAGACGAAGGTCCGAAATACGGACCAACAAATAACAAAGTTGATATTCGGTTTGTCCATCAGGAGATTGGTTCATGGCTAAACGTGCCGTTATTGTTGGCTGGGCTCATACGGAGTTCGGCAAGCTCGACGATGCAGACGTCGAGTCGCTGATTGCTCGCGTATCTACAGCTGCGCTTGACCATGCCCAGGTTGCGCCATCGGAAGTTGACGCCATCACGGTAGGCGTTTTCAACAACGGGCTGACGCCGCAGGGATTCGAGGGAGGGCTCGTCGCGCTTGGTAACGCGGGACTGCGCTTCACTCCAGCGCTTCACGTGGAAAATGCGTGCGCGACCGGGACTGCCGCAATCTACAGTGCGGCGGACTTCATCGAGAGCGGTCGTGGCAGGATTGCGCTCGCCATTGGCGCAGAGAAGATGACTGCCGTCTCCTCACGTGACATCCCGGGGATCTTGCTCAGTGGGTGCTATCGCAAAGAAGAGGACAATCCCGCCGGCTTCGCAGGAATTTTCGGGCGAATCACGCAGGCGTACTTCGACAAGTACGGGAACCACAGTGAAGAGCTGGCGATGATTGCCGCGAAGAACCATGCGAACGCATTGGAGAATCCGTTTGCACATGTCCGCAAGGATCTCGGTTTCGATTTCTGTAATGAGGTATCGGAGCGCAATCCGCTGGTTGCTGGTCCGCTGCGCCGTACCGACTGTTCGATGGTTTCGGACGGTGCTGCCGCAGTGGTCCTTGCGGACGAAGAGACGGCGGCAACTCTGCGCCGGGCGATTGGCTTCAGGGCGCGGGTCCAGGTGAACGATTTTATGCCGCTGTCGCGACGTGATCCGACAGCATTTGAAGGTGCGCGCCACGCCTGGCGAAAAGCCTTGGCGGGTGCTGGTGCAGATCTAAGTGATCTTAGCCTGGTGGAGACGCATGACTGCTTTACGACTGCCGAAATGATCGAATACGAGGCTATGGGGTTGGCACCAGCCGGACAGGGATGGCGGGTGATCAGGGAGGGCACGACAAGAAAAGACGGCCAGCTTCCCGTCAATGTTTCGGGTGGCCTCAAGGCTCGCGGACATCCGCTGGGCGCGACAGGAGTTTCGCAACACGTCATGGCAGCGATGCAACTGGTCGGTGAGGCGGGTGGTATGCAGTTGCCCAATGCAAATCTGGCTGGCGTATTCAACATGGGTGGGGCTGCGGTGGCAAACTACGTTTCGATCATGGAGCGCACGCGATGACTGCCGTTTTTCAAACGCCGACGTCGACCCGGGTGATGAATTTGGCCTATTGGTCGACCCACAATGCGCGCCGGTTGTCTGACCACGTCGCCTTTGTCTGGGGCGATAAATCTTGGACCTGGGCAGAGTTTGACGCGCGCGTGAGTGCCTTTGCAGCCGCCCTCGCCGAACGTGGTGTCGGTCCGGGAAGCACCGTTCTCGTCCACTCAAAAAACAGCAACGAAATGTTCGAGTCGATGTTCGCGACGTTCCGACTCGGAGCGATCTGGGTTCCGACGAACTTTCGACTGATGCCCGACGAGGTTGTCTATATCGCGAGCAAGGCTAAGAGCCAGGTTTTCTTGTGTCAAAGCGACTTCCCTGAATACGCCGCTGCTGTTTGCAAGGCGCAGCCAAGGACGCAGGTAATTTGGCTCACGGGCGCTGAGTTGCCGCGTGATGGCGGCCTCCATGCTGCGGAGTTAGTCGAAGCAGGACTCGGTTGTACCGTGCCGAATGCCGCCGTGGATCGCGATACCCCATGCTGGTTCCTATTCACCTCGGGCACCACTGGCAAGCCAAAGGCTGCGGTTCTTACCCATGGTCAGATGGCCTTCGTGGTCAACAATCACTTGTCCGACCTGTTGCCGGGAACTGATTACCGCGACGGCTCGCTGGTCGTCGCACCGCTTTCGCACGGAGCCGGGGTGCATCAATTGATCATGGCTTCGCGGGGCGGGAAGACCGTGCTACTACCTTCCGAGAAGTTTTCCGCAGATCAGGCGTTTGAATTGATCGAGAAGTATCGCCTTACGAACATGTTCACGGTTCCGACCATCCTGAAGATGTTGGTAGAACACCCCAGCGTCGATTTGCGCGACCACTCGAGCTTGCGCTACGTCGTGTACGCCGGTGCGCCGATGTACGAGGTCGACAAGAAGCTCGCGCTTGACAAGCTTGGTCCCGTTTTGGTGCAGTACTACGGATTGGGCGAGGTGACGGGCAACATCACTGTCTTGCCTCCGCAGGAACACTGCGGTGAAGGTGCGGTGGCTCGTGCTGGCACGTGTGGATATGAACGTACCGGGATTGAGGTGTCGGTTCAAGACGATGACGGAAATGAACTGGCGTATGGAGAGACTGGCGAGATCTGCGTTGTGGGGCCAGCAGTCTTTCTCGGCTATTACGACGATCCGGCTGCTAATGCGAAGGCGTTTCGTAATGGCTGGTTTCGCACTGGGGACTTGGGGTACATGGACCACGATGGCTATGTGTACCTCACCGGGCGCCACTCGGATATGTATATTTCTGGCGGCTCTAACATCTATCCTCGTGAACTCGAAGAAAAAATTCTTACGCATGAGGACGTTGCCGAAGTCGCCGTTCTCGGGTTACCTGACCATCAGTGGGGGGAGGTTGGCGTCGCGGTATGCGTGTTGCGACCGGGTGCGACTCTGAACGAGGAGCGGCTACTCGACTGGATGTCCACGCGTATAGCGCGCTACAAGATTCCGAAGAGGGTCTATTTTTGGGAAGAGCTCCCTAAGTCGGGCTATGGCAAAGTGCCTAAGCGATTGGTAAAAGATGAACTTGCGCGACGGGGTGTCTCCGTGGAGCTTGAAATCGTGAAGGAGAAAAGTGATGCGTCACATTGAGCATCCGGGACCGGTTGCCCCGCAGCGGAGCTGCACGGCTGACTGCGATATCCGGTACGCTCAGGTGAAGCTCCCACCGGGCGAGGCCTTGCTTCCGGCGTTGGCCTCTGTTCTTGAGGCTAACCATGTGAAAAGCGCTGTTGCTAGGCTTCACGGTGGAAGCTTTGATCCTTTCGCGTACTGCATGCCGGCCCTTTCGTCTACGCCGAATCACGCTGTGTACTTCAGCGAGCAGTACCGGCCCCAGGGAGTTATCCGACTGGAGTGTGCGTCGGTGACGGTGGGTCAGCGTCAATCACAGCCTTGGCTTCATTGCCACGGTATTTGGTATGACGCCAGTGGCCGGCGACTTGGTGGCCATGTACTCCCGAACGACGCCGTGATTTCCGAGCCGATCGACGCATCGGTATGGTTGCTTGATGGAGCATCGTTCGAAGTTGTCGCCAGCCCAGAAACGGGATTCTCCCTGTTCGAGCCAGTTGCGGATGCTGCCTTTGCGCCTCAGGAGCGTGGGGCGTTCGCCATGTCTGTACGTCCGAACGAGGATTTCTGCACAGCGCTTGAAGCTGAATGTAGAGCGCGTGGGATTACTCGCGCTCGGGTGCGCGGTGGCGTTGGCAGTATTATTGGTGCGACGTTCGATGACGGTCGCGAAGTGGTTCCCTTCGTGACCGAGGTGTTTATTCGCGAAGGGCTGGTCTCGGCGACCACTGAGGGCGACTTCGCCGCCCAAATCGACGTTTCTCTTGTCGACAATCTTGGTGGGCTAAGTGAGGGGCGTCTCCGGCGGGGTGAAAATCCGGTCCTTGTGACGTTTGAACTGCTGATCGAACCCGTCGAGTTCGCCAAAGCGCAGTGATCGCAATTTGTCAAAAGGAAGCCGTATGCGTGGCGCGGACTATTACTTTCTAGTAGCGACTACTGCAGCGGCAAATTTTTTGCTCTCGGATGGTTGAGCGGGAGGCGCAGAGAACCGTGTGGGTGTCGGCTGAGCTGAGGTCCGTCTTCGCCGCAACAAAAAAACGATCGGACTATTTGCCCGCGCTCGGTGCAGTGCGTTGAGGATTCGGTTAGGGCTGGTGCTGTTCCTGCGGTCTGAGGCATGCTCATTGAGCAGGTTAAACGAGATGTCCGGCTTTACTCGATTGATCAATCGTTGGTGCGATGATCGAGTTATGCCGATACGCTCGTGGCGTGAGGAATTTCGGCAATGATCGTTTCCTCGTTGTAAAAGTATTAAGGAGACAAACCGTGGTTGATCGTCTGAAGAACAAGGTAGCCATAGTGTTCGGTGCGGGAGGTCCGCCAAACGAATGGAGCAATGGCAAGGCAACCGCCGTTGCTTATGCTCGGGAAGGTGCTGCAGTAATTTGTGTCGACCGGATTGCCGAAGCGGCGGAGGACGCCGCACGGGTAATCCAAGCGGAAGGCCATGACGCGATTGCGGTGGTTGCCGATGTGACACAAACCGATGATGTCAATAGAGCCGTACAGACCGCAATTCAACACTTCGGTCGTCTGCACATCCTGCACAACAACGTTGGAGTTGCGCCTGCGGGTGGCCCTCTGGAACTCGATGATGCGGCGTTTCAGCGCACCATGGACATCAATGTCGGTTCGATACATCGAACAGTCCGAGCAGTACTACCTTACTTTCTTGAACAGCAAAGCGGCGCTATTGTGAACATCTCGTCGCTGTCGGCAATTCGTTGGAGTGGGTACTCATACTTCGCCTATTACGCTTCTAAAGCCGCAGTGAATCAAGCGACCGTCGCCATTGCTTTGCAGTATGCGGCGCAAGGAATTCGAGCGAATGTGATCATGCCGGGGGTCATCGACACCCCGTTGGTATACAAGCAAATTTCGGCTCAATATTCGTCGATCGAGGAGATGGTCGCGGCACGGAGTAAGGCGGTGCCAATGAAGAAGCCTGGTTCGCCGTGGGACATTGCCAACGCGGCTGTGTTCCTCGCCTCTGACGAAGCGCGCTTCATCACGGGTGTTTGCTTGCCTGTCGATGGCGGGCATTCTTGTGTTTTGCCTGGTCTCGTATAAAAAGACTCGATCGCAGAGTGTCTCCCGTCCTTCGACGTCGGCATCGCTCCAATGGGCAAATGGCCCTCTGACCTCGGCGAGGTCTCTTCGCCTCTTTCTCCAACCTCACCTTATGGAACTACTTTCCCTGTACCGCAGCATGGCGCGCATTCGCGCATTCGAGCTCGCGGCGGAAGAACTCAGCATTGGCGGTGTTGCCGTTCTTGGTCAGAAAATTGACGAACGCGCAAAGATTCGTGGACCTCTGCACGGATCCATTGGTCAAGAGGGCGTTGCGGCTGGTGTTTGCGCCCATCTCGTGCAGGATGATCTTCTGACTAGCAGTCACCGCGGCCATGGCCATACCCTGGCGAAGGGTGCAGACATGAAGAGGATGATGGCCGAAATGTTTGGTCGACGCGACGGCACTAATTCAGGCAAGGGCGGCTCAATGCACATTGCTGATTTTTCGGTCGGCATGCTGGGTGCAAACGGAATCGTGGGCGCTGGAATGGCCATTGCGTGTGGGGCGGCTCAGGCGATGAAGCTTCGGCACAAGCCAAACATCGTCGCCTGCTTCTTTGGTGATGGTGCTGTGAACCGTGGTCCTTTCTTGGAAGCGCTCAACTGGTCATGTCTGTTTAGATTGCCCGTTTTGTTCGTATGTGAGGACAACCGCTGGTCGTCGACAAGCCGTACTGGGGAACTCACGGCAGGGCCGGGTGTGGTCGCGCGTTCCGTTGCATTAGGGGTGCCAGCCGAAAGTGTCGACGGCAACGATGTTGAAGCGGTTTACGAGTTGGCAAAACGCTTAGTAGGAGAAATCCGGGCCGGGGATGGGCCGCGATTAATGCACGCTCTTACGCGGCGAATGCATGGTCACCTCTCTTCAGATGGGCAAGCCTACCGTGACCCCGTCGATATCGAAATTGCGGCTAGAGATGAGCCGATGCGGCTGGCTAGGAAACGCCTCGTCGAAAAGAGGGTACCTCAGGTTCTTATTGACCGCGTCAACGCGGAGGTTGAACAGGAACTGCAAGAAGCTCTTGATTTTGCGGAGGCTTCGCCTGTGCCGCCGGCTGCTGATGCATTTACAGACGTTCAGACCGTGGGGGCAGGCACATGGTACTGAAGACGATCACGTACGCGGAGGCCGCCCAGCAGGCGCTTCGCGATGCAATGATGCGGGACCCGAGCGTTGTGGTGGTAGGGGAAGACGTCGGCCGCGGTGGAATTTTCCAGCAGTACAAGGGCCTTCAGGCCGAGTTTGGATCGGAACGCATAATCGACGCGCCTATATCCGAGAACGCGATTGCTGGCGTAGGCGTCGGTATGGCGCTAATCGGCCTACGGCCGGTCGTGGAATTGCGAATTGTCGACTTTGCCTTGTGCGCGATGGACGAGATTGTGAACCAAGCCGCAAAGAATCGCTTCATGTTCGGCGGTCAAGGGCGAGTTCCAGCTATCCTGCGAATGCCCATTGGACATTGGGGCAGTTCCGCTGCCCAACATTCGCAAAGTCTGGAGGCATGGTTTGCCCATCTTCCAGGTGTGACGGTAATGTGTCCCGCCACGCCACAGGACAACTACACAATGCTGTCGGAAGCGCTGAAGGGCGAAGACCCGGTCGTGTACATGGAGCACAAGGAGCTGTGGTCCGTGATCGGTCCGGTTGACACAGCGTCAGCTCTTGAAATTGGCCCCGCGCGCGTGCTGCGCCAAGGTGACGATCTGACCTTGGTTTCGTGGTCAGCTGCAGTACGCGTGGCCGAGCAGGCTGCTACCGTTCTCTCTCTTGAAGGCATTTCTGCAAGTGTCATTGACTTACGTTCGATTTGGCCATGGGATCGTGAGACAGTACTTGCCGACTGCGCGCGAACGAGAAATTTGTTAGTCGTGCATGAATCTGTGCAGGTTGCGGGATTTGGTGCAGAAGTCGCGGCGACAGCAGCGCAGGCAACAGGCTGCCGCATTGCCCGGATGGGCGCCCCACGTATTCCCGTTGGATATGCAAAGTCGCTCGAAGTCGTGTCTCGCATTCAGGCGAGCGATGTGGTCCAAGCAGCGCTCGCTATGTTCGGTATGACCCGCGTTGTGGCATAACTCTAGCAATTACCCGAAAGGAATTTTTCATGAAAGTTTTTTACGACAAGGACGGCGATCTTAGTCTGATCAAGGGGAACACCGTCGCGATCATCGGCTATGGCTCGCAGGGCCATGCCCATGCCCAAAACCTGAATGACAGTGGAGTAAATGTACTGGTCGGTCTGCGCAAGGACGGTGCTTCTTGGCCCAAGGCCGAGAAAGCCGGCCTGAAGGTGGCCGAGATAGCTGAGGCCGTGCAGCAGGCCGACGTCGTCATGATCTTGCTGCCGGACGAGCAAATCGCAACCGTCTACAAAAACGACGTTGCCCCTAACATCAGGGAGGGCGCTTCTCTTGTCTTTGCTCACGGGTTCAACGTTCACTACGGCTTCGTGCAACCGCGTGCCGACCTAGATGTATGGATGGTCGCCCCGAAGGCGCCTGGCCACACAGTACGTAGTACTTATACCCAGGGCGGCGGTGTGCCTCACCTGGTGGCCGTGTATCAGGACAAGAGTGGCAAGGCTCGCGATCTGGCGCTGTCGTATGCGATTGCCAATGGCGGCGGCAAGGCCGGCATCATCGAGACGAACTTCCGTGAAGAGACCGAAACCGACCTGTTTGGCGAGCAGGCCGTGCTGTGCGGCGGTACCGTAGAGTTGATCAAGGCAGGCTTCGAGACGCTGGTCGAAGCGGGCTACGCGCCTGAAATGGCGTACTTCGAGTGCCTGCACGAGCTCAAGCTGATTGTCGACCTGATCTACGAAGGCGGTATCGCTAACATGAACTACTCGATCTCGAACAACGCCGAGTACGGCGAGTACGTGACGGGCCCGCGCGTCGTCACGGAAGAGACAAAGAAGGCGATGAAGCAGTGCCTGGCCGACATCCAGACGGGTGAGTACGCAAAGAGCTTTGTACTCGAGAGTGCCAGCGGCGCAGCTACATTGATGAGTCGACGCCGCTTGAACGCCGAACACCAAATCGAGGTCGTCGGTGAGAAACTGCGCGCAATGATGCCTTGGATTAAAGCCAATAAATTGGTTGACAAAAGCCGTAACTAAGGGATGGGGCGGCGTGTGCGTGTAGTTTGTGGGGCCGTAGCAGAAGCTGCCACTGCCAAAGAGTAACTACATGCGTGCGATTATCTTTGCTGACGCACGGTGCGATCCGCTGAGCAAACTCTTTTAGCAATGAGGACTTCTGGCGTGCACCCACCATTGAATCACCGACGTTTTTCGCGTGGACTAAGAGATGTCCATCGAGACCGACGCCGCGGTTGATTTGTCTGGCCCAGCACAGGATGTGTGGTCTCATGTCTAAAGTCGGTCCTCAGTGCGAACGTGAAAAGAGTCCTCGATCGCAAGTTCGCATTGGGGGCCATTCATGCGATAGCCGCTCATTCTACAAATGGAAGTGGAGAGCTTGAGATGCCACACTTCTTTTATAAGTCAAAGTGCTAGATCACGTCCAATATCTTTCATAACCCTCGGAAACATAGAAGGAGACAACTGATGAATTCACGGCAATCTTCGCGAGTTGCCCTTGTAACGGGTGCCGCCAGTGGCATTGGCCGGCGAACAGCCGAAAAGCTGGCGCTCGACCAAGGCGCAAGCGTGTACGTTCTCGATAGGGACGCCGAAGCAGCGGCGGCCGTTGTGCGCGGAATCCGATTGGCTGGAGGGCGGGCGGCGAGTTGCGTCTTGGATTTGGCGGTTAGTGCGCGCTTGCACGATGCGCTTGATTCTTTGACCGAGGAGTTTGGTCCGCCGAACATCCTTGTGAACAATGCAGGCATTAGCGCGATGGTTCCAGCGCTTGAGTGTAGTTTGGAGTATTGGCAGACAACGATGGCTGTGAATGTCACCGCTCCTATGCTGTTGATGCAATACGTACTGCCACATATGAGAAAGGCGAATTGGGGAAGGATCGTCAACATCTCTTCTATCAGTGGACTTCGTGCGGGCACTGGTCGAATGGCATATGGCACATCGAAAGCGGCTCTGATTGCAATGACGCAGCAATTTGCCATTGAAGCCGCCCCCTGGGGGGTCACGATTAACTCAGTCGCTCCCGGCCCAGTCGACACACCACTTGCGCTGGCAAACCATAGTGCGGAAACGCGATCTACCTATGAGGGCATGGTCCCAATGCATCGCTATGGAACGCCTGACGAGATCGCCGACGGCATCCTATTCTTGTGCTCGGATCAGGCCAGTTACATCACTGGACATACGTTGCCCATTGACGGTGGCTTTGTCGTCGCTGGCGTGTTGGTCAATAACTTGTACGACAAAGAAGCCCCTGAGTCGAAAGCGAAGAAGCTGTGATACTACGGGTCAGCAATTGACCCGCGTCCTTGTCCATGTAACGGGATGGGATTTGGAAAGCGAACGTCACTGGATTGCAGGTGAGCAGCAGTCAAAGGATGCGCGTCGCGCCTTGTATCGAGGCACGCGGGTTGAACGTGATCTCGGCCTCCACGGAATGCCCGAAAAAGTCGCCCGGCCAGAGCCGGGCGAAATAGCTCGCGAACCGTGAGACGCGAGCATGCGTGACCCTTAGCATTGTGCTGTCGCGTGGAATGGCCTTAGCGTCCTCGTTCGGTTCCGAGGTTCCGTGCGCCGGATGCTTGAGGTAGTCAATCGATGTGGGCACGGTCAGCCGCAGTACTGCTGGCTTGATTCGCCAGCTTCCTGGTCGGTGTTTTTCCGGAACAAAGGAATGCAAAGTGGCCGCATATTTGTAAGCGGCTAGCCAACCCGTCTTGAGTTTGACCGAGGAGCTTGGGAGTATCGTGTCCACCTAACGAATAAGCGGACACGTGAACACTATCGAATCGGAAGCACTCCCGGAGCGTCGTCGACGGCGACGCTACAGCGAGGAGTTTAAGGCGCAGGTGGTTGCTGCCTGCCAGGGAATCGGCGTATCGGTTGCGGCGGTCGCGCTGGAACACAGGCTCAACGCAAATCTGCTGCGGCGCTGGATCGATCAGGCGGAAGGTCGACTTCCCAAGAGACCGTTGGGCCGTCCACCGGCCACGCCACCGTCACTGCCAGCCTTTGTGCCGTTGGCATTGGGAACGCCGAGTCCGCATTCGCCAGAGATCCGTATCGAGGTGCGCCGGGGAGATCAGTCGGTCACGGTGAGTTGGCCGGTATCCGAAGCAACCCAGTGTGCCGCCTGGCTGCGCGAGTGGCTGCGGTGATCCGTGTCGACGAGATTTGGCTGGCGGTCGATCCATTGGACATGCGTGCCGGTTTCGATACGGCCTTGGCACGTGTGGTCAAGGTGTTCGGCGCCGCGCACCCACACCATGCCTATCTGTTCACCAATCGGCGCGCCAACCGCATGAAGGTCCTGATCCACGATGGGATCGGCATCTGGTTGGCTGCGCGACGTCTGAATCAGGGGCAGTTCGCCTGGCCGCACCTCGGCAGCGAACCCAAGCAGCGTGCCTTGACGCACGAACAGCTGGCCGGCCTGGTGCTGGGCTTGCCGTGGCAACGCATCGGCGAGGACGGCGTGATCCGTGTCGTCTGAGTCCCGCGGGACGTAAACAGTTGCGCTTCCGCCGTCTGCAGGGTTCTGGCAGACTGGCCCGCATGAACTTGCCTGCCGACCTCGACGCACTCAGCCCGGAACAGTTGCGCGCCCTGACAGCGCAACTGATAGCCGAAGTCGAGGCGAAGGACCAGACGATCAAGGAGAAGGAGCGGGAAGCGAGTGAGCGAGACCAAGAACTACGCTACCGGCAGACCCGTATCGATCAACTGTATGCGGTCGAGGAACAACGTCCTTCCAATGAGTGGCTGAAGGTCTGAAGCTAAGTGTCCGCGTGGACACATGCACTCAGACCGCAATGATCGAGAATCGAGACCTTCGCAGCAGGCTGGTCGTTGGCCATAAACGAGATGGCCGGCGCGAATTCAATGAAGATGCTGTACGGGAACTGGTCGCACTATGCCTGAGGCCGGGTGTGTCGATCGCGCGTGCCGCCATGGATCACGACGTCAACCCGAACCAGTTACGCCGGTGGATCGCGCGCTATCAGCCGCAGATCTTGCACGAATCTCGGGAGCCGGATCCATTGGTAATCGATGGCGTCTCGATCGACATTCCGGCTCCGACTGTCACAAGCCCCAGCAATGCAACTACCTTACCGGCGTTTGTTCCCGTCATCTCTGCTCCAGTGTCTCCGTCTACACGGTCCACTCAGTTTCCGGCGATGGCGCTCGCGCTACATGTCCGGTTACCCAACGGTGTCGAACTCGACTTTGGCGAAGCTGACGTCGAAGAAATCACGACGATCATCCAGGTGCTCGGGAGGCTGCCGTGTTCCGGTTTGACGAAGGTCTGAACGTCTATCTGCACCGCGATCCGGTCGATTTCCGGTTCGGAATGAACAGCCTGTCGATTCTCGTGGAGCAGGCGATGGGACTGAACCCGATGGATTCGTCGCTCTACGTGTTCACGAACCGACGATGCGATCGTATCAAGATCCTCGGCTGGGATCACAACGGGTTCTGGCTATTGCTCAAGAGACTCGAAGAAAAGGACCGCTTCGTCTGGCCCGACAGTAGTACCGGAGTCGTCACGCTGGACGTCGAGCGGTTGCAGTGGCTACTCAAGGGTGCTGACATTGCCGCGCTTCGGCGCCATCCGAAACGACATTATGCTCGTGTGAGTTGAACACGATATTGACGTGCCGGTCTAAGCAACATGCCGATCAACGTCACCCTCTCTGCCGACGAACTCAAGGCACTCCTGGCGATGCGCGAGGAGCACGCCGCGCTTCAGCAAGAACGTGACGAACTGCGAAGCACGCTGCGACTCGTGACCGCAGAGCGCGATCTCGCCGAGGAGCGATTGCGAGCTTACCGCCGTGAGCTGTTCGGTGCGAAGAGCGAAGCGCGGGATACTGATCAACCCGGCTTGTTCAACGAAGCCGAAGTGCTCGGTGCGAACTCCGCGCCCGCGCAGGAAGACACACCACAAACGAAGGTTGCCGCGCACACGCGCAAGCAGCGTGGCCACCGCAAGCCGCTCGATCCCAACCTGCCGCGCGATGTCTTGCGGCATGAACTGCCCGAAGCCGATCGCTTCTGCGCCAACGACGGTCACGCGCTTGTAGAGATCGGCGTTGAAACCAGCGAGCAGCTCGACGTGATTCCGGAACAGCTGCGCGTCATCCAGCACCAGCGTGTCAAGTATGCCTGCCCGTGCTGCGATCTCGGCATCAAGGTCACGCCAGCGCCGCCGCGCATCATCCCTCGCGGACTCCTCACCGAATCAGCACTCGCGTGGATCGCCACCGGAAAGTACCAGTTCGGAATGCCCCTGTACCGCCAGGCAGGCCTGCTGCGGCGCTTCGGTGGCGACATCTCGTCGAACACGATCGCCGCGAGCATGGTCCGTGTCGGTCTCGCGGCGCAACCCGTGATCAACCTGATGCGCGATGCGTTGCTTGATGCCGACCTGATCTACTGCGACGAGACGACATTCCAGGTCCTGAAGGAGAAGGGGCGCAAGCCACAAACAAAGAGCTATCTCTGGTCGCAGATGACCGGTTCCGGACCGCCGATCTGCTGCTTCACCTACACGCCCGGACGAGGTGCAAAGCTGGCTGACAAGCTGTTCGTCGGCGTGCGTGAAGGTGCGGCCCTGATGACCGACGGATACGAGCCCTACAATGGCATTGCCCAGCGTTACCAACTGGTTCACCTCGGATGCTGGGTTCATTGCCGGCGCTACTTCGTCAAGGCAGAGGACAATGTGCCCAAGGCAGCGCGCTCGCCCGATCTGCTCGCGACGCGCTTCATCAAGCTGATTGGAAAGTTGTTCGTTGCCGAGGCGCGTAGCGGGAAATGGAAAGCCGACAGGCGGCAGCGATTGCGACGACGGTACAGTGCACGCGTGCTCGACGCCATCCACAATCTGATGCTTGAGCAGTCGCCTGGCGTCGTGCCACAAAGCTTGCTGGGCAAAGCGTTGACGTACCTGCGCGAACAGTGGCCGAAGCTGGTCCGCTACGTCGAGAATGGCAACTGGGCTATCTCGAACAATCCTTGCGAAAACTCGATTCGCCCGTTCTGCGTCGGGCGCCGCGGCTGGCTGTTCTCGGACAGCGTCGACGGAGCAAACGCGAGCGCCAACCTGTACTCCCTCGTCGAGTCGTGCAAGGCGAATCGCATCGACCCATACCGATACCTCACCTGGCTGTTCGTAAGCGGTAAATTCAGCACACCGAATGGAGAATCATTTGCAACTGTTGGGCGAGCATAGCCGCATCGCGACGGCC
>NZ_QTQF01000080.1:0-12745 GCF_003854235.1 Burkholderia sp. Bp8998
TGTATGGCGTGATGGGCAGGGGCATCGGTCGCTGAATTGATGCCTCGTCGAGAGTTACGCGGTTATGCAGACCTTCCCTAACGATCAAGATGATGGAGGCTGCAATCGAAACCGGGCGATGGAATATGTAAGCGGCCGGAACGGGCCGCGCGTTGCCTCGCCTGCTGCTGACCATCCATGACAGTTCTCTGATCGGCAGTCCGCTAGAATGATCCGTTGTTCCCGGCGTGTGCCGCCATGCGCGCTACACTGCGTCCATTCAATCTTCCATCCCGCCGACGATGACGTCTCCTGTCCTGAACGGCCTGCGCATCGGTATCACGATCGGACTGCGCACCCCCGACGAAAGCCTGTGGATCAACGGCATCAAGCAGAACGCGCTGTTTCTCGCGAAGCTGCTGATGGCGTCGCCGCATGGCTACCGCGTGACGCTGGTCAACACGACCGACGTGCCGCTGACCGACGCGCTGCCGTGGGATCGCACCGTGTACGACACGCGCGCGTTCGCGGAGATGAAGGATGCGCTCGACGTGGTGATCGAACTCGGCGGCCAGATCGACGGCGCGCAGACGGCCTACCTGAAGGCGCGCGGCGCGAAGATCGTCAGCTATTGCTGCGGCGTCGAGTACATCAACGCGATGGAATCGATGCTGTTCGGCCGCCGGCTGTGGGATTCGCTGTTCATCAATCGCGGCTACGACGAGGTGTGGGCGATTCCGCAGATCGCACCGTCGTCGCTGCCGTTCCTGCAGTCGCTGCGCCGTTGCCCGGGGCGCGTCGTGCCGTTCGTGTGGGATCCGATGTTCCTCAGCGCGCGCGCGGCATCGCTGCCCGAGCACGGCGAGTACCGGCCGCGCAGCGAGCCGGGCAAGCGGCTCACGGTGATGGAGCCGAACCACAACGTCGTGAAGTTCTGCGTGTACCCGATGCTGATCATCGACGAAGCGTATCGCCGCGACCCCGACGCGATCTGCTTCACGCACGTGACGAACGCCGACCGTCTCGCGCACGACAGCCCCGAGTTCGTGATGCTGATGAACTACCTGGACATCGTGCGCGAGGGCAAGGCGAGCTTCGTCGGGCGCTTCGACACGCCGCTGTTCCTGGCCGACCTGACCGACGTCGTCGTGTCGCATCAATGGTCGAACCCGCTCAACTACTTCTATTTCGACGTGTGCTGGCAGGGCTATCCGCTCGTGCACAACGCGAGCCTCGCGCCCGATCTCGGTTACTACTATCCGGACAACGACGTGCAGAAGGGCGCGGAGGCGTTGCTGCACGCGCTGCATACGCACGACGACGACTGGGAAGGGTACACGCGGCGCCAGCGCGAAATCCTCGGCCGCTATACATCGGCGAACCCTGCACTCGTCGCCGAATACGACGCGCTGCTTGCGAACCTGATCGGCGCGACGGCATAAGGCCACGCGACTTCGCCCGCCGTCATCCAGATTGCCCTGGTTAATGTATGAAGAAATGACGCGGTTAAAAAGAAACCGCCGAACCGGGGAGATTCGACGGTTTTTGAAGGCACGAATTTGACGGCTCCGAGGGAAGTCCGTCGAAAATCATTTTATAGGTTAACAAGTCCGAAAGATTGTTAAATATCTTTCAATCGATGGTTGTCGTATAATTCGGCTCGATATTCTGGTTTAAGCCTTGCCTGATTATCATTCGAATATAGTCAATATCGTTTGAAACGGCGAAATTGCATTCTGCGGAGACCGAATGCACCGTCGCAACCCAATGGTGGCGCGACCTGCGAGCGGTTTCGGCGAATCAGGGTGTCGGGTCCGGGCAGGGTTTCCCCCGACAGTTATTTTTCAGACAAAATGCCAGGCATCTGATTTTTTGAAACAAGCCGTGCGGTAAATCGATTCGCCGGAGGATGTTTGGACGGCGCAAATAAGTGATATCGATTGGCGTTACGCCGGCGATTTTGTGTAATCTGTCGCACTGCTGTCGACGTGCGTGCGTGGTGTATTTCCCGTATTTGAATATCGTTGACAATATCGGATTTGACGGCGCGTCGAAATAAAAAGTACGCTCTCGGAAAAGATCAAAACAAGAGGATGGGCCGGGTAGGCGGTGGCGCGTGTCGTGGTCGGCTCGCGCCGCATGTATCGAGAGCGCGGGCCGTCATCGGCGGTCCGACATTTGCCGGAGCGCCGGATGAATGCGGTCGAACCTCGCCTGGAGGCGAATAGCGTAGCGAGTCGGGACGAGATCGATCTCGTGTTCGGCGCGCCCGACGATCACCCCGACCTTGCGTCGGTACGCAGTTTCGTCGAGAGCCGGCTCGGATTCGCGCGCGAGCCGGTCTGCCGTGCCGACCTGTCGGGCGGCGTGCTGTATCACGAATGCCTCGCGCGACTGCGCTGGGGGGCGCGCGAGGCGCTGCCGCCGCTCGCGTTCCTGCCGCGCCTCGAATCGCTCGGGCTGATGCGCTGGTTCGACCGGCTCGTGGTGGGCCGGACGATCGACGCGCTGCGCGCCGATCCGAAGGCCGTGTATGGCTGCAACATCGCGGCGGCGAGCGCGGTCGTGGACGACGCGTGGCTGGCCATCTTCAGGCGGCTCGAGCACGAGCCGTCGGTCGCGGCGCGGCTGGTCGTCGAAATCACCGAGACGGGGCCGCTGAACCCCGTCGCGGGCCGGTCGTTCGTGAACCGGTTCCGCCAGGCCGGATGCCGCGTCGCGATCGACGACTTCGGCGTCGGCTTCAGCGCGCTGAATAACCTGGTGGTCGGCAACCCCGATATCGTGAAGCTCGACAGGTCAGTCCTGTCGCTGATCAAGCGCAACGCGATCGGGCGCTACCAGTTTCGCCGGCTGATCGCGTTTGCGCACGAAAGCGCGCGGCACGTTGTCGTCGAAGGCGTGGAGAACGAGGTCGACCGGCAGATCATCCTGGATTCCGGCGTCGCATGGGCGCAGGGCATCCGCTTTACATGGCGGTCACCGGCCGCCGCATGACGCCGCGGTGCAGGCGCTGCGCGCCGGCACCGGGCAACGAATGATCGAAAAGGGGCGTGGGCATGGCGGCGACGAAGAAGGCCGGGCACGGAACGGGCACACAGGCGGCCGATGCACGCGAACTCGTCGCGATCGCCGAACTGGCCGACATGCTGGGGCAACTCGGCGCCGCATCGACCGAAGCGCCGATCGACGTCGCGCCGTATCTCGACGGCCTGAAGGCCGTCGCGCACCGTATTCACAGGATGAAGCCGCTCGACGCCGACAGCCGTGAACTTGCGGCGCGGCACTATTACGCCGGCGTGTTTGCGGGCGCCTGCGGCGACGATTCGGTTATTGCGCGCGGCGTATCCGGCAGCCTCGCACGGCAGGCCGGCCAGGTCAGCCGCGCCGCGCTCCGCTGTTTCGCGGGGCTGGCGCGGATCGGACGCCAGCATGGCCTCATGTTTGCCACGCACGGCGACGACGGGGTGCCGCCCTGGCGTCGGCTCGCGCGTCGCGCCTGACGCTCGCCGATCGCGGGCGGGCGCGGTCAGCCGAGCGCGCGCCCGGCGAACAGGCGCTGGATCTGCTCGGAATACGCGCGGACGTTGTGGTCGGCGAGCGTGTCGACCTGCTGCAGGCAGCGGCGGGCCGCTGCCGCGTAATCGTCGAGCCGCGCGTCGTGCGTCTGCGCGGCGGTCGCGATCGCGCGCGCCGCGTCGAATATCTCGAAGTCCGGGTAGTAATAGCCGACGTCGCGCAGGAACGGCGAGTTGTGCACCAGCGGGTAGTTGCCGTACAGCGCGTCGTACAGCAGGTAGTTCAGGCCGTTTTCCCAGTGGTGCGACACGACGATGTCGGTGTGATGCGCGGCCCACGCGACGAACGGTGCGCGCACGTCGGCCGTTGCCTTGCCGTCGCGCACCATCTCGAGCCCGAGCGCGAGATGCTTGAAGGCGACGTTTTCCTTCTTGTCGAACGTGTTGGTCATGTACACGTGTTCGACGAGCTCCGGATGCGCGACGTAGCATGCGTTCGCGGCCAGCATCGGCACGATCGAACTCTTCACGACGTTCAGGTTCGGCTCGAAGAACGCGATGCGCTTGGCCGGACCACGGTTGCGGTAGCCGAAGCGCGCCTTCAGTTCGGGATCGGCGTCGAGGCTGCGTTCGATGAAGTACGGCGACCAGATGTGCGGCAGCTCGATCACCGGCGCGCGATAGACGGCCTGGAAATAGGCCGCGCACGTGTGCATGTGTTGCGGGTTGGTCCAGATCTCGTCGAACTGCACGCGGTGCGGGTTCGGCCGCCAGTCGTTCTTCTCGAAGTTGATCGTCTCGACCGCGATCACGTAGTCGTTGCCGAAGCGGTACGACACGCACTTGCCGCCGCGTCGGCGCACGGCATCCGTGTGCGACGGGTCGATGAACGCGTTCATCTCGATCAGCAGGTCGGTCTGGTGGACGATCGCCGACAGCGGACGCAGCGCGTCGCCGAATGCGTCCATCATCAGCGCCTGCGGGTAATCAGCGATGCCGTCGTCGTGCGCGAGCCACACTTCACCGACCAGCGGCGAGCGTTTCAGCAGCATGTACAGGTACACGCAATGCTGGTTCGCGCCGTTGTACCAGATCGACTGCGTGGCGTCGCGCTGCACGTTCATCGTAATCGCGACATTGATTTTCATCGGCGGCTCCGGGCGCACGGTGCGCGTTTACGGCGTGTAGTTCTGCGACTGGCGCGGCTCGTAGCCGGTCAGGTGCCAGAGGCCATCGTCTTCGAGGCGAAAGCTCAGCTTCTCGAACACGGTCGCGCCGGTCGTCAGCGTCGTCGCGTAGTCGAGGTTCGCGTAAAGCCCGTCGGGCATCGCCGTCGCATTCTTGTAGCGGATCCGCGTGATCTGCGCCCAGCCGCGATGGCTGACCATGCCGACCGACTGGCGCGCGCGCTGCATGTCCGCGGTGAACTGGTCCTGCTTGACGCGCGCCTTCACGAACGCGGCGGAATCGGCCCATACCGCGCCGAACTGGCCGGCGTCGAGCTGTTTGAAGACCGTGTCGGCATCGCGCAGCAGCGCGTCGGCCGATTCGCCGCCGGCTTGCGCGTGCGCACCGATCGCGATCGACGCGAGGGCGCAGCCGATCAGCCATTTGGCGCGGGAGAGGGGCGGGTGTGCGTTCACGTCGGAGTCTGGAGAAGGCGGCGCGTTATGCATCGCGATAGAGCGACGCGATCGCGTCGGAATACGCGGCGACGTTGTCGGGGTTGTAGATGCTGACCGAGTCGAGCACGTGCTTCGATTGCTCGCGGTACGCGTCGAGGTTCGCGTCGTGTTCGGCGAACGCCTGCAGCAGCGCGCGGCCGCCGGCCTGGCAATCGAAGTCCGGATAGAAATACCCGGCCTTGCCGAGGAACGGCGAGTTGTGGATCAGCGGATAGTCGCCGTACAGCAGTTCGTAGTACAGGTAGTTCTGCGCGTTTTCCCACGTGTGCGACACCACCGCATCGCCGTAGGCGGCCATGAACTCGTACACCGCATAGCGGCTTTCGAACGTCGTGATCCCGTGGTTCACGATGTCGAGGCTCTTCGCGAAGTGGACGAACGTCGCATGTTCCTTCAGGTGCAGCGTGTTGCACACTCGCACGAACTCGAGGAACCCCGGCTTGGCGCGATACGCTTCCTCGGTCACCAGCATCGGGATGATGCTCGTCTTCACCATGCAGATGTTCGGCTCGAACATCGTCACGCGCCAGCGCGGCTTGCCAGGCTGATAACCGAACGACAAGCCGGGGCCGAGCGTCGCGCGCGCCTTGTCGAACAGCATCGGATGCCAGATGTGCGGGACGATCGTCACCGGCGCGCGCAGGCCAGTCTGGTAATAGTGCAGGCACGAGCGCTCGAACTCCGGAATCGTCCACACCGCGTCGTACGGCGCGCCCGAGAACAGGAAGCCCGACGGCTTGTTGAACATCGCACGCTCGATGTCGATCACGTAGTCGTTGCCGACCCGCATCGTGACGACCTTGCCGCCGCGGTCGCGGAACGCGCGCAGGTAGTCCGCGCCGAACTGCGCGCTCATTTCGATCAGCACGTCGCAGCGCTGCAGCGCTTCGTCCATCGACAACAGCGGCACGTCCCATTCGCCGAGCATCATCTGTGGATCGGCGACCTGTTCGCCGCCGTTCACCATCACGGCTTGAGCGACGAGCGGCGACTGGCGCAGCAACAGGATCAGCAGCAGGCAGTTCTGGAAGATGCCGTTTTCCCACAGCGACTGGCCGGCGCCGCGCACGAACAGCGACACGCCGACGACGAGACGCTTGCCCTCGCCGGGCGCTTGACGGGCATTGGAGTCCGACATGCGTATGCTCCGGTTCAGGCGACCAGGCGCGTGACGAACGCGTCCAGGTTCGCGGGGTTGTCGATCGACACCGACTGCAGCAGCCGGTCGGCCTTCGCGCGATAGTCGTCGAGCCGCTCGTCGTGATGCAACCATGCATCGCGCAGCGCCTGGCCGCCCGCCACGGAATCGAAGTCCGGGTAGTAGTAGCCGGCGTCGCCGAGCAGCGTCGAGTTGTGGATCAGCGGATAGCCGCCGTACAGCACGTCGTAGTACAGATAGTTCTGCGGATTTTCCCAGTGATGCGACACGACGGCATCCGCGTGGCGCGCCATGAAGCTCGGCAGGTCGATGCGCGGCTCGAACGTCGCCTTCTGTTGGCGCACGAGATCGAGGCTGTTCGCGAAGTGCACGAAGGTTGGATGGGCCTTCATGTGCATCGCGTTGACCACGAACAGATGCTGCACGGCGTCCGGTTGTGCGCGGTAGAACTCGTCGCATACGAGCATCGGGTAATGGCACGACTTCACGACCGAGATGTTCGGCTCGAGCGTCGCGAGATGCCACGGGCGACGGCCGGGCCGATAGCCGAACGTCAAGCCTTCGCCCGCCAGCGCGGCGATGCGGCGATCGAGGAAGTACGGCGACCACAGATGCGGAATCGTATGGACCGGCGCACGCGTGAGCGTGCGCAGGAGCGGCACGTCGATCTTCTGCGACTTCTCGAGCACCCACACTTCGTCGAACTGCGTGCCGTTGAAGATGTGTCCCGACGGCTTGTCGAAGATCGGCGTTTCCGCGAGGCCGCTGTAGGTATGGCCGACGTAGCACGCAACGAGCTTCGTGCCGAGCGCCTTCACGTGCCTGAGCCATTCGACCGGCAGTTGCGCGCCCATCTCGATCACGACGTCGAGCTCATGCGTGACGTCGGCGGGCGTCACGAGCGGCACGTCGAGGCCATCGAGTTCGAGGCCGCTCGGCAGCGCGTTCGCGTCGCCGCCGTTCAGGAAATAGACGGGGCCGACGCGGTCGGAGCGCTCGAGCATCATCGCGAGGAACGCGATGTTCTGGTGTATGCCGTTTTCCCAGATCGCCTGGCCGTCCCGCGCAAACAGCGAGATGCCGACGGCCGGCCGTTGCTTGCGGGTGCCGCCCGAGGCGGTGTGATTGATGTCCGTCACCGGTTGGTTTCCTCTGCGGCGTCGCGCGTCCGGCCTTGGCCGCGAAACGGTGCGCCGTGGATTGTCGTGGTTGCGTTCGCGCCGGCGCGCGCTGGAATACGAGTCGAGCGGCACCGATCGCGACGCGGCCGCCGGATTCCGGTGTGTCGTCGGGCGGGTCTGGCACGGTGCGCGACGCGGGCGGAACGCCCCGGCAACTGTCTGCGGCGATTGTGGCACGGAAGGCGCCGTCTTGTGGAGGGGCCTGACGAACTTTGACATAGCCGCCGGCGCGGGGGGGCGGGGCTCCGGCGAAACGGCGCGGGCTCGGTCGGGCGGAGTGCCGGCAGGACGGCTGCGCCCTGTCGGTCTGGGCCGTCGCGTGCCGGTGCGGGGCGCCTGGGCCGAGACGGCCGGCTGCTCAGCGCTGCAGCGAGATGTCGACGCGGCGGTTGCCGGCGCGGCCTTCGGCCGTTGCGTTGGACGCGACCGGATCGGCGCTGCCGCGGCCCGTGACCGACATGGTTTGCGCCTTCAGCCCGTGCGCCTTCAGGTAGCTTGCGACGGTTTCCGCACGGCGCTTCGACAGCGCGAGATTGGCGGCGTCGTTGCCGACCGAATCCGTATAGCCGGTGACCGTCACCTGCGTATACGTGCGGTTTTCGCGTTCGCTCAGCAGCTTGTCGAGCAAGGCGCGCGCGGCCGGCGTGAGCGTTGCCAGGCCCGTCGCGAACAGCGCGTCGCCCGCGAGGTTCACGTGTTCGACCGCGGCGGGCGCGGGGGCCGGCTCGGCCGCCGACGCCGCTTCGGCCGGCGCGGCGCCGCACTGGAACACCAGCGTCGCGGGATCCGAGCCGTCGCGCAGCGCACGGGCCGAATCGACCACGCGCAGCGGCTGGTCGCCGCAGATCTTGCGGGCGGCCTTCATGCAGGTCTGCGGGCCCGACAGCAGGCCGTGGCAATCCACCTGGAAGGTGCGCACGCCGTCGCGCGGCTGCAGTTCGGATGCGCTGTAGGTCGGGCCGGATGCGGTCGAGCACGCGGCGAGGGCCATCGCGGAAAGCGCGAGCGCAAGAGCGAGTTTGTTCACGGTTACGTCCTCAATGCTTGGGTTGACTGAAACTCGCCGCGGGGGCGCGGCGGGCTCGTCCTGCCGTCGGGGCCGCCCGGCACCGCCCGGTTCGTGAGCCGGGCGGCGTGGCGGCGCGACGGGTTACTTCCACTGGTACAGCATGCCGGCGCCGATCACCTTCTGACCGCCGCTGAAGCCGCCGTTGATCGACGCCTTCAGGTTCTCCGTGATGCGAGCCTGCATGTTGACCGCCATCGCCTTCTGACCCAGGAACGACGCGGTGCCGACACCCATCCCGAAGTTGGCGTCGCGATCGAGCTGCGGGATCGACGCCATCGCGCCCACGGCCGCGATACCCTGCTTCGCCATCTGGTCGGTCTGCTGCAGTTGCGAACCCAGCGAGTTGATCTGCGCCTGCTGGCCCGACAGTGCCGTCGACAGCGTCGTCTGCACCTGCGTCAGCTGGTTCACGTTCACCGCGTCGGTGCCTTGCGTACCCGGTGCGACGTTCGTGATCTGGCGCTGCTGCGTGTCGCTGCCCACCGACACCACGTTCGAACGGCCACCGTCGGTCGAATTCGCGCCGATCGCCACCGAGTTCGAGCCGGCGGTGACGGTCGGCTTGTCGTTGCCGGTGCCGTTCATGTCGGCCGCGATGGCGGTGTTGTTCGCCGAGCGCGTCGTGTTGTTGTTGATCGTGGTGGACAGCTGGCTCACCTGATCGCCGAGGTTCGTCACGCCGGTCGACAGCGAGGCCACCGTGCTGTTGGTCGAGCTCAGGCCGGTCGACAGCGAGCCGATGCCGGTCGACGTCGACGTGGACAGCGACGTGAGGTTGCTGTTGGTCGAGCTGAGGCCCGTCGACAGCGAGTTGATCGCCGTCGAGGTCGACGTGGACAGCGAAGTCAGGTTGCTGTTCGTCGAGCTCAGGCTGGTCGACAGCGAGCCGATGCCGGTCGACAGCGACGAGATGTTCGACGCGGTCGACGTCGACAGGCTGTTGACCGCCTGGTTCGTCGCGTTGAGCTGGCTGCCGTTGATCGCATCCGTGCTGGTGGCCGAGACCTGGCCTGCCGCGACGTTCGTGATCTGGCGTTCCGCACCCGGTGCGCCGACGCTGAAGACGCCGACCGGATTGGTGCCGTAGACCGGGTACGTGACGCCGCCGACCGTGATGCTCGATACGGCGACTGCAGTGCTGGTGGTCGAGTTCGCACCCATTGCGATCGAGTTGGCGACGTTGGCCTGTGCATTCGTGCCGAAGGCGAGTGCGTCGGCGGCCGTGGCCCTGGCGCCCGCGCCGTAGGCCTGTGCGCCGGTCGCGCTGGCCGTCGACTGGTTGCCCAGCGCGATCGTGTTGTCCGCGGTGGCCTGGTTCGAGTTGCCGAGGGCGAGCGCGCTGTTGCCGGCGGCCGTGTTCGCGTTGCCGAGCGCAACGGCGCCGGTGCCGGTCGCCGTGTCGTTCGCGCCCAGCGCCACTGCGCCGGTGCCCGTTGCGACGCTCGGGTCGCCGATCGCGACCGCGCCGTCGCCGCTCGCCGTGTTGCCGGAGCCGATCGACACCGCCTTGCCGCCCGTTGCCGACGCATTCTGGCCGATCGCGACTGCACCGTCCGTCTGGGCGTTCGAACCGTCGCCGACCGCGACGCTGCTGGCGCCTGCCGCGCTGGCGTTCACGCCGGCTGCGAGCGAGTTGACGCCCGTCGCGCCGTTGTTGGCGTAGTTGCCTTGCTGCGTGCCGTTGTCGTTGACGCTGAAGTAGTGCGTCTTCGCGGCTTCGATCGCGGTCGACGTCGAGGTGGACAGCGACGTGATCGAGCTGGTCGCGGAGCTGAGGTCGGTCGACGTCGAGGTGGACAGCGACATCACCGAGCTGTCAGTCGAACTCAGGCCGGTGGACAGCGAGCTGATGCCGGTCGAGGCCGAGGTGGACAGCGATGTGACCGTGCTGTTCGTCGAGCTCAGGCCAGTGGACAGCGAGCTGATGCCGGTCGAAGTCGAGGTGGACAGCGAGCTGATCGAGCTGGTTGCCGACGACAGGCCGGTCGACGTGGAGGTCGACAGCGATGCCATCGAGCTGTCGGTGGAGCTGAGGCCAGTCGACAGCGAGTTGATACCCGTCGAGGTCGAGGTGGACAGCGAGCTGATCGAGCTGGTTGCCGAGGACAGGCCGGTCGACGTGGAGGTCGAGAGCGAAGCCACCGAGCTGTCGGTCGAGCTGAGGCCAGTCGACAACGAGTTGATGCCGGTCGAAGTCGAGGTGGACAGCGAGCTGATCGAACTCGTTGCCGAGGACAGGCCCGTCGACGTCGACGTCGAGAGCGACGAAATCGAGCTGTTAGCCGACGACAAGCCGGTCGACGTGGAAGTCGACAGCGATGCCACCGAGCTGTCGGTGGAGCTGAGGCCAGTCGACAGCGAGTTGATACCCGTCGAGGTCGAGGTGGACAGCGAGCTGATCGAGCTGGTTGCCGAGGACAGGCCGGTCGACGTGGAGGTCGAGAGCGAAGCCACCGAGCTGTCGGTCGAGCTGAGGCCAGTCGACAGCGAGTTGATACCCGTCGAGGTCGAGGTGGACAGCGAGCTGATCGAGCTGGTTGCCGAGGACAGGCCCGTCGACGTCGACGTCGAGAGCGACGAAATCGAGCTGTTAGCCGACGACAAGCCGGTCGACGTGGAAGTCGACAGCGAAGCGACCGAGCTGTTGGTCGAGCTGAGGCCAGTCGACAACGAGTTGATGCCGGTCGAAGTCGACGTGGACAGCGACGCGATTGAACTATTGGCCGACGACAGCCCAGTCGAAGTCGATGACGAAAGCGAGGTCACCGAGCTGTTGGTCGAGCTGAGACCCGTCGACAACGAAGTGATGCCGGTCGACAGCGACGAGATCGCGCTGCTGGACGACGACACCGTCGTCGACAGCGAATCCACGACGGAATTGGTTGCGAAGAGCTGGGAGCCGTTGATCGCGTCCGTGCTGGTGGCCGTGATTTGACCTGCCGCGACATTGGTGATCTGACGCGTGGTGCCCGTGCTCGCGTTGCCGACACTCACCACGCTGCTCGGATTGCCGCCCGCGAACGTGCTGGTCACGCCACCGACGGTACCCGTCGGTGTCGCGTTGGGTGCTTCGGTGACGGAGCCGCTGCCGAGTGCGACGTCGCCGGTGTTGTTGGCGACGGCATTCGGGCCGATCGCGACCGAGTCGGTACCGAGTGCCTGGCTGTCCGCTGCCGTCGAATTCGCGTGGAAGTACTTGATGCCTTGGCTGTTGATGCTGTTGATCGCCGAGCCGACGCTGTTGGCGGTCGACGTCGTGCCGTTCGCGTTGTACGTGGTGTACGACGGAGCGGAGACCGTGCCGGTTGCCGGGTTGTAGCTGGCGCCGCCACCGAGGGCTGCGGCCGTGCTGTTGCCGAGATTGTCGGTCTTGGTCGTGACCGTGCTGAGGCCGGTGGACAGCGAGCCGATCGAGCTGTTGGCCGACGAGAGGCCGGTTGACGTCGAAGTCGACAGCGAAAGGATGGCACTGTTGGTCGAGCTCAGGCCGGTCGAAAGCGAGTTGATACCGGTCGAGGTCGACGTGGACAGCGACGAGATCGAGCTGTTTGCCGACGAGAGGCCAGTCGACGTTGAAGTCGACAGCGAAGCGACCGAGCTATTGGTCGAGCTGAGGCCCGTCGAAGTCGACGTGGACAGGGAACTGATCGAGCTGGTCGCGGACGAGAGGCCGGTCGACGTGGAGGTCGAGAGCGAAGCCACCGAGCTGTTGGTCGAGCTGAGACCCGTGGACAGCGAGTTGATGCCCGTCGAAGTGGACGTGGACAGCGAGCTGATCGAGCTGTTTGCCGACGACAGACCGGTCGATGCGGAGGTCGACAGCGAAGTGACCGAGCTGTTGGTCGAGCTCAGGCCGGTCGAAAGCGAGTTGATACCGGTCGATGTCGACGTGGACAGCGACGAGATCGAGCTATTAGCCGACGAGAGGCCAGTCGATGTGGAGGTCGACAGCGAAGCAACGGAGCTATTGGTCGAGCTGAGGCCGGTCGAAGTCGACGTCGACAGGGAGCTGATCGAGCTGTTGGCCGACGAGAGACCGGTCGACGTGGAAGTCGACAGCGAGGCAACTGAGCTGTTGGTCGAGCTGAGGCCCGTCGAAAGCGAGTTGATACCGGACGAGGTCGACGTGTTCAGGGAATACAGACCAGACGTAG
>NZ_QTQF01000081.1:0-12723 GCF_003854235.1 Burkholderia sp. Bp8998
TCAGGTGTGTAAGCGCAGTAATGCGTTCAGCTAACTGATACTAATTGCCCGTAAGGCTTGATCCTATAACAAGTCTGCCTTGTAGATCGGCGCAGTGTGCAAGCACTGAGCAAGATCCAGGCGACAGGTTGGATTCTCGTGTGTGATACACACAACCAAGATTACTGCTTCTTCCCAGATTGGTCGCGTTGCGAAGCAACGTGACAACCCTCTTTGCCTGATGACCATAGCGAGTCGGTCCCACCCCTTCCCATCCCGAACAGGACCGTGAAACGACTCTACGCCGATGATAGTGCGGATTCCCGTGTGAAAGTAGGTAATCGTCAGGCTCCCTAAGCCAAGAACCCCCGCCCGTAAAGGCGGGGGTTTTTGCATTGGCGCGACGAAAACATGCGTCGGCATCGACTCAGGGTCCTGCAATCAGTTCGAAGGGGCGGGATTCCACGCATGACCGGCAAGCGGACCGCAGCGGCCCGCGCACTCCGGCATCGCGGCTACTCGAAAGGCTACTCCGCTTTCGCCACCGCCTGCGCCGCATTGACATCCCGCCGAAACGCCCCCGGGCTCGTCCCCGTCCATTTCCGGAACGCGCGATGAAACGCACTGGGCTCGGTAAAACCGAGTTCCGCCGCAATTTCCGCGACGCTGAGCGTGTGTCCGCGTAACAGCGACTGGGCCAGCGCGCCGCGCAGCTCGTCCTTGATCGACGCGAAGCTTTGCCCCTCGCTGCGCAGGCGTCGCCGCAGCGTCGCGGGCGTCGTACCGAGGCGCACGGCCAGCGTGTCGAAGTCCGGCCACTCGGCGGCCGGCAGCGCCTTCAGGTGTGCACGCGTCTTCGCCACCCAGCCGGTGTCGTGTCGATAGCGCACGAGTAGATTGCCGGGCGCGCCGCGCAGAAAGGTCTTCAGCGCCTGCGCGGAGCGAATCGTCGGCAGCGCGAGGTATGCGGCGTTGAAGGCAAGCCGGCTGTCGGGACGGTCGAAATGTACCGGTACCCCGAAGAACTGGTGGTAGTCGCTGCGCTGGTCGGGGCTCGGGCACGCGAAATCGATGCGCTGCAGCGGAATGCGCCGGCCGATCAGCCAGCAGGCGACACCGAGCAGGATCAGCCAGAACGTCCGGTAAGCGAACGCTGAATACGGTGCGCCGGCCTGCGTAAGGACGATCTGCGCCTGGCCGTCGGCGACCACGAGCTCGCCGTGCGGTTCGTCGAGCACCACGCGCAGGAACTGCAGCGCACGCCGCAGCGCCTTCTCGAGTGTGCCTGCGTGCAGCACCGCATGGCACAGCAGCGTGAAGCTGCCGCGCCGCATCGGGCGGGCCGCGAGCCCGAAGAATTCGTCGTCGATCGCGCTGGAGATCGCCAGCCACAACCGGCCGTACTGCTGCGGCGTGACGGGCTCGCGCACGGCGGCCGGCAGGCCGGCGGCACGCAGCACGGCCTCGGTCGGCATCCGTCGCCGGCGCAGGCTCTCGAGCGCATCTTCGACGAAATCCGGCGAGATCATCTGCGGCCCCATTTTTTCGTGCCCTCCAGGCATGGCAAAAACGATCACGATTCTAGATTCTGTTTGTCATTGATTGCAATGTGACGGCTGTCTACCATCATCGATATACCCCGGTTCGCCGGCGGTCATAACGAACAGGAGACACGCATGCGTGATGGAGCAACCGCCCGGGTGGTGCCGGCCTACGCCGACGCCGTGGCCGGCTTTCGTATCGAGACCGCCGCCGCACATCTGCACGGCGACCTGGAGCAGGGCCTGAACGCCTGTGTCGAATGCTGCGACCGGCATGCGGCAGCGGACCCGGACGCGATCGCGCTCGACTGGATCGACGTCGGCGGTCAGCACCGCAGCTTCACGTTCGCGCAGATGCAGGCGCTGTCGGCGCGTGTCGCGAACCTGCTGGTCGAGCAGGGCGTGAAGCCGGGCGACGTGGTTGCCGGCCTGTTGCCGCGCACGCCCGAACTCGTCGCGACGATCCTCGGCACGTGGCGCGCGGGCGCCGTCTATCAGCCGCTCTTCACCGCGTTCGGACCGAAGGCGATCGAGCACCGGCTGCGCATGAGCGATGCGCGTCTGGTCGTCACCAACGTCGCGAATCGCGCGAAGCTCGACGAGATCGCGGACTGCCCGCGGGTCGCGACGGCGCGCGAGGCGGGCGACGCGCTGCCGGCTCAAGACATCGATTTCCGCGCGGCGCTCGACGCACAGTCCGACACGTTCGAACCGGTGCCGCGCAAGGGCACCGACCTGTTCATGATGATGTCGACGTCGGGCACGACGGGCTTGCCGAAGGGCGTGCCGGTGCCGCTGCGCGCGCTGCTCGCGTTCGGCGCATACATGCGCGACGCAGTGGACCTGCGCGATGGCGACCGTTTCTGGAACATCGCCGATCCGGGCTGGGCATACGGCCTCTATTACGCGATCACGGGCCCGCTGCTGCTCGGCCATGCCACGACGCTGTACGAGGGCGGCTTCACGGTCGACAGCACCTACGACGTGATCGAACGGCTCGGCATCACGAGCCTCGCCGGTTCGCCGACCGCGTACCGGATGCTGATGGCGGCCGGCACCGATGCGGCGGCACGCGTGAAAGGGCAGCTGCGGGTCGTCAGCAGCGCGGGCGAACCGCTGAATCCGGAAGTCGTGCGCTGGTTCCACGCGGCGCTCGGCGCGCCGATCTACGACCACTACGGCCAGACCGAACTCGGGATGGTCGTGAACAACCACCACGGGCTCACGCACGTCGTTCATGCCGGTTCGGCCGGTTTCGCGATGCCCGGCTATCGCGTCGCGGTACTCGACGAGGCCGGTCGCGAGCTCGGTCCGGGCGAGCCCGGCAACCTCGCGATCGACATCGCGCGCTCGCCGCTGCTGTGGTTCCACGGCTACTGGCAGCAGGACACGCCGGCGATTGCGGGCGGCTACTACCGGACCGGCGACAACGTCGAGCTCGAGCCGGACGGCACCGTGAGCTTCATCGGCCGCGCGGACGACGTGATCACGTCGTCCGGCTACCGGATCGGCCCGTTCGACGTGGAAAGCGCGCTGATCGAGCATCCAGCCGTCAGCGAGGCCGCGGTGATCGGCGTGCCGGACCCGGAGCGCACGGAGATCGTCAAGGCGTTCGTCGTGCTGTCGAAAGGCTTCGACGGCACGCCGGCGCTGGCCGACGAACTGAGCCAGCATGTGAAGCGGCGGCTGTCGGCCCACGCCTATCCGCGCGCGATCGACTTCGTCGACGCGCTGCCGAAAACCCCGAGCGGCAAGATCCAGCGCTTCGTACTGCGCAAGATGGAAGCCGAGAAGGTCGCTCAATCCTGAACATCGAATACTGAATACGGACTGCGAATGAATATCAAGGATCGCGTTTTTCTGATTACGGGCGCCGGTTCGGGGCTCGGCGCTGCAGTGGCGCGCATGGTGGTCGCCGAAGGCGGCAAGGCCATGCTGCTGGACGTCAATGAAGACGCTGGCGCGAGCCTCACGCACGAACTCGGCACATCCGCACGCTTCGTGAAGACCGACGTGACGAGCGAAGCCGACGGGCTGGCAGCCATTGCCGCCGCGCGCGACGCGTTCGGCCGCATCGATGCGCTCGTGAACTGCGCGGGCGTCGCGCCGGGCGAGAAGGTCGTCGGCCGCGAAGGCCCGCATTCGCTCGATCGTTTCGCGCGCGCGGTATCGATCAACCTGGTCGGCACGTTCAACATGATCCGCCTGGCGGCCGACGCGATGTCGAAGCAGGACGCCGACGCGGAAGGCGAGCGCGGCGTGATCGTCAACACCGCGTCGGTCGCGGCATTCGACGGGCAGATCGGGCAGGCGGCCTATGCGGCATCGAAGAGCGGCGTGGTGGGCATGACGCTGCCGATCGCGCGCGAGCTCGCGCGGTTCGGCATTCGCGTGGTGACGATCGCGCCGGGCATCTTCGCGACGCCGATGATGGCCGGCATGCCGCAGGACGTGCAGGACGCGCTCGGCAAGAGCGTGCCGTTCCCGCCGCGGCTCGGCCGCCCGGACGAATTCGCGGCGCTGGTGCGCCACGTCGCCGAGAATACGATGCTGAACGGCGAGGTCATCCGTCTCGATGGCGCGCTGCGCATGGCACCGCGCTGACACTGGAGGAATGCAATCATGACGACACAGGATCCGATCGTAATCGTCGGCGCGGCGCGCACGCCGATGGGTGGTTTTCAGGGCGACCTGGCCGCGGCCAGCGCGAGCGAGCTCGGCGCGGTGGCGATCCGCGCGGCGCTCGAGCGCGCGAACGTGCCGGCCGAGCGCATCGATGAAATCGTGTTCGGCTGCGTGCTGCCGGCCGGCCAGGGCCAGGCGCCGGCGCGGCAGGCCGCGCTGAAGGCCGGCTTGCCGCTGTCCGCGGGCGCGACCACGGTCAACAAGATGTGCGGCTCCGGGATGAAGGCCGCGATGTTCGTGCACGACCTGCTGTTGGCCGGATCCGCGGACGTGGCGGTCGCGGGCGGGATGGAGAGCATGACGAATGCGCCGTACCTGCTGCCGAAGGCGCGCGCGGGGATGCGCATGGGCCACGGCCAGGTGCTCGACCACATGTTCCTCGACGGGCTCGAGGACGCGTACGACAAGGGCCGGCTGATGGGCACGTTCGCGGAGGATTGCGCGCAGGCCTACCAGTTCACGCGCGAGGAACAGGATGCGTTCGCGATCACGTCGCTGACGCGCGCGCAACGCGCGATCGCGGAAGGGCGCTTCGTATCGGAGATCGCGCCGGTGACCGTGAAGGCCGGCAAGACGGAAGCCGTCGTGTCGATCGACGAGCAACCGGGCAACGCGAAGCTCGACAAGATTCCGACACTGAAGCCGGCGTTTCGCGAGGGCGGCACGGTGACGGCGGCCAATTCGTCGTCGATTTCGGACGGCGCGGCCGCGCTCGTGATGATGCGTCGCTCGGAAGCGGACCGGCTCGGCCTCGCGCCGAAGGCGGTGATCGTCGGGCACTCGACCTACGCGAACAAGCCGGGCCTGTTCGCGACGGCGCCGATCGGCGCGATCCGCAAGCTGTCGGAGAAGACCGGCTGGAACCTGCGCGACGTCGACCTGTTCGAGATCAACGAAGCCTTCGCGGTGGTTGCGATGGCCGCGATGCGCGATCTCGAGCTGCCGCACGACAAGGTCAACGTGCATGGCGGCGCGTGCGCGCTCGGCCATCCGATCGGCGCATCGGGCGCACGCGTGATGGTGACGCTGCTGGCCGCGCTCGAGGCATATGGCCTGAAGCGCGGTGTCGCATCGCTGTGCATCGGCGGCGGCGAGGCGACGGCGATCGCGATCGAGCGCGTCGCGTAACGCGTGCCGGGAGGGCGCAGGCGGCATGGCGCGAGGCCGTGCCGCCGCATTGGCGAAGCGAGTCGTGCACGCGCTTCGCCGACCGCGCCGTCACTCGACCGTGTCGCCTTTCGCCTGCAGATCGGCGTGATAGGACGAACGTACCATCGGCCCTGATGCGACCTGGTTGAACCCGAGCGCGAGCGCGCGTTGCCGCAACTGCGCAAATTCCGCAGGGGTGACGAAGCGTTTCACGGGCAGGTGGTGACGGGTCGGCTGCAGGTATTGACCGAGTGTCAGCATGTCGACGCCGTGCGCGCGCAAATCCCGCATCACCTGATCGACTTCGTCGCTTTCTTCGCCGAGGCCCAGCATCAGGCCCGACTTGGTTGGCACGTTCGGCGACGCGGCCCTGAATGCCCGCAGCAGGTTGAGCGAGTGCTGGTAATCGGCGCCTGGACGCGCTTCGCGGTACAGGCGCGGCACGGTTTCCAGATTGTGGTTGAACACGTCCGGTGCGGATGCCGTGAGCAGGTTCAGCGCGACCTCGAGCCTGCCACGAAAATCCGGCGTCAGCGCCTCGATCCTGAGTGCCGGATCGATCCGGCGCGCGGCGCGGATGCAAGCCGCGAAGTGTGCGGCACCACCGTCGCGCAGGTCGTCGCGATCGACCGACGTGATCACCACGTATTTGAGCCGCATCGCGGCGATGGTTTCGGCGAGTCGCGCCGGTTCGTCCGGATCGAGCGGAAGCGGGCGGCCATGTCCGACATCGCAGAACGGGCAACGCCGTGTACAGATGTCGCCCATGATCATGAAGGTCGCCGTACCGTGAGCGAAGCACTCGCCGAGGTTGGGGCAGCCGGCTTCTTCGCATACCGTGTGCAGCTTCTGCTCGCGCAGAATCTTCTTCAGCGCCATCACCTCGCGCGAGCCGGGAAAGGCCGCGCGAATCCATTCCGGCTTGCGCGGCACGTCGGCCGGTTCGGTCGGGACGATCTTCACGGGGATGCGTGCCATTTTTTCGGCGGCGGAGAGCCTGGTTCCAGCGGCCATCGGCGTGTTGCGGGTGTCCGTGTTCGCCATGCTTACCCCCGGTAGTAGCGTTGCGCGACGAACGGAGTTCTCGCGACTTCCATCGGGACCGGTTTGCCGCGGACGATCGCATGCAGCGCCGTGCCCGGTGTCGCATGTTCGGTGGCGACGTAGCCGATGGCTACCGGGCCGCCGTACGTCGGACCGAAGCCGCCGCTCGTCACCGTGCCGATCGAGCGTCCGTCGGCGTCGACGATATCGGCGCCCTCGCGCACCGGCACCCGGTCTTTCACGACGAAGCCGACGCGTTGTCTTGTCACGCCCTCGGCAAGTTGTTTCGCGATGACGTCTGCGCCGGGATAGCCGCCGGCGCGCGCGCCGGCCGGGCGGCGCACGGTCGAGAGGGCCCACCGCAGCCCGCCTTCGATCGGCGTGGTGCCGGTGTCGATGTCGTGGCCGTACAGGCACAGACCGGCTTCGAGGCGAAGCGAATCGCGCGCGCCGAGGCCGATCGGCTCGACCGCGGGATCGGCCAGCAGCAGGCGTGCGAGCGCTTCCGCCCGATCGGCCGGCACCGAGATCTCGTAGCCGTCCTCGCCGGTATAGCCGGAGCGGCTGACCATGCACGCCGCTCCGGCCAGTTCGACACGGGTGCTCTGCATGAAGACCAACTCGGCCAGGCGGGGCGCGAGACGCGCCAGGACCGAAGCGGCGGCTGGCCCTTGCAGGGCGAGCAGCGCACGGTCGGCCAGTTCGACGACATCGCAGCGATGACCGATCCGCGCATTCAGATGGCGGATGTCCCGGTCCTTGCACGCGGCGTTGACGACCACGACCAGTTCGGCATCGCCGAAGCGGGTGATCATCAGGTCGTCGAGAATGCCGCCTTGGTCGTTCGTGAACAGCGCATAGCGCTGCATGCCCTGCGGAAGGTCGATCACGTCGATCGGCACCAGCGTTTCGAGTGCGGCGGCGGCATCCGGGCCAGACAACAGCACTTGCCCCATGTGCGAGACATCGAACAACCCCGCCTGGTCGCGCGTATGGAGATGCTCCTTCAGGATTCCGAGCGGATACTGCACGGGCATCTCGTATCCGGCGAACGGTACCATTTTCGCACCGAGCTCGACGTGAAGGTCATGGAGTGGGGTGCGGGAAAGTCGGGTCGTCATCGTCATTCCAGGTCAACAGGGTTTTCAAAGGTCGCACGCGATACAGATTCGGAGTACGGAGTGATGGAGATGATCCCGTCTCCGTTGGCGTGTGCCGCTCATCGGGGATGTCGAAGTCTCCGCCGATGAACGGTCACGCGATGGCCGGCACTGCCGTTACTTGCCGTATACCGGGAACGCGCGGCACAGTTCGGCGACTTGTCGCCGGACGTGGTCGATGACCGACGGGTTCTCGATATCGGCCAGAATGTCGCAGATCCAGCCTGCCACCGCGCGCGCTTCGGCTTCCTTGAAGCCGCGGCTCGTCACGGCGGGCGTACCGATGCGAATGCCGCTGGTGACGAACGGGCTCTGCGGGTCGTCGGGCACCGCGTTCTTGTTCACGGTGATGTGCGCGCGGCCCAGTGCCGCATCGGCCGCCTTTCCGGTCAGCCCCTGGCGGATCAGGCTCACGAGGAACAGATGGTTGTCCGTTCCCCCGGAGATGATGTCGAAGCCGCGTTCGACGAACAGGGCGGCCATGGCCCGGGCATTGGCCTTCACTTGCTGCTGATAGATTCTGAATTCGGGCGACAGCGCTTCCTTGAACGCGATGGCCTTGGCGGCGATGACGTGCATCAGCGGGCCGCCCTGGATGCCGGGGAACACGATCGTGTTGAGCTTCTTCTCGATCTCCGGGTTCGCCCGGGCGAGAATCAGGCCGCCGCGCGGGCCGCGCAGTGTCTTGTGGGTCGTCGTGGTGACCACGTGCGCATGCGGTAGCGGATTCGGGTACGCGCCGGCCGCGACCAGGCCTGCCACGTGAGCCATGTCGACGAACAGGTATGCGCCTACCGCGTCGGCGATCCGCCGGAAGCGTGCCCAGTCCACCACGCGGGAATAGGCGGAAAAGCCGGCCGTGATCAGTTTCGGCCGGTGCGCCTTCGCCAGCGCCTCGACCTGGTCGTAATCGATCTCGCCGGTCCCGACGTTCAGGCCGTATTGCACCGCGCGGTAGAGCTTGCCCGAGAAATTCACATGCGCGCCGTGCGTCAGGTGGCCGCCGTGCGCGAGGCTCATGCCGAGTATCGTGTCGTGCGGCTCGAGCAGAGCCATGTAGACGGCGGCGTTGGCCTGGCTGCCGGAATGAGGCTGCACGTTCGCGTAGTCCGCTCCGAACAGCGCCTTCGCGCGGTCGATGGCCAGTTGCTCGGCAACATCCACGAATTCGCAGCCGCCGTAGTACCGCTTGCCCGGATACCCTTCCGCGTACTTGTTGGTCAGCACCGAGCCTTGCGCCTGCAGCACGCGCGGGCTCGCGTAGTTTTCCGACGCGATGAGCTCGAGATGGTCTTCCTGGCGAATGCGCTCACGTTCCATCGCCGTCCACAGATCGTCATCGAAGCCTTCGATCCGCATGTCCTTGCTGAACATTCGTCCTTCTCCTGGTATCGAAGCGGCATGCGCGTCTGCTGCACGGCCGCTTCCGTAGGTTGAATTCGGTTAAGGGGGAATCGGCACGGCTCGTGCGCGGCACATTGCCCGCGCCCGAGCCGGCTGGTTGCGTCACGATTGATATGCTTCCATCGGCGGACACGAACACACCAGGTTGCGGTCGCCGTACACGTTGTCGACGCGCGAAACCGGCGGCCAGTACTTGCCGGCCGCCGTCGTCGCGACGCCGAGCGGATAGACGGCCTGCTCGCGCGAGTACACGTGACGCCAGTCGCCCACGAGCTCGGCCGCCGTGTGCGGCGCGTGCTTCAGCGGATTGTCTTCCGCATCCAGCGTGCCTGCTTCCACGGCCGCGATTTCGCCGCGGATCGCGATCATCGCGTCGATGAACCGGTCGAGTTCCGCCTTCGATTCCGATTCGGTCGGCTCGATCATCAGCGTGCCGGCAACGGGGAAGCTCATCGTCGGCGCGTGGAAGCCGAAATCGATCAGGCGCTTGGCGACGTCGTCGACGCTGATGCTGCTGCTGTCCTTCAAAGGCCGCAGGTCGACGATGCATTCGTGCGCGACGCGGCCGTTCGGACCCGTGTAGAGGATCGGGTAGTGCGGCGAGAGGCGCGCGGCGATGTAGTTGGCGTTGAGGATCGCCGTCTCGGTTGCGCGCTGCAATCCGCGCGTTCCCATTAACGTGATGTAGGTCCACGTGATCGGCAGGATGCCGGCGCTGCCGAGCGGAGCGGCGGACACCGCGCCGATACCCGGCACGCGGCCTTCCCGATGGCCGGGCAGGAACGGTGCGAGATGCGCCTTGACGCCGATCGGGCCGACGCCGGGGCCGCCGCCGCCGTGCGGGATGCAGAAGGTTTTGTGCAGGTTCAGGTGGGACACGTCGCCGCCGAAGGCGCCCGGCCGGGCAAGGCCGACCAGCGCGTTCATGTTGGCGCCGTCGATGTAGACCTGGCCGCCGTGCGCATGAACGATGTCGCAGGCGTCGCGCACGCGGGCCTCGAACACGCCGTGGGTCGACGGATAGGTGATCATGATCGCGGCCAGTCTGCTGTCATGCCGGGCGGCCTTGACGGCGAGGTCGTCGATGTCGACGTTGCCGTCGTCGTCGCACTTGACGACGACGACCTGCATGCCGGCCATCTGCGCGGATGCCGGGTTGGTGCCGTGCGCCGACGATGGAATCAGGCAGACGTCGCGCCGTGCCTCGCCGCGGCTGGCGTGATACGCGCGGATCGCGAGCAGGCCCGCGTATTCGCCTTGCGAGCCTGCGTTCGGCTGCAGTGACACGGCGTCGTAACCGGTGATCGTGCACAGCATCGCCTCGAGTTCCCGGGCGAGCGCGCGATAGCCGTCGGCCTGTGCGGCCGGTGCGAACGGATGCAGCCGGGCGAATGCCGGCCATGTGATCGGCATCATTTCCGCCGTGGCGTTCAGCTTCATCGTGCAACTGCCGAGCGGAATCATCGTGCGGTCGAGCGCGAGATCCTGGTCGGCGAGCCGGCGCAGGTAGCGCAGCATCTGCGTTTCCGAATGGTGGCTGTTGAACGCCGGGTGCGTGAGGAAGGCACTCCGGCGCAGCAGCGGAGCAGGCAACGCATCGGCGGTGACGGCCTCGACGGTCGCGAAATCGGGAACGTCGCGCCCTTCGGCGAAGATCGACCAGAGCATGACGACGTCGTCGGGCGTGGTCGTCTCGTCGAGCGAGATGCCGATCCGGCGCTCGTCGATGACGCGCAGATTGACCCGGCGAGCGCGGGCCGCCGCGTGCAGAACATCGGTGCGACCGTCGCAGTCGACCGTCACGGTGTCGAAACAGCATTCGATCGGCACGGCATGGCCGATCCGGCGCAGGCCTGCGGCCAGGACTGCCGTGAGGCGGTGGACGCGGCGCGCGATCGTGATCAATCCATGCGGGCCGTGATAGGCCGCGTAGAAGCCGGCGATGTTGGCAAGCAGCACCTGTGCGGTGCAGATGTTGCTGGTGGCCTTCTCGCGCCGGATGTGCTGTTCGCGCGTCTGCATCGCGAGGCGCAGCGCCGGACGGCCGTGCGCATCGATCGACACGCCGACCAGTCGTCCCGGCATCGTGCGCATGAAGGCGTCGCGCGTCGCGAAATAGCCGGCGTGCGGGCCGCCGTAGCCCAGCGGCACGCCGAAACGCTGCGTGGTGCCGACCGCCACGTCGGCGCCGAATTCGCCCGGCGGCGCGAGCAGGGTCAGCGCGAGCAGATCGGCGGCGACCACGGCCAGCGCGCCGTTGGCGTGCAGGGTGTCGACCACGCCCCGGTAGTCGTGGATGTCGCCGAAGGTGCCCGGATATTGCAGCAGCGCCGCGAAACAGCCGGTGCCGGACAGATCGCGGCGCGGATCGCCGACGACGATCTCGATGCCGATCGGTTCCGCACGCGTGCGAATGATCTCGATCGTCTGCGGATGGCAATCGCGCGCTACGAAGAAGATCCGGCTGTCCGACCGGGCGACGCGCTGGCAGAACGTCATCGCCTCCGCGGCCGCGGTGCCTTCGTCGAGCATCGATGCATTGGCGATTTCGAGGCCGGTCAGATCGGCGATCATGGTCTGGAAGTTGAGCAGCGCCTCCAGGCGGCCTTGCGAGATTTCAGGCTGGTACGGCGTGTAGGCCGTGTACCAGGCCGGATTTTCCAGCACGTTGCGCTGAATGACCGGCGGGGTATGGGTGTCGTGGTATCCCATGCCGATGAAGGAGCGGAACACCTGGTTGCGGTCTGCCAGTGCGGCCAGCCTGTTCAGCGCGTCGGCTTCGGTGCAGCCGGGAGGCAGGGCGAGCGGAGCATCGCTGCGAATCGCCGCGGGGACGACCTGCGTCACCAGCTCGTCGATGGAATCCACGCCGAGCTCGGCCAGCATCGCGGCCTGCTCGTCGGTATCGGGGCCGATGTGGCGGCGGACGAACAACTCGCGCTGCGCAACGGAATCGAAAGCGCTCATGGCCGTCTCCGTCATTCGCCGATATAGGCGCGATATGCGGCGGCATCCATCAACCCGGCCAGTTGCTCCGGGTTGTCGGGGCGCATCCTGAAGAACCATCCGTCGCCTTCCGCCGAATCGTTGACGAGGCTCGGCGTGTCGCCGAGGGCGGCGTTTGCTTCCAGCACGGTGCCGGATACCGGCATCTTGACCTCGCCGGCGGCCTTGACCGATTCGACCGTGGCGGCTTCGTCATGCTGGGCGAAGACGTCGCCTTCGTTCGGCAGCGCGACATAGACCAGGTCGCCCAGCTGCGATTGCGCGTGGTCGGTAATGCCGACGGTGGCGCTGCCGTCGGTTTCGACGCGCAGCCATTCATGCGATTCGGTGTATCGGACCTCGCTCATGTGCTCTCTTCCTGACAGGGTTGCGTTGAGTGATGCGGCGCACGCAAGCCGGAAGTGCAACGGCGGGAGGATGATCGACGAGTCGGCATCCGGACGTGACCGGGGCATTCCAGGCTGCGTGCCTGATGCCCCCTCTGTCCATTTGCCTGAGAGATTACGCGCCCCGACGGGGCGCTTCTCCTTCGGCGAGGCTTGGTCGGCGACCAGAGGCCTACTCTCCAGAGCGCTAATCGATGCGTCAGTCCTTTTGCCTGAGAGTTTCTGGGGCGATTCCCCTTCGGCGCCGCCGGACGGCGGTCTCTCCTGACACATCACGATAGCTGGCGACAATCTAGTGTCCTGTTCCGTTGTTAACTGGTCTATATTCACGTAGCATGTTGACGTCAACGGAACGGGAGACGTCAACAT
>NZ_QTQF01000082.1:0-10867 GCF_003854235.1 Burkholderia sp. Bp8998
CATGTCCGCACTGATGATCAACGACCTGTCCCGCGCCCACGAACTCAGCCGCAAGGAAATGGCGGCCGTCAGCGGGGGTAGCGTGTTCCAGAACTTCGGAATCAACAACATCGCCACGGGCGGCGGATTCTCGTTCGCCAGCCCCAATACCATCACGGCGCCGGTGACCCAGGTCGATGCATCGACCCACCTGGATCTCACCAGCGTGACCAACTCGATCAACAACCTTGGCGGTCTGGTTGTCGGGAAGCTGGGCCTGTAAGTTCCGCCCGCCTTCCTCGCAGTGGCAGCCGTATCCGATCGCGTTGTACCGAAACGCTCCAGTCCGCCGCGGGGTCGACCTCGCGGCGTTCAAAAGCCCGCCAGCCTTGTTCGCTGGCGGGCTTCCTTGCATGATAAGAACGCAGCCTGCATGAACAGGCAGATTGGCTGACGCCCCGTCAGCGGTGCCGCCCGCTCCCATCAGCGGCCGGGCAGATCCCGACGCGCTTTCAGCTTCCGTCCCCTGCACGCAAATTCGCTCCATCTCGTCGAGGTTGATGACACCGCGGCGCGAGTCATGGAACCGCGCGATCGCATCGATGCGTCGTTGGCCATCGGCGCGATATTCCCGATGCGTCCCGTCGCGCCGCAGGTACGCAGAGCATTCAGTTATGCGAAGTACACGATTCCCGATCCCGGCATCGCGAGCGCCACGCCTCGCTTCATGTTGGCCGAGACAAGACAGCCGCCACGGAAATCGTTTGGAAGAATCCGACATCGTCGTTGCTCGATCGTGCTCGGCGGTCCCGGCGAAACGGCGGACGTCAGATGGAATTTCCTTTGTTTTCATGACGTTAATCACCCGTCATGCGCGCATGAGTCGACGCTGGCACGCCCCGTGCGTTTGTAGCTGCGAGCGCAACGAAACGTGCTCTCTTCCAAACCGCAGCAAACCCAAGGAGATTTACCATGTCCGCACTGATGATCAACGACCTGTCCCGCGCCCACGAACTCAGCCGCAAGGAAATGGCGGCCGTCAGCGGGGGTAGCGTGTTCCAGAACGCCGGCATCAACAACATCGTCACCGGCGGTGGATTCTCGTTCGCCAGCCCGAATACCATCACGGCTCCCGTGACGCAGGTCGATGCATCGACCCACCAGGATCTCACCAGCGTCACCAACTCGATCAACAACCTTGGCGGCCAGGTCATCGCGAAGCTGGGCCTGTAAGTGTCGTCATCCGGCCTCGCAGCGCTCGCCGCATTCGCTAGCGTGGTACCGAACGATCGATGTCCTCCAGTCCGCCGCGGGTTGGTTCGCGCGGCGTTTCAAGCCCGCCAGGTTCCGTCTCCTGGCGGGCGTTTTGCATGGAAAGGCGAACCCGGCATGCATCGCGCATCGACTGACGTTCAAACGAGCATCACATTCTGGTTCTCGGTTGCCGATATCAGTGACTAATATAGGTGATTGCAGCAGCAATGAAATGTCGGATTGTGTTTGAAACATTGAATGGTCGACGCGCGTGGCGTGGTGCGCCGAATGCGCCGTGACCCGATCAACCCATGTCGGCGGCCACATCATGTTGAAGCGCAGAACCTTCCTGTTGGGCGGTGCGGGAGCGGCGGGCATGCTGGTGGTCGGCTGGGCATGGTGGCGCCCCGACGACCGGCTGGATATCCCCGCGCAGCTGGAGGCGTCACGCGTCGAGGTGCCGCTGAACGGCTGGGTGATGATCAGTTCGTCTAACGACGTGACGATCGTCATGAGCAAATCCGAAATGGGCCAGGGAATACATACCGGCGCGGCCATGTTGCTCGCGGAAGAGCTCGACGCGGACTGGCCCCGGGTCCGCATCGTCATGTCCGCGCTCGACACGATCTACAAGGACCGTGAATCCCTCGCCGAGGGCCTGCCGTTTCGTCCCGACGACGACAGCCTGATCGCTCGCGGCGCGGCGGCCTTGGCGCGCCATGGCGCACGCTACCTGGGTTCGATGGTCACTGGTGGATCGACGAGCATGATCGATCTGTGGGGGCCCATGCGCGAGGCGGGCGCCACGGCCCGCGTCATGTTGTGCAGCGCCGCGGCAAAGCTTTGGCACGTGCCCGTCGCGGAATGCGAGACGCAGGCCGGCACGGTTCGGCATCGGTCGGGACGCTCGGCGACGTACGGTGAACTCGTCCAGCTCGCGCGGGACGTGCCGCCCCCGACCCATGTCGATCTGAAGGACCCGAAGACGTTCACGCTGGTCGGGAAACGGCTGGGCCGCATCGAGGCACACGCGAAGCTCGATGGCAGCGCGCGCTATGGCATCGATGTGCTTCCGGACAAGCTCCTGTATGCGAGCGTCACGATGTGTCCGACACTCGGCGGACAGGCAATGGCTTTCGACCAGTCCAGGGTCGCCAGCCTGAAAGGCGTGACCGGCATCTTCAGGATCGAGCCGTCCAACGGTGGAACGGGAGGCGTTGCCGTCATTGCCGACAATCCCTTCATCGCGATGCGGACGTTGTGCCAGTTGTCGGTCACATGGGACCACGGGCCGGCTGCCGGCGTGAATACCGTGGATGTGCGCACGGCGTTGACGCGCGCCCTCGACGGCGACGAGGGCCGCCACGTGTTCTACGCCACTGGCGACGCCGATGCGGCGCTGGGCCGCGCGAAGCCGTTCGTCGCGCAGTACGAAGTGCCCTACCTGGCTCACGGGCCGCTGGAACCGATGAATTGCACGGTGCGGGTCGACGACGACGCGGCAACGATCTGGTGCGGCACGCAGGTCCCCATGATGGCACGCAAGGCGGTCGCCGCGCTGCTGGACCTGGACGAAGACAAGGTGGTCGTGAATCAGCAACTGATCGGCGGGGCATTCGGCCGGCGGCTCGAGGTCGACTTCATCACGCAGGCGGCCGCCATCGCACGCCATGCGAAGGGGCGGCCGGTACAGACGATCTGGTCGCGCCCGCAGGACATGACGCACGACTTCTACCGCCCGGCCTGCGTCGCGAGATACAGCGGCGCCATCGATGCGAGCGGCAGGCTGGTCGCCTGGAAAGGCATGTCGGCGAGCCAGTCGATCAGCGCGCAGGCGATGCCTCGCACTTTCGGCATGCCGGGGCTCGCCGCGAAATGGCTGCCCGACGCCACCACGGCGGAAGGCGCATTCGACCTGCCCTACGAATGCGAGAACATGCTCGTCCAGCACACGACGGTGACGCTCCCGGTTCCGGTGGGCTACTGGCGCTCCGTCGGGCACTCGCATCAGGCCTTCTTCGTCGAGAGTTTCATCGACGAGATGGCCGCGCTGGCACGCAAAGACCCGATCCAGTTTCGCCTCGACATGCTCAAGCAGCCGGCACACCAGCGCCATGCGGCCGTGTTGCGGGCACTCGTCGCGCTGTCCGGCTGGCGTTCGCCGCTGGCATGGCGTGACAAGACCGGCGCGCGATGCGCACGCGGCGTGGCGATGCACGAATCGTTCGGCAGCGTGGTCGCGCAAGTCGCCGAAGTCCGGCAGGAAGGTGACGGCTTTCGCGTGACGCGCGTGGTCTGCGTGATCGACTGCGGGCTGGCCGTGAATCCGAACCTGGTCGAACAGCAGATGGAAAGCGGGATCATCTTCGGCTTGTCGGCCGCGCTCGAGCAGGCGATCACGATCGAGCACGGGCAAGTCGCGCAGCGTTATTTCGACAGCTTTCCGCTCGTCAACATGGAGACGTGTCCCGAGATCGTCACGCAAGTCGTGGCAGGCGGGACCGAGCCGCATGGCGTCGGCGAAGCGGGCACGCCGCCGATCGCGGCGGCCGTGGCGAATGCGCTGCATGCGCTCACGGGCGTGCGCCATCGCACGCTGCCGTTCGTCAAGCCAAGCCCGCCCGAACAAGGAGACGACCGATGGTGTCAGTCCGTATCAACGGGGAAACCGCTCATGTCGATTCCGAGCCCGCCACCCCGCTGCTCTGGGTGATTCGCTGCGAACGCAAGCTGACCGGCACGAAGTTCGGCTGTGGCGTCGGGGTCTGCGGTGCATGCACGGTGCTGCTCAATGACCAGCCCATGCCTGCCTGCCAGCTTCCGGTCGGGACGCTGAACGGCGCGCGCATCACGACCGTCGAAGGGCTGGACAGCGTGGAAGCGCGCGCATTGAAGGACGCGTGGATTGCCGTCGACGTCGTGCAATGCGGCTATTGCCAGAGCGCTCAACTGGTCGCCGCCACGGCCCTGCTCATGCGGTGCCCTCGCCCCGACGACAACCAGATCAACGAGGCGATGAAGAACATCGCCTGCCGGTGCGGCACGTTTCCGCGCATCCGCAAGGCCATTCACCAGGCGGCGGAGTCGCTAGGACACTGACAAGGGCGCATCCGCTCGATCAGCTGCCGTTGGCATGCGTCGTGATCTGGACGAAATCGGCGGCAATGCGCCCCTCGCCGTACTTGGCCTCGAACAGCTTCAATTGCCGCTCGATCGCCGCGAGATAAGCGGCACGCGGCTCGGATGGCGGGCGCATCCCGTCGAACAGCGGCGCGGGCGTGACGAGCAGCACGATCATCTCGGTCCCGAACGGCTTGCCGATCACCCACTCGCCCATGCTGCCGATCGTCGCGGCGTAATTCGGCGGCGCCTGGTTGTCGCGCTCGCGATTGCTTGGCACGAGATGCACGACGCTTCCGTTCAGCACGTAGTAGTCGACGTTCACATACGAGTCGTAACCGGGTGTCTTGATGTCGATGACGAGAGGGTTGCCTTCCGCGAGATTCGCATCGGGCGCACGCGTGCGGATCGACGCGGCGTGTGACGCAGCCCGATTCGATCGCCAGTACGGGGCAAGCGCGCTCACGATCTCGCAATTGTGGGCATCGACCGGGCGCACGTCGAGATTGGCCGTCTGCCCGCCCGCGATGCCGCCGAGCGCGGTTCGCACGCGCCCGACACCGACACCGGCTTCCACGTAACCGCGCACCTGCAGCACGTGATCCTGCACCGACGCGTCCAGCGCCGAACACGGGATGCGCGCCAGCGCAGCCATCACCGATGCCAGCGAGATCGCCGGTGCCGGTGGTGCCGGTGCCGGCGGCGGCGCGCTGGCGGCAGCGGGCACCGCGTTCACGACGGCCGCGGGGGTGCTGCCGGCGGCGGCGCCTGCCGTCGCGCCCCCTGAGCCGCCGGCGGACGCGTGCACGACAGCGTCCGCGGCGGGGCGCTGTTCGCCGCTGCGCGAAAGCGCCTGGTAGCCGTACCAGAGCACGGCGATCGCCGCCACCGTGCAAGCGCCCACGATCCCCCCGGTTCGTGCACCCGACGCCCGCATCGGGCGATCGAGCACGCCCATGCCTTCCAGGAAAAGATTGACGCTGGGCGTGCGCGTCGCGCGGTCGAACGACAACGCGGCGCTCAGGGTTCGCCATTGCCTGCGATCCAGACCGGGATGGCGCTCGGGCCGCAAGTGGTCGTGACGCGCCTGGGTGGCCGACAGCCGGTTGAACGGATGGTGTCCGGTCAGCAATTCGTAGGTGACGCAGGCGAGCGCATAGACGTCGTCGCGCGGATCCGGCTCGAGATGCTCGAACATCTCCGGGCTCGCGTAGGCCGGCGTGATGCCGCCAAGGCTCGCCGGGTCGAACACGGTCACGTCGGGATCCTCGTCGCGCCGCTGGAACGCGCGTGCGATCCCGAAGTCGATCACCTTCACTTCGCCGCGGTCGGTGAGAAACACGTTGGCGGGCTTGAAATCGCAGTGGACGAAGCCACGCTCATGCGCGTAGGCCAGCGCCTGGCCCATGCCGGCGATGATCGGCAACGCGGCATCGAGCGGCATGCCCTTGAAGTCCGGCGCACGCAGCACCTTGCTGAGCGGCCGGCCCGACAGATACTCCATCGTGAGGTAGACGAGCGGACCGTCACGATCGAAGTCGTAGACTGTGACGATATTGCGATGAGCGAGCGTCTGCGCCTTGCGGGCTTCACGCTGAAGCGCGATCAGCGACGTCGGCTGGCCGCGAAACTGCACATTGAGCACCTTGATCGCGATGTGCGGCTTGCGATCCGACGCCTCCAGCTTGCGCAGGTCGAGCGCCTTGTACACGGTACCCATCCCGCCGACGCCCAGGCACTCCTCCAGCACGAATCGCCCGTTCAGCGTATCGCCGATGCCTTTCACGCGTTCGCCGTCGACCGGCATCGCGCCGCCCGACGGGCCGGGCGGGTGGGCTGGGCGCGCGTCCGGCCGAAGCGGGCTCTCCTGGATCCGGGTTGCATCGCCGGCGGATGCCGTCCTGTCATGACATCGCTCGATGCGCTTCAGCACTTCCGCATAGATATCGTCCGACAGCGGCTGCGTGGTTTGCGTCTGGTCGAGCACTTCGCGCAGACGTGCGCAATCGACCTGATCGGTCGCCAGCACCCGGTCGATCGCCGAGAAGAACGCGTCCTGCGACAGCGCCCCGCTCTGGAATGTCTGAATCAGCTGCGCAAAGCTCATCATTCGTATGCCGTGTACTCAGCTTCAGCTTGCCGACCCGCTTCGGCGCCTCGCGGCGCCGCCAGGGCAAGGACTGTCCATGACGGCCCCATGCAGCGCGACGCAGCGGCGACGCACCGGACTCCATCGAACCCGCGGCCACGCCATCGTCAGACGAATCCGACCGCGCACCGCGCCGTCCGCCGGCCTTCTGACAGGACGTCTAACAAATCATACTAGTCTGCGGTCACGCCCTGCGCAATCGGTGCCGGAACTAGAATTCGGGCAGATTCATTGCGAACCGGCTTCGGGTTTTCGACAGGCTCACCGCCCGCGCCGCGCCATTCATTTTTCGGCGCGCGCGACCATGCGGCGAAACCTATACTGGACAGATTCCCGGCACGTCGGCGCATCGCGTGATGCCGTGCGGCGACCCTTCTCCCATCCGATTTCGCGGAGCCAACCATGGGCGTGCTCGTCATCAACGATCTTCCCGAAAGCGTCGATCTCGACCAACAGGCGATGGCCGCCATCGCGGGTGGCGCGAAGGTACGCGCGCATCAGACGATGCTCGCGCCGCAACCGTTCCCGTATCTGCACACGGACGCCCGCGATGCCGCGTCGGCGCGTGCCCCGGCGGCCGACGCAACGGCGTCGCCGGCGCGTCCGACGCTGTTGCGGTGACGGACACACCACGCCGCGCGCACGCTCAGGCCGCTCGCATCGTCATCGCGGGCCGCCGGTCGGCCGGCGGGAACACCCACCACGAGCCGTCGTCGTGACGAAAGAAGAAGATCGCGATCGTGCCGGCCGGATGCGCGGCCTCGACGCAGACAAAGCGCCGCCGTTGCGCCGGCATGCGGCTGAAGCGCACGATGCGCGCCGGCACGCGCGCGCTCGGCGCGAGCCACTTGTCGACCTGCATGCGCAGTGATGATGCGATCCCGTTCATTTGAGCCCCCTCGTGGCAATGTCGAATGCGCCGGGACGTCGCTCATGCGGCGGCGATGGCGACCGTGGTGCACCGTCCGCCCGCACGCCGCGCCTCGAGCAGCGCGCGGCAGACGGACAGCGCGAACCGGAATGCCGTGCGCGGATGCATGACGCACGTGCGAACCTGCTCGCTGTGGCCCGTGCCTTCCACGCACCACGTGCAGAAGTGCTCGCAGTTGTTCGTCAGCAGGCGGTAGCGGTTTTCGCCGAGACGGGAACGCGCGCGCAGCACCGCGGCGCGCCCCGCATAGGCCGCGTACGGATGCGGCACGACGCGAACCGCATGACCGGCGGCGAAGCGTTCGAGCGTGACTTCCTCGATCGGGCCGCGATGCAGCGACGTGCAAAGCCCCGCGTAGTGGACGACGCGCCCGTTGCCGACGTAGATGCCGTGATGGCTGTAGCCGCCGCGATCGGAAACCAGGTGTGCGCCAGGCAGCAGTGCCTCGACGCGGCCGGGCAGCGATGCCGCATGCGCCATCGCATCCGCGGCGCTGCTCACTGGTTGAAGATCGCGTTCCATGACTGGCTCCGTCTGCAGGTTGGCGGCCGCCCGTGTTGCGCAAGGGTCAGCCGGTTGCCAACTAACCTGCATCAAGCGTGCCAATCGCCCGGCGCCCGTCGCGCAAGGCTCGACGGGACCTGCGCGACGAACCGGGTGCCGCGCTGTCGCCGCGCGGCCAACCCTTTGCCGGAGATTTCGTTGGTGCGACAACACCAGTTGGCGCGCCGGACAGCCGTTTCCGCCCGCCGGCGCATGTGTCGGTTTCACGGCCACGTTCGCGCGCGCAACTGTTGGCTTGCGTACAACCATTGCAGGACACGGGCGCGACGCACTAGCATGCAAGCATCGCGTGTCGATGACGCCTTGCCTTGCCGCGTGCGGCGCTCACCGGAGCGACGCACGCGCCCGGGCAACGCACGCGGGTTGTGTCACGCATGGCACGAGGTTTGCACGTATCGGTTACCCGGTCCGTCGGCAGGCCCCATTCGGAGACTCATCATGACCACGCTCGCAATCAACGACCTTCACATGCAACACGACATCGACCGCAAGACGATGTCGTTCATCCGCGGCGCGGGTGCGCCGTGGGTATTCGGCTGGATCCAGCCCTACACGCCGCCGGCGCCGGCGCCGGCGTTCGGGCCCGTCGTGAACCTCTATCAGACGTACAACACGTTCTATGCGAACCAGGTCCAGATTCAGAACGTCGACGTCACGAACTCGGCGCCCGGCGCGAACATCGCGGTCGGGGTGGGCGCGGACGGCCGGAACCGGCTCGTCTAGCGTCTTCACGCCAACCGCCCATGCGCGTTCAGGCCCGTTACGGGCATGAACCGGCACTGGACGAAAGGACAGGGCGCGCCGTGAGCGCAGAACTGCAATGGACTTCGGCGTCACGCAGTGACGTGGGCCGGGTTCGCGAGATCAACGAAGACGATTGCCTCGCGTTGCCGCACCGTGGCCTGTGGGCCGTCGCGGACGGCATGGGCGGACATTCGGCCGGTGACCTCGCGAGCCGGATGATCGTGCAGGCGCTGGAACGGCTGGCCGCCCCGGCCACGCTGGCGGACTTCATCGAGGCAGCGCGCACCGCGCTCGATGCGGTCAACCTGAACCTGCGTGCATCGGCCGCCGAGCGCGGCGTCCGCATCATCGGCAGCACCGTGGCGGTGCTACTGGCGAGCGGCCGTCAGTGCGGCTGGCTGTGGGCCGGGGACAGCCGGATCTACCTGTACCGCGACGCACAGCTGACGCAGCTCACGCTCGACCACAGCCACGTCGCGGAACTACAGGCCCAGGGCCACCTGAGCGCGCAGCAGGCGCGCCATCACCCGTCGCAGCACGTGATCACGCGCGCCGTCGGCGCCGCCGAACAGCTGCATCTCGACGAACGACGCATCGACGTGTGCGACGGTGACATGTTTCTGTTGTGCAGCGACGGCCTGAGCAACGAGATGGACGAAGCCGACATTTCGGCCGCCCTCGCCTGCGGCGATTGCGCGCGCGCAACCGACATGCTCGTCGACCTCGCGTTGCGCGAGGGCGGCCGGGACAACATCACCGCCGTCGTGATCCGCGCCGACGATCCCGATGCGTCGGACCGGACGCTCGCCAATCCTGCCGTGCAACGCTGAGCGACCGCGCGGACCCGCGCGACGCTCACGCGTCCTTGTCGGGCGTCGAGCCGTCCTGATGACGGAACGCTTTCGACCGGATGCCGTGCTTCTTGAGCAGCATCTGCAGGTGCGACCGGTTCATCTCGCAACGGCGCGCCAGTTCGGCCACGGTGCCGCCGGTCTCCTGCAACCCGCGTTCGAGAAACGCCCGCTCCGCCTCGTCGCTTGCGGCACGCTTCGCGTCGCTGAGCGACATCGGCCTGGCCGGCATCCCGTCATCCGTCGCACGCACGGCGCTCGACACGGTTTTCGGGCGGATGTCCTCGGGCAAGTGCTCGATATCCGCGATGTCGCCGGCCAGGCACGACAGACGGTAGACGAGGTTGCGCAGTTCGCGGATGTTGCCCGGATACGGGTAGGTCAGCAGGAAGTCGCGCAGCTTCGGCGTCGTCTTGACGGGCCGGCGCTTCAGTGCCCCCGCCGCCTCGTCGCCGAAGTAGGCGAGCAGCAGCGGAATTTCGTCGCGACGCTCGCGCAGCGCAGGCAACGTCAGATGAATCACGCTCAGGCGGTAGAACAGGTCCTCGCGAAAGAGCCCCTGTTCGCTCAATTGCCGCAGATTCTTGTTGGTGGCGGCGACGATGCGCGTATCGACGCTGATCGGCTCGTCCGAGCCGACCCGCTGGATCTCGTGCGACTCCAGCACGCGCAGCAGCTTGACCTGCCCCGACAGCGGCAATTCGCCGATTTCGTCGAGGAAGATCGTGCCGGTGTGCGCGCTCTCGAACTTGCCCTTGCGATCGTTCGACGCGCCGGTGAACGCGCCGCGCCGATGGCCGAACAGCTCGGATTCGATCAGGTTGTCGGGAATCGCGCCGCAGTTCACCGAGATGTACGGGCGGTCGGCGCGCCCGCCGTTCGCGTGGATGACTTTCGCCATCAGCTCCTTGCCGGTCCCGCTCTCGCCGTCGATCAGCACCGGCAGATCGGTCGGCGCGGCCTTTTCGGCGATTTCGAGTGCGGCGAGCAGCTTCGGATTGTCGCCAAAAATACCCTCGAAGATGAAGCTGCGCTCGATCAGCGCCTGCCGGCGTCGCTGCACCGGGGGCGCGGGCACGTCCGGCGCATCGGCCGTCTGCGGCGCGGCCACGGCGGCCTCGACGAAGCGCTCCTTGCGCGACATCTGCATGACGTCGTCGCGCAGCACATTCGCCTGGTTGAGCAGCTTCTCGATGTCGGCACGCTCGAGCCTGGGTGCCCAGCGCAGCATCGAGCGCAGGATCTCGATCTTCTCGAGCAGGCCGGCATAAGAGA
>NZ_QTQF01000083.1:0-10164 GCF_003854235.1 Burkholderia sp. Bp8998
GATTGCGAGGGGGACAGGGACGAGATCGAGCTATTGGCTGACGACAAGCCGGTCGACGTGGAGGTCGACAGCGAGGCGACCGAGCTGTTGGTCGAGCTGAGACCCGTGGACAGCGAGTTGATGCCCGTTGAAGTGGACGTGGACAGGGAACTGATCGAGCTATTAGCCGACGACAGGCCAGTCGACGTGGAAGTCGACAGCGAAGCGACCGAGCTGTTGGTCGAGCTCAGGCCGGTCGAAAGCGAGTTGATACCGGTCGAGGTCGACGTGGACAGGGAGCTGATCGAGCTATTGGCTGACGACAAGCCGGTCGACGTGGAAGTCGACAGCGACCCGATCGAGCTGTTGGCCGACGACAAACCGGTCGAAGTAGACGACGACAACGAGCTGATCGCGCTCGTCGTCGTGCTCATGCCGGTGCTGAGCTGGGCCACTGTGACCGCGTCCTGCGGTGCCGAGCCGTCGGCGACGTTCGTGATGCGGCGCAGGGCCGTCGAACTGCCGACCGACACTTCCGACAGCGGCGCTGCGCTGCCCGTCAGGTAGCCCGTTCCCGTCGGCGCTGCCGCGCCGGTCACGCTGCCCGCGCCGATCGCGACGCTGGATGCGTAGTTGGCCGTACCGCCGAGCGCGATCGCGTTCGTGCCCGTTGCCGTCGCGCCATTGCCGATGGCGGATGCGCCGGAGCCGGCTGCGGTGGCCGCCGAACCAAGCGCCGTGCCGTTGGTGCCGGCCGCCGTGACGGTCGCGTTCGAGCCAATGGCGATGCCGGACGTGGTCGCCGCGTTGACGTTCGAGAAGCGGCCCAGTGCGATCGAGTTGGTACCTGCCGCCACCGCGCCGCCCGTGCCCGTGCTGTTGCCGCCGCCGATTGCGATCGAGCTGGAGCCCGATGCCGTCGAATCGTTGCCGACCGCGGTCGCGCCCGTGTTGAGCGCCTTCGCGCCGGAGCCGATACCGATCGCGCTCGACCCGCTCGCCGTCGTTGCTTGACCAAACGCCTGGGAATAGCTGCCCGATGCCGTCGCGTTCGCGCCAATCGCAATGGAGGTCGCGCCGCTGGCCGTCGTGGTGCTGCCGCCGCCGCCGCCGATTGCAATCGCTTGCGTACCCGTCGCCGACACGGCGCCGGACGAACCGGTGGTGAAGCCGCCCGCACTGTACTGCGCGTGCGCGACGTTGCCGACGGTCGCCCCTGCGACAAGCGCAACGGTCGCAACGGCCTTCACGACGGCCGACTTGTTCGGCTTGCCCCGTGCCGAATCGTGCTCGGATGCCGCGACCCAGGTGCCAAGGGCTTCGTTCCAGATCGAGCGGTAAGTGCGGTTCATCTCCAGCTACCTCCAAATAAGCACGCAACACACACGGTCTCTTTCGTTAGATGAATTGCCGTGCGCACGCGCGAATCTCAAAATTGATGGGCGGAGTTTATTTGAGGTGATATTTGGAGATTGACAAACAGTGAAAAATTGGAGGTTTTGAAAGTTAAAAAATAGTCAATGCATCGTGTTTTGATGTATTGGCGTGTAATGAATTTGAAAATATGAGGAATGTAGAGTGTAGGGTTTTCGGAGGCATCGGCTGACGCCGTTAATTTTGATAAAAATCAATGACATGTGGTGATTTTTTGTATCTATGCGCACTTTTCCAACCTCAAAAAGTAAGACAAATGAAATGGCAAACGTTTGCGCGAAGTTTGTGCCGTTCTGAATTGTAATATTCTCTGGGGGTGTTAATTGGAATGAATTTCGTTGGATTATTAATTTGTTAATTTGATTGTTTGTCCGGATTTTTAATTATATTTACTGACCTTTGTTGAAATCGAAAAAACATGAAACGCGGTCCGCCGGGATATGCTGATGTGCGCATCTCGCCGCCTGCGCTTGCCCGTGGGACGGGCCTTCCACGGCGTCCAATCTCATAAAGTTGTAAAAAAGTGCTACAGGCGCATCGACCCTGCAATTGGGATCTCGCTTTCGAATCCGTTCGATTGGCGGCATTCCATATAGTGGGTCTGGAGCCGATTGGACAGGGTGCCGGATCACCGGCGCGGGACAGGCTTGCAATCGTAGCCGGTCCCGACGGCGGCGGCACATCGTCCCGGACAAGAGCGGGAGGGTTGCCATGCGCGCCGGTCCGCGCCACCTGCAACCCGCCGCCCGGCGCCGCGGCGTTATTTCCGCAGGAAGCGCAGCGCGAGGCGCGCCATGCGCGGCACGAACATAGGGCGCAGCAGCCGTTTGTCGTACCCGGCCATCCGTCGGTCGTTCTCGCTGAGGCACAGTTCGATCAGGTCGCGCGGGTTGAGCGCATCGCCGATGTCGGCGGTGCTCGTCGCCGGAAAGTTCGCGTCGTGCGCGACGCCGTCCGCATCGATCCCGCGCGCGATCCCGATGCGTTCCCGGATCAGGTACGCCCACACGGCCGCGACCCGTGCGAAGAACCACGGCCGGCGCCACCACGGCAAACTCCGCCAGTACCACGCGTACCAGTTCACGAAGAACAGGATGTGCCGGCCTTCTTCCTGGATCACGGGCTCGAAGGTGTCGACGAGTTCGGGCGGGAAATAGCCGGAGCGCTGCGCGGAGCGGAACAGGCCGAACGCGAAGAAGCTGTCGATGCACTCGCTGAAGCCGGTCACCATCCACGACCATTCGGGGTCCGTCGGCGCCGGATAGGCCGGTTCGGGGGCGAGCTTGATGCCGTATGCCTGGACCAGTTTCGACAATACGACCTTGTGCCGCGCCTCCTCGCCGCCATCCATCTCGAGCGCCCGGCGCAACAGCGGATCGCCGACGGTGGCCGCGAAAGTGGCGACGCGGATCGACGCGCGGCCTTCGGTTTGCACGGCGATGTCCCAGATCGGCAGCGACGTGAGCCGCTTGAGTTCGTCGGGCTTGAGCGGCGGCCAGTCGATGACGGCCGGTTTGTACGGGTTGTGCGTATCGAGCAGCATGCGGCAGAACATCTGCCTGTGCGCATCGGAACCGATCCTGACCGGACCCTGACGCTCGAAGGTCCAGTTGCGCATGGTGTGATCTGCCGCTGCATGCGCTTGCTGCAGCGTGTCGGACATGGCTGTTGTTATGCGATTACGAGACGAAAGATTCTTGCATAGCTTCCGTAATCGCGTATTTTCGAGCGGCCTTGCGCTGCCGCGCGCCGCGTTCAGGCCTGCGTGTCGACCCAGAGGCGTCCCCAGCGGGACGCATACGCGAGCGCGTGTTCCTCTTCGAAGAAGAAATCGATCGCGTCGAACGACACGGCGCGCGGTGACGGACCGCCGCTCGCCTTCTCGATCGTCAGGTTCGCGGCGAACAGCCCGTTCGGTAGCCGGGCGGCGGCGGGGGCGACTTCATAGCCCTTGTAACGGATCGTGCGGTTCATGGCGTGCGCAGGGAGGATTCGGGCTTTCAGCGTACGAAAACCCGCGGCCCGCGTGAACCAATCTTTCGGCCAATGCAAATCACGTGGCGGGCCGAATCGTTATCGGCGCGAGGAGCCGGCATGAAGCAGGGCGTGACGGCGCGATGCGCGCCGGACCGTCGGACACGCGCTGCCCGCGCGCGGCAAACGTCGTCGGCCGGGCGCGGGCAGCGGGGAGGCGGAGGTTACTGGTTGGCGATCTTCAGGACGGGCGCGAGCGCGTCGACCGATGCGGCATGCGTGGCCGCGCGATGCGACGCGAACGCAAGCGCGAATTCGGCGGCCTGCGCGCCGACGGTCTCGAGCTGGGCGACGACCTTCGGATCCGAGCAGTTGTCGGCGCTGTCGAAGCGCGTTTCGAGCGTGTTTATGGTAGCGCCGAACGGGGTCGGCCAGCCGCGCAGCGCATGGACGATCGAGCGCAGCGACGTCAGCACGGTGCCGGCGGCTTGCCAGCCGTAGGCCGTGACGATCAGGCCGACCGCGCGGCCGTCGAGGTACGGACGCTCGTCGGCGCGCAGTTCCTCGAGCGTGTCGAGGGCGTTCTTCACGAGGCCGGACACGCCGCCGTGATAGCCGGGCGTCGCGATGATGATCGCGTCGGCTTCGCGCACGGTGTCGATCAGTTCTTGCTGCGCGTCGGTCAGCGTCTTGTGTTCGGGGGCGTAGTGCGGCAGCGTATGCAGGAACGGGCCGTCGAACAGGCGCGTGCGTGCGCCGGCGGCTTGCGCGCCGCGCAGCGCGAACGACAGTGCGCGCTCGGTCGACGACGCGGCCCGGGTGGTGCCGCCGATGCCGACCACGAACGGGCGGCGGTGTTGATCGAATGCAGTCAAGGGGCGCTCCTTGGAGATGGCTTGCCCGGCTAAGCACAGGCTTAAAACCAGATGGTAACGACCCCGCCGCCACTCTGAAAACGACTTTTCGTTCTATCGATATGCCATGCACGCGGGGCGAGCCTGCGCGCGGCGACGCAGATGGATAGCAGAAATGCTTGGTTGGGGCGGCGTGCCGCGCTCGATAAGATGGGCCCGTCTCCTCCATGATGTCTCTACTGACATGGGTTGGCCCCGCCGCGCGGATGCAGGCGGGGCTTTTTTTCGTCCGGCGCCGGAAAGGGGGCGCGATGTGCGGGGTTACTCGAACACCGGCCGGAAGAAGCTGCGCTCGTAGCTGACGATGCAGCGCGTTTCCTCTGCATACCGGAACGCGGCCTGGCAGGCGGGATCGGTCTTCGAGCGTTCGCGGTAGCGCTCGTATTCGGCGAGGCTCGGGAACGAGAACATCGCGAGCGCGATGTTGCTCGCACCTTCGGAAGGCAGGAAGTAGCCGTGGTGCGTGCCGCCGAATCGCTGGACGAGCGGAATCCACATCCTGCCGTAGGCTTCGAACTGCTCGAGCTTGTACGGATCGATGACGTAGCGAAGGAAGCAGGTGACCATGGGCGCTCGCGGTGGTGTGGGGATCAGCGAGTCTGGATCGCGCCGCCGGGTGTGTCAACGAGGAACCGGTGCGCTCGCGCGGGCATCGCGAGTACGGAATCGCACGCGCGGAATGGCGTCGTTGACGACGTGCACGTCACGCATCGACCGGCCTGGGTCGTTACCGGCGTGCTGGCGTGGCCTCACTCGTCGCTCGTTACCGGCGTGCTGGCGTGGCCTCACTCGTCGCGATTGCGCGTGTCGCCGCCACCGCCGCGCGCGAGGCGCCATGCGATCGTGCCGAGCACGCCGACCGCGACGACCAGCGCTCCCCACAACACGTAACGGCGGGTCGCATCCCGATCGGCGGCCAGCGTCGGCGGGACCGGCGAAACCGGCAGCGCCGCGCCCACGCGGGCGGGCCGCACTTCCGGCGCCATCCCGACCAGCAGCGCGTCGCGGCTCACGGCCGACGACGGCAGCGACGCATTGCCGACGCCGAGCGTGAACGGCGGCGTGCCGCGCGCGACGAAGGTCAGGGCGGCCGGATGCCAGCCGACCGCGACGGCCGGCTGGCCGCCGCCGAGCCCGCCGTTGCGCATGTCGACGACGATCCGCCACGCGCGATCCGGATTCGACGCGAACGCCAGCGGCGGGTTGCGCTGTTCGCCCCCCTTGCCCTGCAGCCGGAACAGCACTGCGCCGGCGACCTCGCGCCACGGCGTCTGCGCATCGGGGCGGCTCTGCAGCGTTGCGCGCGCAACCGTATTCGGCTGCGGCAGGTCGATGCGCACGCGGTCGACCGGATACGCGCCGTCGGTGTCGAACAGATACTCGCCGGGTGTGCTGCCGGCCCGCACATGCACGGCGTCGCGCCACTGGCGCGGCACGGCCGCGGTGTCCGTCGTGCGCGCATCGCGCGGTTGCGTTTCGATCTCGATCGACCCGATCGCGGGCGCGCCGTCGAGCCAGTCGAGCCGCAGGTAGCGCGGCGCCGTGCCCTCGAGCGCGATGCGTTCCTGCACCAGCAGGTCGCCGCCGCGGCCGACCTTCAGCAACTGCGTGCTGCCGAGCGAGCGCCAGCTGCGCAGGTCATCGCTCGCATCGACGGCGACACGGCCCTGGTAGCTGTCGTCGCTGACATGCACGAGCAGCGCGTCGACCTCGCCGCTCGCGTGCGACAGGTCGACGAGGTCGGCCGCGTGTTTCGCGCGAGCCGGCGCGGTGACGGCCGCGCGCAGCGAGCCGTCCGGCGCGACCGACACGCCGAGCGGCGCGTGACCGTCGTCGGCGCGGGCAGGCGGCAGCGGGAACCAGGGCACCGGTGTGCGCGATGGCGGCACGGCGGCGACCGCAGGCGCGTCGAGCGAATACGGCACGGGTTCGCCGGCGCCGTTGAAGACGCGCACGTCGCCGAGATCGTCGCGCCGGCTGGCCGCATACACGGCCTGCGGCACGGTGAGCTGGTAATACGCGGCGCTGCCGTCGAGATCGAGCGAGAAGCGTTGAGTGACACGTTCGGCGCCCGGCGTGCCGTCGGCCGCCGCGAACGACGTCAGCAGGCTCAGGCCGAGCAGGGCTGCGAGTCGTTTCATGGTTGGGTGTCGTCCCGTTGGGCCGCGGCCTTCGGCGGCAGCGGCGAGAAATAGCCGATCAACAGCAGCAGTATGCCGATGCCGATGAACGACACGATGCGTTCGATGCCGGTGACGTGCGACAGGTCGAACAGGAACAGCTTGATCACCGTGAGCGCGAGCAGCGCGGCGCCGACGAACCACAGCGGACGCAGCCCGCGGCGCGTGGCCCAGATCATCGTCGCGAGCGCGCAGAGCGTCCAGTAGACGGAGACCGACGCCTGCACGAGCGTCGATTCCGCCATCGCGTCGAATGCGTACGGCACGCCGGTCCAGTGATGCAGCGTGCGCAGCAGCAGCGCGTTGAACCACAGGAACACGGTCGCGAGCGCCGCCAGGTCGATCGCCAGCGGATGCCAGGTGACATCGAGCGCCTTCAGGCGGCGCAGCCAGGTGGCGCACGCGACGAAAATCAGCAGTTGCGCGACGTCGAGCGGATTGAGCAGCGGCAGCCAGAGCAGCGGCGACGCGTCACCGTCGCTCGTCACGCTGGCGATGCTCCACAGCCACAGCAGCGCGGCGAGCGGCGCGGCTCCCCACACCTGGTACGCGCGCGGGAACGCGGCGACGGGCCAGCGCAGGCGCGAGCCGGGGCCCGCCACCAGCAGAAGCAGCGCGCCGAAGCCGTAGGCCCACGCGCTCCAGCTCCATGCACCTTCGGGCACGAACGCGCGCAGGCGCCAGAAGCCCTCGAGCGAGAACAGCCCGCACAACGTCCAGAACATCAGCGTGTGCAGTGGCGCGACCACCGGGACGGGGATGGCCGACACGGCGGACGCGCCCGTCGTGCCCGTTTCCGGACCGGCGGCCGTCTTGCCGCGCGACTGACGCAGCAGCAGCACATAGCATGCGACGACGGCGATCGGCCACGCAAACGCACCCATGCCCGACAGCGGCGCTTCATGCGAATCGAACGCACGCAACGCGAGCAGCGCGAGCACCGGCGTCAGCGCGAGCGCCGGCCATTCGGCGATCGGCCAGGCGAGCTTGCGGCGCGCGACGTGTGCAAGCCACGCGGTGCCGGCGGCGAACAGCGCGGTCGCGTCGACGACGAAGCGGTCCGCGTGCAGATCGACGTGACGGCTCGCGTAGACGAGGATCTCGTGCAGCCCGCCGCTCAGCCACCACAGCAGCCCCCACGCCGCAGCGGCCGCGCCGAGGTCCGGCATCCACGCATGCCATGCGCGCGCCTCGTCGCGCCCGTGCAGCCACCAGCCCGTGAACAGCCCGGCTAGCGCGATCAGCAGCATCGCGATGTATGCGCCGTTGAGCACCGGCAGCGTGTTGGTGTCGGCCGGCCCGAGCAGGCTCGTGAAGAATGCGCCGGCCGCGGCAAGCTGCATCAGCAGGCCGAAGCCGAACGGCGCAAGGCGTTTCTCGCGCACGCCGACCCACACGATCGCCGCGCCTTCGATCGCCCATGCGGCACTCGTCGTCGGGCCCGAGAACGCGAGCGGCACCGCGAGCGTCGCGAAGATCACCGCGAGCGCGAGCATCGCTTCGAACAGCAGCGCGAGACGATCGCGGCGCCGCGCGAGCCAGGCGGCGACCGCGACGTAGAACGCCGACAGCGCGACCGCGCTCCACGCGAGCCCGAACGGCATGTCCTTCACGAGCGACGCCTGCAGCGCGGTCGCGACGATCGGCGTGCCGAACACGAGCGTGCCGTCCACGTAGTGGCGCAGCGCCAGCTCGCGTTTCACCGCGTACAGCAGCGCGATGCCGACATACATCAGGAAGAACACGATCAGGAACGGCTCGGTGGTCGCGAACAGCGCGGGGCGGTATGCCGTCACGCCCCACGCCGAGCCGATCGTGAACGTGAACACGAAGCCCAGCAGGTTCAGCGGACGCCAGGCCTTGAACCACGCGATCGCGAAGATGCCGGCGTTCAGTAATGCGTAGTAGCTGAACAGCGCGACATGGCTGCCGTGGCCGGTCGACAGCAGCACCGGCGCGAGAAAGCCGCCCGCGCTGCCCATGAAGGCAAGCGGCAGTGCGTTCTGCTTCACCGCGAGGAACGCACTCAGCGCACACACCGCGACCATCAGCGGGAACGCCGAGCCGACCGGCAGCAGCGCATAGAGCTTGGTCGCGGCGAAGATCGTCAGGTACAGGATGCCGATGCCGCCGCCCTGCAGCACGAGGCCGTACGCGGCGCGGCGCGCACGCACGCGCCAGCCGATCGCGAGCAGCGCGGCCGCGGCGAGGGCCGTGCCGGCCAGGCGGAATTCGATCGGCAGCATGTTGTTGTCGGCCGCGTACTTGAGCAGGAATGCGACGCCGAAGAACAGCACGATGATGCCGACGCGCACGACCGTGTTGCCGCCGAGCAGCCAGTCGCGCGCGGCGCGGAACGCGCGTTCGGCGATGTCGGGTTCGCGCGGCTTCGGCGGGGCGGGCGGGGCAGGGCGGTCGGGCGCTGCGGGTGCATTCGCCGGGGCGCCGGCGGCGGCGGTCGCTTCGCTCGTCCGCGCGGCGACGGCCGGTGCGGGCGCCGGTGTGGAGGTCGACGACGACGTGCCGGCGCGCGCGACAGCGGGCTGCACGGATGGTCGAGGCGGGATCGCAGCGGGCGAAGGCGTGATTGTGGCGGGTGTGACCGACGGTGCCTGCGCAGCGGTGCCGGTCGCGGCGGCACCGGCCTTCGCGCCGGCGAGCTGGCCGCGCAGTACCTCGAGTTCGCGCGTGAGCGCGTCGACCGTCGCTTCGAGGCGCGCGACGCGTTCGGCAAGCGGCACGAGGGGTGGTTGCGGCGTCGCGGTGGGCGCGGAAATCGCGAACGCATCGGGTGTCGCGCCGCCGCTCTTGCGCTTGTGTTGCTGCAGTGCGTGGCCGATGCAGAACCCGACAGCCGCACCGAGCAGCGTGCCGTTGGCGGCGGAGAAATTCCCGAACAATGCGGCGATACCGCCCACGATGAAACCGATTGCGGCAAAAGCCCAATTCATCGCCTAGCTCCCTCTCTCATTTCGTTATCGTCCTTCGATCGTCGCGCGGCCCGATCGAGGTTTCCGTATGGCCGGCAGGCGAACCGGCATGCACGCACCGCCGGCGCAGTGTCACGCGCAGGGCGCGTGGCGACGTCGCGATCGGTGTGGTTGCCGGCAATGTATCACAGCGGTCATGCGGGATTTTCTGGGTTGCGGGCAGGGGGCGAAACGTGACTGTCGCACCTTCGAGATGGGGGTTTTTCGTACGACCATTCTTTTCGCCTGCGCGGGGCGTGCGATCCGGTCCCATCGGACGTGAAATTGTCGCAAAGCGACGTGCGCCTGCTGCGAATTGGCGCAAAACGCCGCCGCGTTTGCGCTGCGCTGCTGCGCACAAGTTCTGCCCGCGATGCCCGCCAGTGCAGGCGATGCGCGTATTGCATCGCCGCAATCGGGTGCCGCCACGCGCCGCGCGCCGCGTGGCGGGGCTGACGGGCGTGTCGTATTTGCGCAAGCGTTTGTCGTAATTCGTCGGCAGGCCGGGGTTTTTTCTAGCAACTATGTAGGCACGCTATGACACGCGTGAGTCCCCGCTACACGAGGAGAAGGTTTCGATGGATGCCCCCAAGGTCGTGGTCGAAGGTCTGTGCAAGGTATTTGGAAGCAACCCGCAGCAGGCGCTCGACATGCTCGCTGCCGGCGCGACGAAGGACGATGTGCTCAAGCGTACCGGTCAGGTCGTCGGCGTGC
>NZ_QTQF01000084.1:0-9299 GCF_003854235.1 Burkholderia sp. Bp8998
CCAACCCGCGGATATCAGCATGATCCACCGTCGAGATTTACTGCTACGTCGCCCTCAGGAAATTCAGTCAACATGCGCCTCAACAAACCCAAAACCGATCCCTATTGACAGGCGGAGTCATATCAGACTTTGATGCTGCGCGGCAGTTTAAGCCGTCGCGACGCATCATGCTCTCCCTATCCCTACGCAGGACGTCGCCTTTGAGCGCGGCCTGCGCACTGCTGCTGGCGTTGTCGGGCTGTCGCGACGGTACAGGCGAGTCGTCGGCTCAACCTCTTCCCGAAGTCGGCGTGACGACCGTCGCGCCGCTCGCACAGTCGGGGCAGCAGGGCACGGCTCGTGCGCCGGCCGCAGCCCGGCGCATCGGTCGCCGCACCTTGCATCGCCCGCGCCGCCCGCATGGTCCGGCAACCGGCCGATGCCCCGCCGCGAAACATTGTTCTCCTTCGTCGTAAACGTCTCGAATGCGTGATATTTGCGCCGCCCGATCCGGTTTAGAGTGGCCGCGAATTCATGACGATGTGTCGTATGGCCGCAGCCGCGGGCCGTAACGACGCACCGGAGGAGCTGGAGACAAATGGCTGAAGGCAGGATTACGCAAGTCGAATCGTTCGGTTTCGAGCGCATTCCCGATGCATCGCGCTATGCGCGTCCGATCGATCTGTTCCGGTTGCTGTTCGGCGGCTGCAACACGTTTTCCACATCGGTGCTCGGCAGTTTTCCCGTGCTGGTCGGGCTGTCGTTCAAGGCCGGCGTGTGCGCGATCGTGCTCGGCGTGCTCGCCGGCACCTGCATCCTCGCGCCGATGAGCCTGTTCGGCCCGCGCAACGGCACGAGTGATCCCGTGTCGTCCGGCGCGCATTTCGGCATTCACGGCCGGATCGTCGGGTCGTTCCTCGCGCTGCTCACGTCGATCGCATTCTTCTCGCTCGCGGTGTGGAGCTCGGGCGATGCGCTCGTCGGCGGCGCGCATAACATGGTCGGCGTGCCGGTCAGCGGTTTCACGCTCGGCGCCGCGTACCTGGTGTTCGCGGTGCTCGTGCTGATCGTCTGCATCTACGGCTTTCGCTTCATGCTGTGGGTCAACAAGATCGCCGTGTGGGCGGCGAGCCTGCTGTTCGTCGCGGGCCTGTTCGCGTTCGCGGGGATGTTCGACATGAACTACGCGGGCACGCTGGACCAGCGCAGTGCAGGCTTCTGGGCCGCGTTCGTCGGCGCGGTGCTGGTCGCGTTGAGCAACCCGGTGTCGTTCGCGTCGACGCTCGGCGACTGGGCGCGCTACATTCCGCAGCAGACGCCGAAGCGGCGCGTGATGGGCGCCGTGTTCGCCGCGCAGTTCGCGACCTTCGTGCCGTTTTTCTTCGGCCTCGCGACCGCGACGATCATCGCGTCGAAGGCGCCCGCGTTCATCGCGTCGAACGACTACGTCGGCGGGCTGCTCGTCGTATCGCCGCGCTGGTTCCTTCTGCCGATGTGCCTGATCGCGATCATCGGCGGGATGTCGACCGGCACGACCGCGCTGTACGGCACGGGCCTCGACGTGTCGAGCATGTTCCCGCGCTTCCTGAACCGCGTGCGCGCGACGCTGCTGATCGGCACGATCGCGATCGCGTTCATCTTCGCCGGCCGTTTCTGGTTCAACCTGGTCGAAAGCGTCGCGACGTTCTCGACGCTGATCGACACGTTCAGCTGCCCGTGGATGGCGATCATGGTGATCGGCTACGTGACGCGCCGCGGTTTCTATCTCGCGGACGACCTGCAGGTGTTCAACCGCGGGCTGCGCGGCGGCCACTACTGGTTCACGCATGGCTGGAACCTGCGCGCGATGGGTGCGTGGCTGCCGGCGGCCTTCGTCGGGCTGTCGTTCGTGAACCTGCCGGGCCAGTTCGTCGGGCCGCTCGGCAACCTCGCGAGCGGGCTCGATCTCAGCGTGCCGGTATCGCTGGTGGTCGGCGGGCTGCTGTACTTCGTGATGCTCACGATGTATCCGGAAGCAGAGGGCGTGTACGGCCCGCGCGGACGCTTCCTCGTGCGCGGCGGCGGGCAGGCGGCGCGCGCTGTCGGCGCCCCGGCGATTCAGCCGAAGGGGTACTGAGCGCCGCATCGCATGTCGGCTTCGGTGCGGATCAGTGGAACGTGCTGCCCGCGAGCATCCCGCCGTCGACGATGAATTCCGAACCCGTGCAATACGCGGATTCGTCGGACGCGAGGAACAGCACGAGGCTCGCCACTTCGTCGGGCTTGCCGATGCGCGCGATCGGCAGTCCGCCATAGATCGACGAAGCATCGAAATCGGCGTATTCCGGCGGGCGTGCCATCACGGTGTCGATGCCGCCCGGGTGGACCGAGTTCACGCGGATGCCGTGGCGGCCGAACTCGAGTGCGGCGGCCTTCGTCATCCCGCGCACCGCGAACTTGCTCGACACATAGGCGCTGCCGCCGGCCACGCCTTCCATCCCGGCCGTCGACGATACGTTGACGATCGAGCCGCCACCCGCTTCCTTCAGCGCGGCCAGTGCCGATTTCATGCCGAGCCAGCAGCCGACCTGGTTCACGTCGATCACCTTGCGATAGTCGTCGAGCGAACACGATTCGATCGGCACGAGCTTCAGGATCGCCGCGTTGTTCACCAGGATGTCCAGCCGACCGAAATGCGCGAGCGTCGCATGGACGGCGGTATGCCAGTCGTCTTCGTTCGTCACGTCGAGATGCTGGTAGCGCGCGGCGTCGCCAAGTTCGGCCGCGACGCGTCGGCCCGCGTCGTCCAGCACGTCGGCGATCACCACGCGTGCGCCCTCGGCGACGAACCGGCGGGCCTCCGCCTCACCCTGGCCGCGGGCGCCGCCCGTGATCAGCGCGACCTTGCCTTCAAGTCGTGTCATCGTGTTTGCTCCTGTGAGTGTAGGGGGCCGCGCGCGGGCCCGCTCATGCAGGGGCCGACGCGTCGCTGTCGTTCATGGCGTCTCCGTGGCGTCGCGCGATGAATGACGGCCATGATGGCAACAAAGCCGGCACTTCGTGCCATCCAAACGGACGAGTTGCGTGGCCTGGATTGCGCCGGGTGTCGTACGGCGCCGCGACGAAGCGCGCGAGGTGAAGACCGGAAAGCGGGGAGGAGCAGGCAGAGGCGTGCCGCGCGTTATCCGGTGTTCGGCCCGCGAATCGGTGACGCGCTCGATAGCGGGAGCAGCGTGTCGTTGCGCCAGTCACCCTGTGTATTCAGATCGAGTGCGCGGCGGCTGCCGGGCGGTCGCGTCGTGTCGCGAGGTGTCGGCCGCGCATCGGCGTGCGGTCCGCCCGATCAGAACATCGTGTTCGCGTTCGCGGCTCGTTCGGGCACCGGCTGGATCACGTCCCAGTGCTCGACGATCTGGCCGTCCTTCACGCGGAAGATGTCGACCACTGCTTCGCCTCGATCGCCCGGACGCTCGGTGCGTGGTGTGCGGCTGCCGGTCCGCTGGGCCGGCGAACATCATCGTGCGATTTGCGCCGCCCACTTCACACGCTGGCCCGTCCTGGTGCTGCGGAACGGAGCGGGGCCGCCCGCCGTGTATGGCTTCGCGCCGGCAGGCGGCCGGCGCGGACGACTTATCGCCAGGCGCCGTCGACGTAGACCCACACCTGCCCCTGGCGCCGCCAGTAGCCCGGCACCCACCGACGCCCGGGGCGACGGCCGACCCAGCGTCCGGACACCCATATATAGTGGCCGCGCCGCCAGCGCCAGTAGCCGTCGGTCCAGACATAGCCGTGCGGCCGCGGCGGCGGCGGCCGACGATCATGCCGCGGTGCCGGCGGCGCGAAGCCCGGACGATCGGGATAAGGCGGCCTGCCGGGCCCCGGAGGCGGTCCGGGCGGCCGATACCCGGGCGGAGCGGGCTGGGCCGAGGCGATGCCCAGCCCGCCGCCGGTGGCGGCGAGGGCGGCGGTCAGTCCGATGGCGCGCAACAACGAGCGTCGATTCATGGCGGGTCCTCTAATATGTAATCGGGGCTGCCTTACATTAGCCCGCCGGTCCGGTGGCCGGGTTACGCGGGCCGTTAAGGCTGTTACCGCGTGTCACGACGACCCGCCGGTACCCGGGGCGTCGCCGCCGGTCTCCCGTTCCCGCAAGCGCCAACGGCGAATGGGGTCGGCTAGAGCCGAGTGGTCGTGTGTTTACCGATCGGTCGCTGCGTTTTAGCCGGCCAGGCCCAATATTTGAGACTGATTTGGGTAAAAATTACCGTTTTCGTGTGGTTCCATCGATTCCGCTTGTTGTTTCTATGCAACCGTCAAGCCGATGACACGAAAGAATGGTGCGATGAATGCCTCCAAAAAGCATCCGTCAAGAAGTCAAAAAATGGCGTTAAAACAAATACTTATAAGGCGTCCCCACTTTCATTATTTCTAGTTCTGGAAAAGCTTATTTCTTTATTTGCAGATCGCGCCCCTAGGGTACACCCCTAAACTCACGGTTCCCAAACGGGCAACTATCCGGGCGCGGCCAGAAGGACCGATGGCGCTCCCGGGCGGTTGCAGACCGTTTATGAACAAGGTCGCGAGACCTGCCTCTTTTTAGAAGGGAGCTCCACGAATGAACAAGACTCTGATCGTTGCAGCAGCTGCAGCATCGTTCGCTACCGTCGCTCACGCGCAAAGCAGCGTCACGCTGTACGGCGTGCTGGACGCAGGCATCACCTACCAAAGCAACGTCCAGAACGCAGCCGGCCAAGGCAAGTCGCTGTGGTCGATGGGTTCGGGCATTGACCAGAGCCGCTTCGGCCTGCGTGGTTCGGAAGACCTCGGTGGCGGCCTGAAGGCGATCTTCACGTTGGAGAGCGGCTTCAACATCGGCAACGGCAAGTTCGCGAACAACAACGGCATGTTCAACCGCCAGGCTTTCGTCGGCCTGTCGAGCCAGTACGGCACGGTTACGCTGGGTAAGCAGTACGACTCCGTCCAGGACTACCTGGCACCGCTGACCGCAACGGGCTCGTGGGGCGGTACGTACTTCGCTCACCCGTTCAACAACGACAACCTGAGCACGAACGGCGGCTACTCGGCTAACAACACGATCAAGTTCGCAAGCGCGAACTACGCTGGCCTGCAATTCGGCGGCACGTACTCGTTCTCGAACAGCACGAACTTCGGCAACAACCGTGCTTACAGCGGCGGCGTGTCGTACCAGTACCAAGGCCTGAAGCTGGGTGCAGCTTACTCGCAAGCGAACAACCCGAACAACAACAGCACGGGTGCAGTTGACTCGTCGTCGGCTCTGTTCAACGGCCAAGGCCGCCTGCGCACGTACGGCGCGGCTGCTGCGTACGCATTCGGCCCGGCGCAAGTTGGCGCAGCATGGACGCAATCGCGTATCGACAACCAAGCTAACGGCGCGGCTACGTTCCACGCTGACAACTACGAAGTCAACGCGAAGTACAACCTGACGCCGGCTCTGGGCCTGGGCGCAGCGTACACGTACACGAACGCGAAGGTTGCTGGCGAAAGCACGCACTGGAACCAGTTCGGCCTGCAAGCTGACTACTCGCTGTCGAAGCGCACCGACGTCTACGCACAAGCTGTGTACCAGCGCGCTGCGAAGAACGGCGTTGGCGCATCGATCTACAACGGCGACGTCAACACGCTGCCGAGCTCGTCGATCAACCAAACCGCAGCAACGGTTGGTCTGCGTCACCGCTTCTAAGCGTGACGGCTGGGTAACCAGCCTCGCAGTATCGAAAAAGGCGCCTTCGGGCGCCTTTTTTTCGCCCGTTTGAATATGGCGACGAAGGCGGTGGGCGATCGTCCGGACGCAAAAAAGCGAGGCTCACGCCTCGCTTTTTCGTTTGTTGCCGCGTGGTTGCGCCGGAGGCCGGCAGCGGCGTCAGCGCGTGTACTCGCCGTTGGCTTCCGGCTGGAACACGATCGCCGCGACCTTCATCAGTTTTTCGGTGCCGCTCGGCTGCAGCACCTTCACCAACTGACCGCGTTGCGTGCCCAGCAGCGCCATGCCGACCGGCGAGAACACGTTCAGGCGTCCGAGTTCGAGATTGGCGGCATCCGGATAAACAATCGTCCAGGTGGCTTGCTCCTGGGTTGCTTCGTCGAGCAGCGTGATCTGCGAGTTCATCGTGACGACGTTTGCCTTGATGGCGTCGGGCTGCACGATGTCCGCACGTTCGAGCAGCGTGTCGAGCATCGTCTGGAAGCGCGGGTTGTGTTCGGCGTGCTTCTCGAGGCGAGCGACGTCGAGTTCGGTCAACTGGTAAAGGCGTGGTTTCATGGCAGTTCTCCAAATGATCGGCATGGGGCAGGTGGGGCGTGCCTATGGGGATCGCCCGGAGCCTGTCTGACCTGGCTCCGGGAGGAGGCCGTGCCGTCAGATCAGGCGCCGGGCGGGGGCGAGCGGCGCCTGGGCCGTGCGTCGAACGCAGGGGTGCGCCGGATGGCCGGCGCGCGCGCGCACGCCGGCTGGGCCGGACGGCGAAACCGAGAGGAGCGTGGGCGCGTGCATGGTGAATGGGGTATCGACTGGCGGATATAACCTTACGATTCTACAACGCAACCTTCCGAATCGGTGATTCGGCTGTTGGTTGTTCGTCAGGAATTGTTGTGGAAATGATTTAAGTGATAGCAATCTCTTGGGGCGGAAACGGCCGATATTTCCCAAAAATGCAACACTGTATGTTCAAACCAAGGGTTTCCCCTTGGTATTGCCCGCACTACACTTGGTCCATCGCTTCAGACAATTTCGCCGGGAGCGACGTCAAAAGAGAACATATTTCGGAGGTCCATCATGAAGTCGATCATCTACGCAGCGATCGCTGCATCCGTTCTTGCCGCCCCGATCGCGTCGTTCGCACAGTCCGAGCAGGGCTTGACCCGTGACCAGGTCCGGGCCGAACTTGCGCAACTTGAACAGAACGGCTACAAGCCGCTCGCGAGCGATGCGCAATATCCGCAGAACATCCAGGCCGCGGAACAACGGATCCAGCCGAACCAGCCGATGCTCGCCCAAGCCGATACGAGCGGCTATGGTGCGGTGGCGACGGGCGCAGGCCAGTCGGGCCGCCGCACAACGCGTGAAGCCCCGAATCCCGTGAACACCGTCTACTTCGGCAACTGAATATCCCCGGGTCTGCCCGAGCACAGCATGTGACCGACGGGACGCGCGCCACTTGCGCGCGTCTGCGTCGGCAGAGCAGAACCTCCGTCGCCGCATTCCGGCGGCTTTTCCGCCCAGACGCTCGCGCGTTTGGGCCTTTTTTGCTGGGACGGGTCAGGCGGACGTGACTGTCGGGGTGCCGTGGATATAGTGTTCGAGCTGGCTGATCGTGAATTGCTGGTCGGCAATCACGCTCTTCACGAGGTCGCCGATCGAGATCAGGCCGATCAACTTGCCGTCCTGGAGGACGGGCAGGTGGCGCATCCGGTGCTCGGTCATCAGCGCCATGCACTCGTCGGTGGATTGCGACGGTTCGACGTAGCGTACCTTGGCCGTCATGATTTCCTCGACGCGGGTCGCCTTCGAAGAACGGTCCTGCAGTACGACCTTGCGCGCATAGTCGCGCTCGGTGACGATGCCGGCGATGTCGTTGCCGTCCATGACCAGCAATGCGCCGACGCCCTTCTCCGCCATCAGCTTGATGGCGTCGTAGACGAAATCGGCTTTCGTGACGGTGTAGATCGTGCGGCCGGAATCCGGCTTGGCTTTGAGAATTTGCGCGACAGTCGTGCTCATTTGCTTTCTCCGTGTGCAGGACGATGCAGGGAAGGCAGGGCGTGATGCGCGGCACCCGAAGGGCCCAGTATAGCCGGGCCTGCTGCGGCAGTCGCGTGACGTTTCCAGATTAGCGGTAAACTCCGGTCACGCACTATCCACACAACTCCTACATTCCTGATCGTTTCGATTGAATTCATGATGTCTTCGCGTCCCCAATCGCCCACGCAGGGCAATGGCCAGGCCGACGAGTGCGTGACCCTCGTCGCCACCGCGTCGCTGCCCACGCGCTACGGTACGTTCACGTCGTACGCTTTCCGCGTAGCGGGCAGCGATGCCGAACATCTCGCGCTCGTGATGGGTGACGTCACCGGCGAGCAGTCCGTGCTCACGCGGCTGCATTCCGAATGCCTGACCGGCGACGTGTTCGGCTCCTTCCGCTGCGATTGCGGCGAGCAGCTCGATCTCGCGCTGCGCTACATCGCAGCGGAAGACCGCGGCGTGCTGCTGTATCTGCGCGGCCACGAAGGGCGCGGCATCGGCCTGAGCAACAAGATCCGCGCGTACGCGCTGCAGGAGCAAGGGCGCGACACTGTCGAGGCCAATCTCGACCTCGGCCTGCCCGACGACGCCCGCGAATACGACTCGGCCGCCGCGATCCTGCGCATCCTCGGCGTGACGTCGGTACGCCTGATGAGCAACAACCCGAAGAAGTTCGACACGCTCGTGAAGCACGGCATTCCCGTGTGCGAACGCGTGGCGCTCGCGGTGCCCGTGCGCGAGGAAAACGAGCGTTACATCCGGACCAAGCAGGTGAAGTTCGGGCATTACTTCGAAGAGAACGAATAGTCGAAATCTCGGGTTTGTCCGAGGTGGTCCGAGTTGATCCGGGAGGTATTTAAGTCATTGAATATTAACGATGATTGAAGACTTCTCCTTGCGTCCGTCGTTGCATCAACGCCTGTCTCCGCTTGGCTAAACTTGCTGGGTCGGCGTAGGTTTCTGTGACGTTTTGCAGGAAACCTACGCCGAGGGAAGAATGCGCTTTGATGCACGCGTCGCGGGCAGGCTGCCGAGCGGCGAGCACATGACCTTTGAAGGGTTTCCCGGACTCCGCCTCCAGGCTTCGATGAGCTGCAAGTCTTCGATGCACGACACGGACGCTGCTCGCAATGCTAGGGTGTCCAAATGAAATTGCCGAGGGAGTGTTCGGCCATGTACAGCCGGGAATCATCGGCGTCTACAACAGACATGCCTATGATAGGGAGCGGCGCGAGTGCCTCACGCAGTTGTCGCATCGCTTGGAGTCGATCGCCATAAGCTGATTTCAGACGGTAACCTCTACGGTCGGCTAGCAATCGCGCTCGGCAACATCGCGTCAAGTACGACGCGAAACAATGTTCATCAGTTGCGCCGAGAAACCCCGCCGTTTACGGCGGGGAGGAAAGGAGCGCCGTCGACAGACGGCATTCCAAAGTTGATATGACTCCGCCTGTCAATAGGGATCGGTTTTGGGTTTGTTGAGACGCATGTTGACTGAATTTCCTGAGGGCGACGTAGCAGTAAATCTCGACGGTGGATCATGCTGATATCCGCGGGTTGG
>NZ_QTQF01000085.1:0-8403 GCF_003854235.1 Burkholderia sp. Bp8998
TCTGTTCGCGGACGGTCGATTTCGTTTCCATGGATCGAACTTTATCTACTCATAGATAGATAATCAAGATCTTTTTTATGGGGTGCGATGAAAGGCCTGACGGATCCCGGGTGTCGGCACGCGCTGTGGGTGCACCACAGCGGCGGGTTCCTCGGCGAGACGGCCGACGCGGAAGGGGCCGCGCAGTGATGCGTGCGCGGCAGACTGGCTGACGGACAAACGCAGGCCCGCCTGCCGTGCCTGCGTCACAACCGCACGATCGTCGATTTCAGCTCGGTGTATTTGTCGAGCGCGTGCAGCGACTTGTCGCGACCGTTGCCCGACTGCTTGTACCCGCCGAACGGAAAGTTCATGTCGTCGCTGCCATCGCCGTAGCAGTTGACCCAGACGGTGCCGGCGCGCAGGCGCCGCGCGACCATATGCGCCGTCGCCTGGTCTGCCGACCACACGGCCGCCGCGAGCCCGTACTCGGTGTCGTTGGCGATGCGCACGGCCGAATCGACGTCGTCGAACGCGATCACCGACAGCACGGGCCCGAAGATCTCCTCGCGCGCGATCGTTGCGTTTGCATCGACTTCGAACACGGTCGGCTCGACATAGAACCCGCCCGTCTCCTCACGCACGCGTGCACCGCCCGTCACGAGGCGCCCCTCCGCCCGTCCGAGCGCGATATAGCGCATCACGCGTTCGAGCTGCACGTGATCGACGATCGCGCCCATCGCCACCGCGGGATCGAGCGGATGCCCGGGTGCGAAACGTCGCGACGCTGCCACCAGCCTGTCGACGAACGCATCCTTGATATCGCGATGCACGAGCAGGCGCGAACCCGCCGTGCACACTTCCCCCATGTTGAAGAAGATCGCATCGGCGGCCGCCTGCGCGGCGCGGTCGAGATCGGGACAATCGGGCAGCACGATGTTCGGCGACTTGCCGCCCAGTTCGAGCCACACGCGCTTCAGGTTCGACTGAGCGGCGCACGCCATGATCTGCTGCCCGGTGCGCGCCGAACCGGTGAACGCGATGCAGTCGACGTCGCGATGCAGCGCCAGCAGCCGTCCCGGCTCGGCGCCGCCGGGCACGACGCTGAACACGCCGGGCGGCACGCCCGCCTCGCACGCGAGCTGCGCGACACGGATCGCGGTCAGCGGCGATTTCTCGGACGGCTTGAGCACCACGCTGTTGCCGGCCGCGAGCGCCGGCGCGAATTTCCACGCGGCCATCAGGAGCGGGAAATTCCACGGCACGACCGCCGCGACGACCCCGATCGGCTCGCGCGTGACGAGACCGACGAGATGACGATCGGCCGGCACGACCTCGCCGCCGACCTTGTCGATGGCCTCGGCATACCAGTCGACGCAATGCGCGGCGGCCGGCACGTCGATCGCCGTGGTGTCGGCGATCGGCTTGCCGGTGTCGAGCGTCTCGAGCAGCGCGAGTTCGTTCCGATGCTCGCGCATCAGCGCCGCCCAGCGCTGCAGCACGGCCTTGCGGGCACGCGGATTCATGCCGGCCCACGCCTGCGCGTCGAACGCGCGGCGTGCGGCCGCCACGGCCGCATCGACGTCGTCGGCGCCGCAGTCGGCCACGTGCGCGAGCACGCGGCCGTCGATCGGGCTCACGCACGCGAAGGTCGCGCCGGTGTGCGCGTGGCGCGCGTCGCCGTCGATGAATGCGCGCGCTTCGATCCGCACCATGGCCGCGCGGGCCTGCCAGTCTTCGAATGTGGATGGATTCAAGGGTGTTCCCCCTCCGGTCAAAGGTAGGCCATCACGATCCGGTCACCGGATCGATCGGCGTGAACGTACCGGCGCGCGCCTCGATCGCCTCGCCGGCGGCGAGGCACAGCGCCTCCTGGAAGCGGCCGGCGACGAGCTGCACGCCCGTCGGCACGCCGCCGCGCACGCCGGTTGGCACGGACAGCCCCGGCAGCCCGAGCAGCGCGGTCGCCAGCAGCGGCCCCTGCGTGTCGACGATGTGGCGCATCGCGTCGTCACCGTGCTGGTCGGCATCGATCGCGAACGGCTGCGCGCACGACACCGGCATCAGCAGCAGCGGGTAACGGGTGAAGAACTGCTGCCAGTCGCGCAGCAGCGCGGTGCGCCGTGCCAGGCCGTTCATGTAGCCGGCCAGGTCGAGCGGCGCCGCGAGGTTGCGCTGGCTCGCGAACGCGGTCCGGATCGCCGCGTCTCCGTGCTGCATGATCACGTCGCCGAGCCCGCCGCACGCTTCGTTGGTCACGAGGTCCAGCCACAGCGCGCACGCTTCGGCGATCCGCGGTGGTTCCACTTCCTCGACGATGCAGCCGGCGTCCTCCAGCCAGCGCGCGGCCTGCCGGACCGCATCGACGACCACCGGGTCGGACGGCACGCCCGGCAGTGCGGGACACACGGCGACGCGTGCGGGAAACGCCGCGTCGCGGCCGGCCGGCGCGACCGGCATCCACCATGCGTCGCGTGCGTCGCCCACCGCCATCGCGTCGAGCGCGAGGCGCAGGTCGCCGACCGTGCGCGCCAGCGGCCCCTGCACGGACGCGAGCTGCACGGCGAGCGTGCGGTCCTTCGATTGCGTCGGGTTGTAGGCGGGAACGCGGCCGGTGCTCGGCCGCAGCCCCGCGACGCCGCACGCGTAGGCCGGGTAGCGGATCGAGCCGCCGAGATCGTTGCCGTGCGCGATCGCGCCGATGCCGGCGGCGACCGCCGCGGCCGCGCCGCCGCTGGAGCCGCCCGGCGTCAGCGACGGATTCCACGGATTCGACGTGCGGCCGTGCAGGTCGTTATCGGTGAACCAGCGGTACGAAAACGCCGGCGCATTGCTGCGCCCGATCACGATCGCGCCGGCGTTGCGCAGGTTCGCGGTCACCGGGCTGTCCTCCTGCGCGACCTGGCCGGCAAACGCGCGCACGCCGTTCGTCGTCGCGCAACCGGCCGTGTCGACGTTGATCTTCACCGTCACCGGCACGCCGTGCAGCGGGCCGACGGGCGCGCCACGCGCGATCGCGCCATCCGCTTCGGACGCCGCCTGCAACGCGCTGTCGGCCAGCACGTCGACGATCGCATTGATGACTGGGTTCACCTGCTCGAGCCGCTGCAGGCAGCTGTGCACGAGTTCCGTCGACGACACGTCGCGCCGCGCGACGTGCGCGGCCATCTCGCCCGCGCTCAGACGCCACAATTCCTGGGTCATGGGATGCTCCTCGTTGATGATTGGATCGATTGGATTCGGCCGTGCACTACGCACGTGACGCCACGGCTTGCGGCGCATGCGACGCGTAGATCTTCCGGCACGTCTCGACGACCTCCCACGTGCCGCGAAAGCCCGGCGGAATCACGAAGCGGTCGCCGGCACGCAGCACGCGTTCGCCGCCATCCGCATCGCGCACGATCGCGACGCCGCTCAGCATCTCGCAGTACTCCGACTCGTCGTAGTCGATCGTCCAGCGCCCGGGCGTGCATTCCCAGATGCCGCAACTGAACTGCCCGCACGGGCTGATGTAGTGATGCGACAGCGTCTGCGTCGGATTGCCGTCGAGCAGCAGCCCGACCGGCACGCGGCTTTGCGTGAGTTTGGCCGGCGCCTGCATCAGGTCGACAAGATGGTGGACGTGGGTCATGAATGCCTCCAGCGCATGAGTGAGTGGTTCAAAAACGATTCTTGGCCGCGCGGTCATGCGAGTCGCGCGGCACGGGTCAAAGCAGGTCCATCGTCCGGTGCCATGCCATCGCGAGCGCCAGCATCGGCGTGCGCAGCGCCCGCCCGCCCGGGAAGTCGCGATGGCGGATCCGGCCGAACAGGTCGAAACGCGCGGCCTGCGTGTCGATCGCTTCCGCGATCAGCCGCCCCGCGAGACCGGTCACGTTCACGCCGTGTCCGGAGAAGCCCTGCGCGAAATACACGGTGGGCTCGAGCCGCCCGAAATGCGGCGCGCGATTCATCGTCGCGTCGATCAGGCCGCCCCACGCGTAGTCGATCCGCACGTCGGCGAGCTGCGGGAACGTCTTCAGCATGTCGCGCCGCATCGCCGCCGCGAGATCGCGCGGCGTGCGCGTCGAGCTGCTCGCCTTGCCGCCCCACAGCAACCGCCGATCGCGCGTCAGCCGGAAATAGTCGAGCGCCGCATTGCAGTCGCTGATCGCCGCGTCGGCCGGCATCGTTGCGGCCGCGCGGGCCGCGCCGAGCGGCTCCGTCGCGATCACGTAGGTCGCCACCGGGATGATCTTGCGTGCCAGACCCGGCGCGAGCCGCCCCAGGTACGCATTGCCGGCCAGCACGACGTAGCGGGCGTCCACGTGCCCGCGCGCGCACCTGACACGGTGGTTCGGCGCGGCGCGATCGAGCGCGAGCGCGGGCGTGTCCTCGTGGATCGTCACGCCGGCCGCGCGCGCCGCCCGCGCGAGGCCGAGCGTGTAGTTCAGCGGATGCAGGTGGCCGCTGCCTTCGTGCCGCAGGCCGCCGGCGTAACGATCCGACGCGACGAAGCGCGGCATGTCGGCGCGCTCGACGAGTTCGTAGCCGCGATAGCCGAAGCGGCGCGCCGCGGTGTCGCGCCATCTGCGCAGCGCGTCGAGGTGGCGCGTCTTGTTCGCGGCCGTCAGATAGCCGAAGGTCAGGTCGCAGTCGATGCCGTGCCGCTCGACCCGCTGTCGGACGATATCGACCGATTCGAGCCCCATCGCCCATATCCGCCGCACGTCGTCTTCCGGCAGATGGGCCGAGAACGTATCGATGTCGCACGAGTATCCGGCGATCAACTGGCCGCCGTTGCGGCCGCTGGCGCCCCAGCCGATTCGCGACGCCTCGACGAGCACGACCGAATGACCGCGCTCGGCGAGATCGAGCGCCGCGGACAGTCCCGTGAGCCCGCCGCCGATCACGCACACGTCGGCGGAAACGGCACCGTCGAGCGACGGATGGCGGGTCCGGTCGTTGGCGGTATCTGAGTAGTAGGACTGAACATGTTGCTGATTTTCAAACTTGAGCATGAGTGACATTCGCGAACGGCGTCGCGTCAGAACGCGTAGATGAGTTGGGTTGCGAGCAGGTCGTTCGACTTCGCGTACGACCCGTCGTGACGCAGGAATACCTTGTTGCTCGCCCAGTCGTGCCGGTACTCGACCTTGACTGTCACCTGCTGGGTCGGATAGAACAGCAGGTCGAATGCGGCCGCCTGCCGCGTCGCGCCCTTGCACTCGAAGCCGACACCGCCGTTCGCCTTCGACGTCGCGAGGCAGTCCGCGTCGATGCCGAAGCCGTTGTTCGGATCCATTCCGTTGCCGTTCAGCCCGATCGACGATCCGCCGCCGCCGTTCCTGCGGTTGACGAGCAGGTCGTAGCGCAACGTCGCGCCCATGCGGCCGACCACCGGCACGTTGAACTTGCGATGCGCGAGCAGCGACAACCCGAACCACTGCGCGAGCCCGCCGTTGAACGCGCCGTGCTGTTGCTGGCCGTAATCGAACTCGGCGTTGTACTGCGCATCGGCGAGCGTGTAGGTCGCATCGGCTTCCGCGAAGAAGAACGCGCCGTACGCACTCGGCGCATTGCCGCCCACGCCGTAGTGCACTGTGCCAGTGACCGGGTCGATCGCGCTCGGCAGCGTCTGGCGGCCGATGTTGATCGAGCCGCCGATATCGAGCGCGCTGCCGCGCATGTAGTCGACGCGCGCGGTAAAGGTCGGCACCTTGTTGCTCGTCGTGACCGGGTCGCCGAGTGCGTTCACGCCGGTCTGCGTGACCGCGCCGGCGCTGCGGAACTGCTCGTTGCCGACGAAGAACTTCCACGCCCACTGGCCGCTCGGGCTCAGGTAGTTGATGCCCGCGCCGATCGACGAACCCGGATCCGAGAAGTCGTACAGCAGGTTGTGCGTGAGCGTGAGCATCTGGTTCGACTGCTGGTACTCGTAGCCGCCGAAGCCGAGCACGAGCCCGCCGACGAATGCGGTCGTGCCCGACAGTGGCACCGTGACGACGGCCGTGTTGACGATGTCGAGGCCGCTCGCGCCGCTGCCCGTCATCATCGACAGGCCGGCGCCGCGGTTCGGCATCAGCGTGATCTCGGCGGACGGCGCGGTCGGCCCGACGCCGAACGTCTTCTTGATGTCGAGGAACACGTCGCCGATCGTGCTGTTGTAATACGTGTAGGCATTCTCATGGTTCGCGAACTGGAACGACGACGTGCCGGCACCACGGTTGTACACGTAGGTCGGATCGAGATAGCCGGTCACCGACAGCCCCGCGATCGGGCCGGTGCGCGCGGCGTCGGTCAGCGAGTCGACTTTCAGCTGCTGGTTCGCGACCTGCTGACGGATTTCGGTCACGTCGTCGTTGGTCAGCACGGCCGGAGCCTGCCCGTAGCCGGGCGCCGACGGGTCGACGGCGGGCACGCCCGAGGCCGCCGCCGACGCCGGGGCCGCCGCCGGCTTCGCGGCCAGTTGCGATTGCAGCGCGCTCATCTGCCGCTGCAGCACGGCGAGCTGCTGCTGCAGCGCCCTGATCTGGTCGGCGCTCGAACTCGCGACGGCCAACCCCGGCAACGCACCGGCAATCAGCGCGCAAAGCATCTTCTTTTTCATTCAACGTCTCCTGGTCGTTCTTCACTTCACGGGATGCGGTGCGGGGTCGTGCCGCGCCGGCGCGGCCGACGGGCGAGCGGGCGACGACGCGGCTGGTACACCTGGTGCACCCGGCACTTCCGGCGCTGCGGCCGCGTGCCACGCACGGGCGTCGCGGGCCTGCCGTCGCTCGCGGGCCAGCATCGAGCGGTTCACGACGACGACGCCGATCGTCACGACCGTGATGAACACCGACGCGAGCGCGTTCATCTCCGGGTTGAGTCCGAGCCGAACGCGCGAGAACACGACGAGCGGCAGCGTCGTCGAACCCGGGCCCGACAGGAAGGCGGAAAGAATGACGTCGTCGATCGACACGGTGAACGCGAGCAGCCAGCCGGACACCAGCGCCTGCGCGATCAGCGGCAGCGTGATCACGAAGAACACCTTCAATGGCCGCGCACCGAGATCGAGCGCGGCTTCCTCGATCGAGCGGTCGAGCTCCTTCACGCGCGACTGCACGATCACGGCGACGAACGACAGGCACAGCATCACGTGGCCGATCCAGATCGTCAGCCAGCCGCGCCCGGCCGGCCAGCCGAAGGTCTGCTGCATCGCGACGAACAGCAGCAGGAGCGAGATGCCCTGGATCACCTCGGGAATCACCAGCGGCGCGTTGATCATCGCCGCATAGAGCGTGAAGCCGCGAAAGCGCCCCATGCGAGCCAGCACGAAGCCGGCCCAGGTACCGATCGCGACCGACGCGGTGGCCGTCAGCAGCGCGATCTTCAGCGACAGCCATGCGGCGGTGAGCAGCTCGTCGTCGTCCAGCAGCGCCGCGTACCACTTCAGCGAGAAGCCCGACCACACCGTCACCAGCTTCGACGCGTTGAACGAGTACACGACCAGGCTGATGATCGGGATGTACAGGAACAGGAAGCCCGCGCCCAGCACGCAGGCGGACAACAGGCGATTCGCGCGGGTCATGAGCGCCCCTCCGCTTCGGCCTGGCTGTAATGGAGCAGCGCCATCGGCACGAGCAGCAGTGCCACCATCGTCACCGTCACCGCGGACGCCATCGGCCAGTCCATGTTGTTGAAGAACTCGTCCCACATCACGCGGCCGAGCATCAGCGTGTTCGCGCCGCCGAGCAGTTCCGGAATCACGTATTCGCCGACCGCCGGAATGAACACCAGCAGGCTGCCGGCGACGATCCCGTTCCTCGACAGCGGCAGCGTGATGCGCCAGAACGCGGACCACGGCGTCGCGCCGAGATCGTGTGCGGCCTCGAGTAGCGTGAGGTCCAGCTTCACGAGGTGCGCGTAGAGCGGCATCACCATGAACGGCAGGTACGAATAGACCATTCCGATGTAGACGCCCGCGTCGGTGTGATAAAGGCGCAGCGGCGTCGCGATCACGCCGAGCGCCGCCAGCGCGTGATTGAGCAGGCCGTCGTCCTTCATGATCCCGACCCATGCATAGACGCGGATCAGGAACGACGTCCAGAACGGCAGCATCACGGCCATCATCAGCAGGTTGCGGCGTGCCGGCGCCGCACGGGCAATGCAGTACGCGATCGGATAGCCGGCGAGCAGGCACATCAGCGTCGACGCGGCGGCCATCTTCAGCGAGCTGACGTAGGTGTTCAGATACAGGTCGTCCTGCAGCAGCAGCGCGTAGTGCTTCAGCGACAGCACGACCTGAACCGTACCGGCTTCCAGCCGGGCGAGCGCGGTGTACGGCGGAATGCCGAGCATCTGATCCGCGAAGCTGATCTTCAGTACCAGCACGAACGGCAGCGCGAAGAAGATCACGAGCCACAGGAACGGCACGCCGATCGCGACGCCGCGGCCCGACGG
>NZ_QTQF01000086.1:0-8359 GCF_003854235.1 Burkholderia sp. Bp8998
GGCAGATGACGGAATCTGAATCATTCTCATCGGAACGGCCGTTTGCCGACTGGAGCGGTCGCTCGAGTGTCCGAATGAGCATGCAGGCTAACGGCGCTTCATGCGCCGGCAAGCGTCCGCTCGCCGGCCATGTTGCCGTCAGACCTCGGTCTGCTCCGCCATCTCGAGGGCATCGTCGACTTCAATGCCGAGGTAGCGCACTGTACTTTCCAGCTTGGTATGTCCGAGCAGGAGTTGCACCGCCTGAAGGTTCTTCGTTCGCCGGTAGATCAGCGAAGCCTTGGTGCGGCGCATGGTATGGGTGCCGTACGCCGTATCGTCGAGTCCGATCGATGCGATCCACCGATGGACCACTCGGGCATATTGTCGTGTCGACAGATGCGGCGACGCATGCAATCGGCTTGGGAATAGATAGTCGGTAGACTTCAATTCCCGCGCCCTAATCCATGCGTCAAGGCTCTGACGAGTCTGCTCCGTGATCTCGAACTGAACTGGTCGCTGCGTCTTCTGCTGCATGACCATTGCCCGCGATCCGACGTGGGTGCCTTGGCAGACGTCTTGCACCTGCAGCCGCGTTAGATCGCATGCCCGAAGTTTGCTATCAATCGCGAGATTGAACATAGCCAGCTCGCGAATGTTCGAAGACATCTGGAGCCGGGTGCGAATCGCCCAGATTTCCGGAAGCTTCAACGACGGCTTCTGGCCGGTGAGTTTGCCCTTCTTCCACGGCACACGATTGGCTGCGCGAGCATTCTGCGTTTCCATGATGATCTCCTTCCAGTTGAAGGGAGATCCAGTGCGCCGTCTCACAGTGGAAGCAGTGGTCGCTACCCGACCCATTGCCGTCATTCAGAGCGCGGCGGAAGCAATGGCAACTTTCGAAAGTGAAGCGGTCGTCCATCGGGCAGGTGCAAGCGATGCAATAAAGACTGCCCTTGCATGGAAATTGCTGCACTCGGATGCTACGTGTCCAATACTTTCACCGATGACGGGGGAAGGAAGATTTGCGCAGTCGCCGGTTGTCGGTCAGACACGCTGTAGCCGACGTGAATACGACGACTGGGCTGCCGCAATGCCAGACGCTATCTCGCGTCGTATTTACATAGTGCATCCCTGACTTGCTCCGGGTTTTCCTTGGCCCGATCCAGGGGGCGTCGTTACCTAAGGCCCGTGACGCTCGTGGGATTTTGTCGAGCCTTATCTCCGCCAAATCATGGACTTCCTTGACGACGCGCACCTGCTCGAATTAACTGAAACCAACGGGATCTCAGATCGGCAGCCCGGCCGCCGGGATCCAGAGAGGGTCTCGCAGGGTCGCGGCCCGTACGGGTTCCAGCTGTGCGAACTGACGAGTTGCATGTACGACATAAGCAATCGCCGAACGAGTTTCAGGAGATGCCATGAAAGCGATTTGCCCGCTGCACGGGCCAACGACCATCATCGGGACGAACGCGTACGGATTTCCGGTTTATGCGTGCTGCTGCAAGGACGTGCCCTATGTAACGCCTCCGGACGCATGTACGCGGGCGCCGGCGCAACGCGGGCCTGACGCGCAGCACCAACTCCAAGAACCGAAGACGAAAAAAGAAGGACACTGACGATCAAATCGCGCTGCCCGTGCAGACATTCAATCGGACGCTGCCCGGCTCGCACGTCGTCGGAGTCGGAGGCCTTCGTTTTGGGCGTGACGACCAGCGTAGTCAGCCGCCGGCCTGCCGACGGCGAAACGAAAGCAGGCACGGGGCTGCGAGCCCGATGTCGATTTTTCGATCTTTCAGGAATTTCGTTACTCGCGCAGGAAAACCGCTGTTTGTTACGGCACGCCCGATCGGATCCTGCAGTGCGGGCATCAGAGCCCGTGTGCTCTGGTTACAGGCCGCCTCTCCGTAGAACGTCGAGGTGAACGATTACGCCTACCGTCGCTCAGTCGAACGTCCGGTTCTTGGGGCGGATTCAACCGGTCGCGTGTCCTGAATGCTGCGGGGCGAACGGCCGCATGTGGCCGGCAAGCGACCGCTCGCCGGCCGCGATGCAATCAAACCTCCATCTGCTCTGCCATCTCAAGCGCATCGTCGACTTCGATGCCGAGATAGCGAACCGTGCTTTCCAGCTTCGTATGTCCTAGCAGCAACTGCACCGCGCATCTCGAATTGCACCGGCCGCTGGGTCGTCTGCTGCATGATGGTCGCTCTGGACACCACGCGGCTTCCCTGGCGAACGTCTTGGACCAGCAACCGCGTAAGATCACACGCTCGGAGCTTGCTATCAATCGCGAGATTGAACAGCGCGAGCTCACGAAGGTTCGATGCCATCTGAAGTCGCGTCCGGATCGACCAGATTTCTCGTAGCTTTAGCGGCGGCTTCTGCCCGGTGCAGCTTGCCCTTGTTCCATGGCACGCGGGCGTCAACGACGACATTCCTGGATTCCATGACAAGCTCCTTTCAAGCGAAGGGAGATTGAGTGGGCGCCTTTTCCGACGGGCGCTATCCTACCCATTGCGGTTCGTCGCTGATGCTTTCGGCAATGTCCGATGCGCAATCGGCAAACGGCCGCTGCTGAGCGGTTCCAGGAATCCAGTCCGATCAGGTTCGAGGTGCGGGCATCTCCGGCAGCGAAATCTCGATTCCGCGGCGGTGCAGTGTCGAGAGCACGTGATACACGCCCTTAAAGCACATCACCGGGAGTGCAGCGCGCCAGCTCCCCCGGAGATTTCCTGCCAGCAGATTGACGACGCCGTCTCGCATCCACAAGCGATTGGACGGTGCCATGAAAAGCGTACGCATGACAGGATCGTTCACTCGATAGATCAGCCAACTGATCCGATCCATTGCCTCTGACAGTTCCTTGTTGACTGCTTGCGCAAGCTTCTTTCCTCGTGCCGGATCGTCGAGCCAAACGTTGGCGGCCTCGGCGCCGAGTTCTCCGCCAGTCATCGCCATCAGTACGCCTGTCGAGAACATCGGATCAACAAATCCGTAGGCGTCGCCGATCATCAGAAAACCGTTCCCGTTGCCTTCGCGCGCGCGGTAGCTGTAATTGGCCGTGCTGTAGACGTCCGATACGCGCTGTGCGCCTTGAGCGCGAGCCGCGACGGTCGGGCTCGAAGCGATGCGCTCGGACAGCAAATCGGTCGCCGTTCCCTTGCGCTCCTTCCACGCCGATTGATTGCCGACAAAGCCAATGCTCATTGTGTCATCGGGCAGCGGGATCAGCCAAAACCAGCCATCCTCCGCAAGATGAATGCTGATGTAGCCCGCCAGTTCACCTTCCCGACGCGTTACGCCAGTGAAATGCGCATAAACGGCCGCCGTGTTGTTGTACTTGTTCGAGGTCTTGACCTTCATCCGCGACGCGAGAAACGTATCACGGCCCGAAGCGTCGAGCACGTAGCGGGGATGCCATTCGCGGGTGCCGCCCGATTCGTCCTGGGCGGACACGACGTGACGTCCGCCGGCATCGTCCAGCTTGACTCCCGTGACACGAGTACGCTCGAAACACTCGGCCCCGCGCGCGACGGCGTGTCTGAACAACAAGGCATCAAGGTCCGCACGCCGTACTTGCCAGGCGTGCGTACGGTCCCGATTCAGTGCGTTTTCGAACGGAAACGCGCAGCTACGGCCCGTACGGTCCGAGACGAACTCTGCACCCGGCTTATGGACACCGATCTCTCGTACCTGATCCAGAACGCCGAGCCGCTCGAAAATGTCGAGGTTACGTGGCAGCAGGCTTTCGCCGATATGGAAGCGCGGATGCGCTTCCTTCTCCACGAGCACAACGTCGCGTCCATTCATCGCCAGGAAGGCCGCCGCAGTCGCACCAGCGGGCCCGCCGCCGATAATCAGCACGTCGGGTCGGCTCGAATCACTTTTCGATGAGTTCATTGCACTTGCTTCCAAAAAAGGGCGTATTCATGGACCAAAGCAAAAATGCTATGGCAGACGTTGGTCAGCTTTCCCCTCGGGCACCGTCCACGTAGCCTCAAAGCACTTGAGTGCAATTTCTGCGGGCCCATTCTTTCGACTCGGATCGACACTCTCATCTTTTCCGTCATTCAACGCAAGGCCGACAGAGCGACCGTCGCCGAAAAAACACCGAGCACGAGGGAAGCACTGCGAAGCAGATATTTCGGCGTCGGAACTCCCAGGCGACCGGCGCCGAGCTACGCGCCTAGACCAACGCAAAGCAGTCCGATCGGAAACACTACGTAAGCGCTATTTCCTTCTGGGGTATGTGCCTCACCGTGCTCGCGCAGATCTTGCCCTGGCTTCCGGTCGTTGCGCGAACTGGAAGCGCGAGTCAGACTGCTTCCCGTTGCGCTGATCAGGAACAGAAATTGCGGGCCGCTCGATAGTCTGCGCGTTCGTGCAATGGACGCGCGTGCAAGCAGAAGCAGACGTTCTAAATCGACGCTCACTTTCCCTCGACGGCCAGGCTATAACCTGGCGCACCCTCCAGCACGGTTTGCAGCCGGTCTATGTTGTTCGAAAGCTGACGGTCGATGAGGCGTAGCGTAGGCCTGGACATTGTCTTGGTGGTTGGGACAACGCATGTGACAACGATTGTCGACCATCAAAGCGCCGATGTCGAATGAGCGCAACTGGCCGCTGCCGCCGAAGCGGACGACGGAGTTACCTCCGCCGAATCAGCAGGTTCCACCGTACAACGGTCATTCGTTCCTGCGAGTCCCTTGGCGCGTCGATCAGCCTTTGCGGACGGCCGTAACTGCAGGGTATTGACGATGAATGCCCGCTTTCAATCGTCGAAAAACACTGTAAAGCCCAAAGGTCGGTATGGTGGGATTTGGCTTGACCACGTGCCGCCCCAAAAACGTGACTACGCACCGTGAAAGTGATACTTTACAGCGACCAATCCGCATATCACCGGGACAATTTGCCATGACCATCCTGGACGAAAGCAAAAAATCGCGCGCACTTCGAGAGCTTGAAAGTTTTCGATCCGCCGCCGCCAACCCGGAGACAGGCAAGACGCCTGTTCAAGAATGTCTTATATTGGATCAAAATCGAAAGCAGGTCATCGACCAGCTATTGTTACCAGTGCTCGGTCAATTTCTCAGCGGATCTACGGATCTTGGCACTTTTAAGACAGAAGTCGACCGTATCAACAAGCGCCACGAATTGTGGGGCTTTAAGGGCATAAAAGGGCAGATGTTTTTCAATCTGCTTTACAATACATGTGCTGATGTCGATGAACTAACTGCGGAACTTAAATCGGCTATAGAGTTACCTTCTGACGAAGTTGTAGCAAGGAGTCGAATTCGGAATTTCGCGAGCTACGTTCGGCGGTCTGGCGAAGAACACGTTGCAAACGGAGGCGGCAAGCATTCGCGGCCAAAGCCCTCAAGTATCCCCTTCTTTCTTAGCTACTTTTGGCAGATTCAAGCCCCTGACCAGTGGCCCGTGTATTACACGAACAGCGTACAAATACTATCCGACCTGAACCTTTACCAACCGACGGAAGACCTGGCCGACGCCTATATAGGTTACGTTCATCTTGACGCTGAAATTCGCGACCTGTTTCGGCAGCAACTTGGGCAACCTGTCACGCTCTACGACGTGGAACATGTGTGGTGGTACGCGAAGAAGCCCGCTGTGGTGTCGGTCGCTGCCGCAACGATCACGGGTGTCACGAAACAAGAACCCGAATCGAAACTCGTCGTTGATGGAATAGCTTCGCCGTTACAGCTACCCGACAGCTATGTCCCTCCGATTATCAGCATCATTCCCCTGCTAGCCAACAATGACCCGTCATTAGAAGCTCTGGCAAAGGCCGCTGGTACCAGTATTTCTCGTGCGTTCGAGAAAAGTGTGCATGCGGCTTTCACCATTCTCGGTTATGACACGCAGCTTCAAGGGCAAGGACAAGGTCGTATTCAGGACGGTCTGGCAATCTCGGCAGACCACTCGTACGCGATTCTTTGGGATGCGAAGGCAAGGCAGAATGGCTACAAGATGGGCACAGACGATCGGACTATTCGCGAATACATAACGACGCAAAGCAGAGAGTTGAAAAGGCGCCGACATCTGCGAAATCTTTACTATGTTTTGGTATCCGGTTCTTTCCAAGATGACTTCGATGATCTGATCCGCAGTCTCAAAATGGAGACTGACATCAGTGAGGTCTGTCTTGTTGAAGCCGACGCGTTTGTCACCATGATCGATGCGAAACTACGTGATCCCAATCTTTTGACTTTGGGGCCCGACGGGATGCAGCGATTATTTTGCAAAAGTGGTCTGCTTACCAGTGAGGACGTCAGAGAAGAGCTCGGCTAGACTGACCCCCGATTCTGATCAGAAGGCTGGCAAACGGGACGTTTGTCGATCGAATTGATGGAGTACGGCGAACGACAGGAAAGACCGACGACACGGCGACGAGGAAAGTGGATTGAACGTTCCTAAACAAGGCGGAGCGACCGTTTGAATGTCCGCCGCGGTATGCAATCGACCGGCAGTTCATGGCCGACAGCACGCATCCGCTGGCAGTGACGCGCACACCCATCAGCCGGCCGTGGTGCTCCAGAGGTCCCGAAAGCGACCTCGACGCGCGCTAACCCGACCGCAAATGTTTCGGCAATAGCTTGCAGAGGCCCCTTTCTTCATGCCGGCAAATTAAAGCGCGCGACAACCGGTGTGCAATCGTGGTGCAGCACACCATTGAATTGCACCATCTCCATTCTTGCTGCACCGCACGCAACACGCGTGACTCGCCTTCATTTCACTTCGGCGCCAATCGATTTTCAACCGCCGCTCCCCAGAGCCGGCAATGAAATGGCTTACGCTTGCCCGATGCGCTAACGGCGGCATGGCTTTGCGCAATGCAGACATGTCGAGTCGCGAGCGTCGGCCCATCTGCGGGCACGAGGCAGCACGAATTGGCACAGGTATTGCGTTGGATCCGATACTGGCCAACGGCGGCCGTTGCGTTTCACCAGTTTTCCCTACGCTCTTACGAGCGGATGCGGGGCAATGGCGTCCCGGAGCGACTCTTGCGCTGATCGGCCGATCGGTTCGTGCGCGTGTCGCTCCGGGATTTTTTTTGTCTCGATGACAGGAGGAGCCGGGATGCGCACTGCACTCCCATGGGGTTCGACACATCGGCGATCTCCGCCCTACACCTTCCAACACATGAAACGACAGACGCATTCGACTCACGCCCCGGTCTCGGCACAAGCGATCGGCGAGCTCATCAATCTGGCCGGCCGGCAGCGGATGCTGTCGCAACGTATCGTGCTGCACGTGCTGCTTGCTTCGCGCGGAGACGATGCCGCACTGGACGTCGCAAAGCAAAGTGCGGCCATGTTCGCGAATGCACACACCGATCTGGTCGAGGGCAACGAGCAGTTACCTGGCGTGTTCTCCGGCGCGCTGAAGCAACTCTATTTCGGCACCCCGCGCGCAGACGAGCATGTCCGGCACTTCATCGCGCACACGGCCAAAGTGTTCGCGAGTCTCGAATCGGGCAGCGCTGCCACGGACGAACAGGTCGACGCGCTCGTCAGGCAGGCCACTCCGTTGCTCGAGCTGCTGCAGCAGATTACGCTCGCATACCAGAACGAAATGCGCGGCATCGAGGCCGAGGCGCTCAAACGTCAGGCGAGCATCGCCGAACAATTGGGCAGCATCTCAATGCAAGCCAACATCGTCGCGCTGAATGCGCGCATCGCCGCCGCGCGCGCGGGCTCGTATGGCCGCGAGTTCGCGGTCATTACGACAGTCCTTGCCGACATCATTAAGGAGATGGATCAGCTGATGTTCAGCGTCATCGGCACGCGCGGCCCGGCCGAAGCGTCACCCGGGCGTAGCGCCATGGCACACGGCCGGCGCGCAGGTGTCGGCGCTGCACTTCGATAGCCGCAACGAGTATCTTCCCGAACGTCCGCACCGAGAAGCAGCGGCTCTCCGGTGTCTACGGACGTCGGTTTGGCTTCGGTAGTGGTCGTTCGTGTCACGATGGTCAGACAGGCTGCTCAGGGTCGATAGCCGGCCCCGCATCCAGCTGCTAGCGGCCACAAACGCAGCGGCCGCCCATCAGCCCTCGCCCGCCTTGCGGGCACTTGCGCTCATCCTCGTGTCTTGCATCGTCTGCCTATGCGTCCGACCGCCGTCATCCCAGGATCGATGTCACAAAAGATGAGTCGTTCGATACCTATAGTGATAACCCTTCTTATCATAATAGTCTTGTTTTGAAGATAAACTGATGGGCAACCAAACGTGCCCCGTATCGTACCCGCAACGACACCGCTCCCTGCGCACCGGTTCGGTCGTATACAGAGGTGGCCTCACTCCTTCGGACAGTTTTCTGAGATTTTTAAGTGGAACGTCCGAGGCAATCATGCTGCCG
>NZ_QTQF01000087.1:0-8323 GCF_003854235.1 Burkholderia sp. Bp8998
GCTCTGGCAGAAATGCTAACCCACGTTTGATTCCTCACGAGAGGCCAGCCCCTGCCACGCGGAGTCATACTGTCTAAGTTAACTTCAATTCAAGCTTTCCCGGAGGGCTTCATGGGTATCGACGAAACCCCGCAATGGCCACTGATGTCGATCCGCGAAGTGGCCGCGCGCAGCGGCGTGCCGGCATCGACGCTGCGCTTCTACGAGACGCGCGGGCTCATCAAGTCGCACCGCAACGGCTCGAGCCATCGCCGCTATTCGCGCGCGGTGCTGCGACTGATCGCGTTCATCGTGTTCGCGCAGAAGATCGGCTATTCGCTCGACGAGATCGCCGAACAGCTCGTGAGCCTGCCGGAAGACACCGCGCCGACCAACAAGGACTGGAAGCGGCTGTCGCGCGGCTGGAAGCAGCGCGTCGCGAACCGTATCGAGGAACTGCAGCGGCTCTACATCAACCTCGACGAATGCATTGGGTGCGGCTGCCTGTCGCTGAAGCGCTGCAAGCTGACCAATCCCGAGGACCGCGCGGGCCGCAACGGGCCCGGTGCGCGGCGCTGGCTCGGCGATACGCCGCCCGACCTCGACTGACGCACGCGGCCGGCGCGACGCGCGACGCCGCCCCGCTTTCCCTCATCACCCGCCCCGCCAGCCGCCTTGCACCGCGATCACCGTGACCGTGAGGTCGCCAGTCTGCCCGCATGTTGACGGTTCGTAACAATGGCGCACCGGGCACGGCACGGCGATAGGTCAATCCCGCCTGCGGGCAGGCAGAGTTCGCGCCGCGCGCGGCACTCAAACCCGCAGGATGTTCAGCGCGACGTCGAGCACGGCCTGCCGGAACGCATCCTGCCGCGTGGGCAGCGACGTGAATTCCAGCATCAGGTGACTGTACGACACGGTCGTGCCGACCGCGCTCGCGATCATGAAGAACAGGACGTTCGGATCGACCGGGCAGATCTCGCCAGCCTCGACCGCGTCGGCCAGCAGCGGAAACATCGCATCGTGATACGGGCGCACGATCCGCTGCTGCAGGCAGTCGAGTCGCCCGCCTTCCTCGGTCGCCGCCGTCGAGAAGAACATGCCGACGTCCGGCTCCTTGAATTCGTGATCGACACACAGCTCGATCGCGCGCCGCACGCGCTCGCGATGCGGCAATGGCGACGTGCGCAGCCCGCGCAACGCGTCGAGCAGCGGCTCGGCCAGGTCGACGATCTGCTCGACGACGGCCAGCCACAACGCCTCCTTCGTGCCGAAATGATGGGCGATCAGCGCCGCGTCGATGCCCAGCTCGCGCGCGACCTCGCGCACGCTCGTCGCATCGTAGCCGCGCTTCGCGAACGTGCGGCGCGCGGCCCGCAATATCACGTCCGGACCGACGGACGCCTCCGCCAGCGGCCGCCCGCGCGTACGCCGCTTCGATGGCGCGCGCTCAGTGACTTCAGCCACGTTTTCCTGCTCCCGTTGAATGAATCGAATGCCCGTGCTCGGGCCCCGGTTTCGGCCCTGGTTTCGCTTCGCCAAAACCGGGCTGCCTGCCCCGCGCCGTTTGACATGCGAAGCGGGGAAGCGCTAGGATCATAGCTTATTCATCACGTGATGATTTATTCATGACAACCCCTACTCGCATCGTGATCGTCGGCGGCGGCATCGCCGGATTGCAGCTCGCGACCCGTCTCGGCGAACGTCTCGGCCACACCGGGCGCGCCCAGGTCACCATCGTCGACCGCAGCCCGACCCATGTCTGGAAGCCGATGCTGCACACGATCGCGGCCGGCACGCGCGACGTGCAGCAACAGCAGGTGATCTTCCTCGCCCATGCACGCGATCACGGCTACACGTACCAGCCCGGCGAACTGAAGGGGCTCGATCGCGCGCGCCGCTGCGTGCGGCTCGGCGAGATCCGCTCGCAGGACGGCGAACTTGCGATCGACGCGCGCGAACTCGAATACGACGTACTGATCCTCGCGCTCGGCAGCCAGGCCAACGATTTCGGCGTGCCGGGCGTGCGCGAGCACTGCTACTTCATCGACAGCCAGCAGCAGGCCGAAACCTTCAACGAGGCGCTGCGGATGCGCGTGTTCCGCAGCATCGCGCGCGACGAGCCGTTTCGCGTCGCGATCGTCGGCGCGGGCGCGACGGGTGTGGAACTGGCGGCGGAACTGAGCCGGCTGCTGGAAGTGGCGCAGGCGTATGGCGACGCGACGGTGCGCGAGCGGCTGCAGCTCACGCTGCTCGAGAGCGGCCCGCGCATCCTCGCCGCGTTTCCGCCGAAGATTTCCGCGTCGGCACGGCGGCGGCTCGAGCAGATCGGCTTTCACGTGCTGACGTCGACGCGCGTGACGGCGGCCGATGCGAACGGCTTCCACTACGGCGACGGTTCGTTCGCCGAAGCGGATCTGATGGTGTGGGCGGCCGGCGTGAAGGCGCCCGATTTCATGCAGGCGCTGGGCGGACTCGACACGAACCGCGCGAACCAGATTCTGGTCGAGCCCACGTTGCAGGCCACGGCCGACGCGCACGTGTTCGCGATCGGCGATTGCGCGAGCCTGCAGCCCGACGGCCATGAACGGCCGCTGCCGCCCACCGCGCAAGTGGCGACCCAGCAGGCCGAGCATCTCGCGAAGCACCTGCCCGCGTGGCTCGACGGCAAGCCGCTGCCGCCGTTCGCGTTCCACGATTTCGGCGCGCTCGTGTCGATCAGCGACTACGACGCGTTCGGCACGCTCGGGCAATTCGGGTTCTTCCGCGGCGGCTTCATCCAGGGCCGTCTCGCGCAATTCAGTCACCTGATGCTGTACCGGCGGCACCAGCAGGCGCTGCACGGATTCTCCAAGGCGACGCTGCTGTGGATCGCCGAACGGATCAACGGCTGCGTGCAGCCGCGCATCCGCCTGTCGTGAGGCCGCAGGTCGCGGCATCGCGTAACGTTTCGAGGAAAACAAGGATGAGCAACAGTGCAGTAGCCTGGCTCAGGACCGTCGCCGCGATCGGCAGCTTCGACATGCCGTCCGTCTCATGGGCCGCCCCGCGGCGGCGCAGCATCACACGCGATCGCCTGCCGTCGTGGGACGCGACGAGCCAGCCGACGATCAGCGTGCTCGAGCGGCCCACGGCCGACACCGTGATGATTTCGTGGTGCGACGCGTGCACCGGCCACTACGGTTACCAGAAGTGGCGACTGTTCACGACGCGCAAGCGCGGCGTCTGTGCGCTGTCGGGGCGGCCGATCGCGGCCGGCGACAGCGTCTATGCACCGCAATTGCTCGGCTCGGCGCCGGGCAACGCCGCCGCGATGGTGCTGGCGGCGTGCATCGACGAGGCGTGCGCCGCTTAAGCGGACGTCGCCCGACCGGCACCATAGGCCGGTTCGCCGTTCTGCCGTTCCAGTTCAGCGTCGAGATGCGCGGCATGCGCCTTCGCTTCGGACTCCGACATCAGCTCGCCTTCCCACTTCGCGACCACCGCGCTGGCGATCGAGTTGCCGACCGCATTGGTGGCCGAGCGCCCCATGTCGAGGAACGTGTCGACGCCGAGAATCAGCAGCAGCCCCGCTTCCGGGATGTCGAACTGGTGCAGCGTCGCCGCGATCACGACGAGCGATGCGCGCGGCACGCCGGCCATCCCCTTCGACGTCAGCATCAGGACCAGCAGCATCGTGACCTGCGTGCCGAGCGACAGGTGGATGTTGTACGCCTGCGCGATGAACAGCGACGCGAACGTGCAGTACATCATCGAGCCGTCGAGGTTGAACGAATAGCCCATCGGCATCACGAAGCTCGAGATCTTGCGGCGCACGCCGAACCGGTCGAGCGCGTCGAGGATCTTCGGATACGCGGCTTCGGAACTCGCGGTCGCGAACGACAGCATGAACGCTTCCTTGATCAGCGCGAGCAGCTTGAACACACGACGACCGAGGAACAGCAGGCCGGCGATCACGAGCGTGCTCCACAGCAGGAACAGGCTCACGTAGAAGTCGCCCATGAACACCGCGAACTTCAGCAGGATCGACAGCCCGTTGATCGCGACGGTCGACGCCATCGCCGCCAGCACCGCGAGCGGCGCAAGCTTCATCACGTAGCCGGTGATCTTCAGCATCACATGCGCGAGCTGGTCGATCGCGGCCACGAGGATCTTGCCGCGCTCGCCGAGCGCGGCGAGCGCCACGCCGAAGAACATCGAGAACACGACGATCTGCAGGATCTCGTTGTTCGCCATTGCTTCGGCGATCGACTTCGGCACCATGTGACCGACGAAATCCTTCAGCGTGAACTTGGACGTCGCGAGATGCGCGGATGCGCCGATGTCCGGCAGCGGCAGGCCGAGGTTCTCGCCGGGCCGCAGCAGGTTCGCCATCAGCAGCCCGAGCAGCAGCGAGATCAGCGACGCGGTGACGAACCAGCCGAACGCCTTCACGAACACGCGCCCCACCGACGATGCGTCGCCCATGTGCGCGATGCCGACGACGAGCGTGGAGAACACCAGCGGGCCGATCACCATCTTGATCAGCCGCAGGAACACGTCGGACACCAGGGAGATGTAGCCGGCGATCTCGGTCGCCGATTGCTTGTCCGGAAACTGCGTATAGATCATGTAGCCGATGAAGATGCCGGCCGCCATCGCAAGCAGGATCCAGACTGCCGCAGACATTCGTTTGTTCATAACGGAACTCGATGCACGGTGCAGGAATAAGAAGGAAATGCGCGCGCCGGTGCCGTGCCACGGCGCGCGTTGCGGGCCGGTCATGCCCGGCATTCCGGGCAGCCGCCACGCTCGATACTGCGAACGCCCGCGAACGGACGCGTTGTCGCTGTCGCGGCCCTGGCGCTCGCGCGATGGCGAACGCCGGGGCAACCGTGCAGCGAGATGCGATCCAATCCAGTCAGCTCCGACCGGGTCAGTACCCGATCGCCGAACCGGCCGGGCGGCGCGGATCGTTGACGCCGTAGATGTAGCCGGCGCGCACGTTGCCGGACACCGACGAGTCGTTGCCGGAACTCTGGTGGCTCACCGCCTCGGTGCCGGGCAGGCCGACCATGATCAGCTCGGCGGCGCCCCACGGCGTCTGCTCGACCATCTTGTAGCCCATGTTGCGCAGGATCGCGAGCGTATCGGGCGACAGGCCGCGGGTCTCGTAATAGACCTCGTCCGGCAGCCATTGATGGTGGACGCGCGGCGCACCGACCGCATCCTGCGGCGTCATCCCGTAGTCGATCACGTTCAGCACGGTCTGCAGCGTGATCGTGATGATGCGCGAGCCGCCCGGCGAGCCGACCACCATGAACACCTTGCCGTCCTTCTTCACGATCGTCGGCGCCATCGACGACAGCGGACGCTTGCCCGGCGCGATCGAGTTGCGCGTGCCCTGCACGAGGCCGAACAGGTTCTGCGCGCCGACCTTGACGGTGAAGTCGTCCATCTCGTCGTTCAGGAAGAAGCCCGTGCCCGGCGCGATCACCACGGCGCCGAAGCGGCCATTGACGGTGTACGTGGTCGACACCGCGTTGCCGTCGCGGTCGATGATCGAGTAGTGGGTCGTCTCCGGCTTCTCGTGCACGCCGACGCCCGGCTGCACGTCGACCGACGCCGTCGCCGTCTCGCCGCTGATCTGCTTGCGGATCTCGGCTGCATATTGCTTGCTCGTCAGCTTCGCGACCGGATTGTCGATGAAGTTGGGGTCGCCCAGCAGCGTGTTGCGATCCTCGTACGCGTGGCGCATCGCCTCGGTCATGTAGTGGACCACCGAAGCCGACTGGTAGCCGAACTTGCGCAGGTCATACCCTTCGAGGACGTTCAGCGTCTCGCACATCGTCACGCCGCCCGAGCTCGGCGGCGGCGCCGACACGAACTCGTAGCCGCGGTACGTGCAGGTCAGCGGCGCCATGTCCTGCGCGCGATACGATGCGAAATCGGCCGCCGTGATCAACCCGCCGCCGCGCTTCGCGGCCGCTTCGACGATCTTCGGAATCTCGCCGTGATAGAACGCGTCCGGGCCCTGCTCCGCGATGCGCTCGAGCGTGCGCGCCAGGTCCTTCTGCACCAGGCGGTCGCCCGGCTGCAGCGGCGTGCCGTCCTGGCGCAGGAAGATGCGCGCGGCTTCCGGGTCCTTCTTGAAGCGGTCGATCGTCGTGTCGAGGATGTCCGTATCGCCGCGCGTCAGCACGAAGCCGTCGCGCGCGAGCCGGATCGCCGGCGCCATCACCTGCCGGCGCGTCAGCTTGCCGTACTTGCGCTGCGCGAGGTCGAGACCCGCGACCGTGCCCGGCACGCCGACCGCGCGATAGCCGTACAGGCTGTCGTCCGGAATGACGTTGCCCTTCGCATCGAGATACATGTTCGCCGACGCCGCGGCCGGCGCCGTCTCGCGGAAGTTGATGAAGCGGTCGCGGCCGTCGGCCAGGTGCAGGGTCATGAAACCGCCGCCGCCGATGTTGCCGCAGCACGGATTGGTCACCGCTTGCGCGTAGCCGACCGCCACGGCGGCGTCCACCGCGTTGCCGCCTTCCTTCAGGATGTCGACGCCGATCTGCGACGCGAAGTGCTGCGACGACACGACCATGCCGTTCCTTGCTTCCACCGCGGGTTCCGAAGCGGCGAGCGCACCTGCGCTCATGGCCGACAACAGGGTGAGTACTACGAGCCGCCTCATGACGGAATCCTCCAGACGAATAACCGGGCGCATGCCGGGATGCGCGGCCCGTCCCGAAGGTGAGCCGACGCTGTTGATCCGGTATGTAATGAACAGTACATCTCAGCAAGGCCGCGATCATAGCATCGGCATTTTCATCTCAAAACCTAGGGTTATCACTGAATTTATGCGTGAAATCACGCACCAAACGGCCGCGTGTTATGTTTGTTTTATTACACATATGAATGATCGACGTCCAGTGCGATGCGTCCCTATAATCTGTAGCCGTACACGGCCCGCGGAGCGTCGATCGGCTAACATGGATGGCGTCGCCGGCAGACACGTGTCTGCCGTTTGTCATTTGATCATTTGAATACGAGCCAGCCGGAGTGCCCGATGGGGACAAGCATCAGGGCGTTGCTGCTATCCCAGATGGATAGCTTCACGCCGTCGGAACAGAAGGTCGCGCACGCGCTGCTGGATCGCTATCCGAGCCTCGGGCTCGGGCCGATCGCGAGTTTCGCGAAGCAAGCCGAAGTCAGCGACCCGACCGTGTTTCGCTTCGTCGTGCGGATCGGCTTTCCGAACTACTCGTCGTTCCAGCAGGCGCTGCACGACGAAATCGACACCGCGATGAATTCGCCGCTCGCACGGATGGATGCGTTCCACTCGGAGTCCGGCATGCGCGACAGCCATGCGGCGATCTTCCAGCGGCTCTCGCAAGCGCTCGCCACCACCATCGAAGGACTCGATGCGGCGGCGTTCGACGCGGCGGTGACGCTGCTCGCCGATCCGGATATCCGCGTGTTCTGCGGCGGCGGGCGTTATACGGCACCGCTCGCGTCGCTGTTTTCGTTCACGCTCGCGTATGCGCGCCCGCATGTGCAGTACGTCGAACCGAACGTGAATCTCGCATCGGTCACGCTGACGGACATGGGGCCCGCCGACGTGCTGGTCATTTTCGATTTCCGCCGCTATCAGAAGGACAGCGTCCGGTTTGCGCAGGCCGCGCACCAGCTCGGCGTGCGCGTGCTGTTGATCACCGACGAATGGCGCTCGCCGATCAGCGCGTTCGCCGAGATCGAACTGCGGATCCAGGGGCGCCCGTTCGCGATGCTGCAGACCAACGTGCCCGCGCTCGCGCTCGCCGAGGCGCTGGTGATCGGCGTGACGAACCGGCTACCTGAGCTCGCGCGGCAGCGGATGGAGAAGATCGAGCGGCTCAGTACGGGCGGGATCGGGCAGGATGCGAATCAGTGGGATTTGCCCGAATGACGGTCGGTCGACATTCGGGCGCGGGTGTCAGCTCTCCACATCCTCGAGACTGAACACTTCCGTCTTGTCGTTGTACGAAAACACTTCGCCGTAACGCCCCCAGTCGATCACCGCGTCGAGCGTTTCCTCGGCCGCCTCGTCCGACAGGAAATCCTCCAGCTCCTGCTCGAACCGCACGCGCGGCGCGCGATGGCCCGGGCGCTCGTTCAGCACCTTCCGGATCCGCGCCGCGAGCGGCACGTGCTTCAGCAGGTGATCCGCGAACATCAGCTTGCGCTCCTGCGTGCCGAACTCCGCGAACACGCGCGCGGGCGGCGTCAGGAACACGTCCCCTTCCCGCACATCCGCGAAGCCGAGGTACTGCAGCACTTCGGCGATCGGGAACAGCTCGTCCACTTCCAGATGCAGCGTGCGCGCGATTTC
>NZ_QTQF01000088.1:0-7209 GCF_003854235.1 Burkholderia sp. Bp8998
GGCGGCGAGCGCACCCAGAGAGAGGTCCTTCACGAACTGACGTCGATTCATGCTCTGTCTCCTATTTTAAGATGGTCTAATATACGGACCTAGTTTCGCACCGAAAGTCCATTTTTCGGACCGTGACGGTATCTTTACCTATTTGATGCCTTTATTTAAACACCTAAACTGGTGTCATCCAATAAAGGTTTTCACCATTCAGTTGGTCCGAATACTGGACCCTTGGAGGCCGAACGATGTCGAATGAACATGGCGGTGACGGGCAAGCCGCCGGAACTGCAGCAAGCCAGACCCTGGACCGTGCGGTGCAAGTTCTGCAGTTGGTTACGGGCTCCCGTACAACCGGTATTGGGCTTTCGGATCTTGTGAAAGCAACGGGACTGACCAAGCCAACTACGCGGCGACTTCTCCTCGCGTTGATAGAAAATGGCTTGGTGGAGCAGCAGCCAGAGGACCGGCGGTACTACGCCGGCGCAGAGACTTATGCATTGGGAGTCCTTGCCGCGGAGCGTTTCGGAATTCGCCGGCTGGCGGCAGACAGCCTCGTTCGAATTGCTGCGCGCAGTGGCGATGCCGCGCTTCTAAGTGTCCAACGGGGGTATGAGTCGGTTTGCCTCGCGCGGGAGGAGGGTACGTACCCCCTGCGCTCCCATGTGCTGCAACCGGGAGATCGGCATCCCATTGGGGTCGGCGGTGGTGGGTTGGCCCTACTCGCAATTTTGTCTGATGAGGAAGTCGAGCGGGCGTTGGCGGTCAACGCCGCCCGCTTCGCTTCTGATTACCCCGGGCTTACCTCAGAACTGCTGAGGCATCAGGTTCAAGAAACCCGCGAACGAGGTTACGGTTTAAACCCGGGGTTAGTCGTGAAAGGCTCGTATGGGATAGGAGTCGCGTTACATGATCCTCGCAGCGGCATATCGGCGGCATTGACGATCGCTGGGGTTGAAAGCCGCTTCACGGGCGCCCGGATTGAGGAAATGGCCGCGATCCTTAAGGAAGAAGTAGAGCAGTTGGAGATGCGCATGCAATGCGCTAACACAAGTCCCGGAACCGCTAAAAAGCGCTCTGCTGAGAAGCGCGATGCGTCATATCGAGTATCAGGGGGAACAAAGATCGTGCATGGTTCGTAAGGGTAAGTGCGGACTGTGCGTGAGCGTCAGGGTGACCGAGAGCGGACGTGACTAAAACCAAGCGTCGGTTGCCCCTGGTAAGGCGCGTTTGTTGCGGGTTTGGTGTTCCGAGTCACCGGCGGGTTACGCACCCTGAATTTGCCTCTGCTTTAGTGAGTGGCACTTCTGACAGGCGCGATTCCTTTCTGGGGGCAGATCGAATCTGTTGAGTTTCCAAGTTAACTACGTCGGATGATGACCAAATATCACGGGACTACTGTTGTAACCGGAGGCGCTTCCGGAATTGGCTTAGCAACGACTTGCTGGCTGTTGGCCCGAGGTCGGCCAGTTCTTGTGCTTGATCGTTCAAAGACCTGCATCGACGCAGCGAAAGATGCGCTGGAGGAATATGCTGCTGACGTGACATTTGTCGAACTCGATGTCACCGACGAGACTCGGATGTGCGAGGTGATTGTAAAGCACGACCTGATGAAATCGCCCCTCGTCGGATTAGTCAACTGTGCAGGGTATGGGCAAGACACGCCATTTCTCGAGACGACATCAAAGGCATTGCGAGACATGTTGGAAGTCAATCTTGTTGGAACCTTTTCGATTAGCCGGGAAGTCGCGAAGCGTATGATGCTCAACGGAGGCGGTGGGATAGTGCATATCGCTTCCGTGTCGGGTCTCATCGGAAATAAGGGACGTTCTGCCTATGGCGCCACCAAGGCCGCAATTGTCAATCTTACGCAGGTCATGGCGAACGAACTTGCGCGTCATAAGATCCGCGTGAACTGCGTTTGCCCCGGACCGATCGAAACACCGCTCGCCAGCAGCGTTCACACCGCAAGGGTGAAGGAAGTTTGGCGAACAGTTGTGCCTATGCAACGTTACGGTACGCCCATGGAGGTTGCGGGAGCCATCGGATTTCTTCTCGATAACGAGGCGTCGGCATTTGTCACGGGTCAAATTATCAGTGTTGACGGTGGCTTCATAAGCTCTGGACTCCTTCCGGAGTAGTGGAAAGTAGCGTGCCTCTAGCGTACTACTCCGAGGTCCTTCGGCTAAGTGTAGGAGAGATGCAATCGAAGAACTGATTCGGGAACATTGCTGCCACCGCCGCGGCATATGGACGGAGCTCCGCGCGCGAGCGGAGGCGTTGCCGGAGCATTGCGTCACAAATTTCCACGAGCCGATTGAACAAAGCGTCGACTGATCTAGTTCTAATCGAGGTCGGGTGGCGTTTTCGGTCTGGCGCCAGAATTCGAGCCATTTAGGCGAAACGCTGCTGCTTCAATGCGGGAATATGAAATGACGCTCGAAGGCCTAACCGCCGTCCTGTACAGTTGATGCGGCCACGGAGCGTTCGATTTGACTAGTGTTCAGAGCATTGATGCTGTAGCCCGGCACTGGCGTAAAACTCTCACGAAGTTCACTACTGCCGGTGACCGTTCACGCTGGCGATGTATCAGAGCGATGCCTGTCGAGAGCGGGTTGCCTCGGAGTTCGTGGTATGAAACACCCGCTACCTGAACTTGCCTAATCGAAGCGGGAACTACTGCCACACCGAAGCCCGCTGAGACCAAGTTGGCTGCGGATGATATCTGCGGCGACTCCATGCCGATAGACGGAACAAATCCCGCAGCATGACAGGCTCCGACAATCGAATCGTAAAGATTTGGACCGATAGCTCGCGGAAAGGTTATGAACGGATCATCTGCCAAGTCTGCCAGATCAATGCGTTTGTGCTGACTCCGGGGGTGGTCTTCGGGCAGAACCGCAATCATGTCTTCGGAGACGAGCGGTTCAACCACGAGATCTCCACAATGTAGTGGAATGCGGACAAGGGCAGCATCGATCTTCCGTGCGTTCACCTTGTCGAGTAACGCCACGCTGTTGCTCTCTTCGCAGCTGATTACGACACGTGCATAGGCGTGCCGGAACTGCTGCATGGTCGAAGCCACGACCGGATGAAACACTGTCGAGCCAGCGAAACCGAGCAACAGCCGGCCAGTCTCCCCACGTCCCGCATTCTGCGCCTCGACGAGCGCCTGCTGGGCATCGTCGACGATGCGTTGGGCGCTATCGCGCAACAGTCGTCCGGCCTCAGTCAATTCGACCCGACGAGGATGACGGATAAAGAGTGCCGTGCCGACTTCGCGCTCGAGCTTGAGGATCTGCTGGCTCAGCGGCGGTTGAGCAATGCCGAGACGTGCCGCCGCTTCAGTGAAATGAAGGTGATCAGCGACAGCCAGAAAGTATCGTAGTTGACGAAGTTCCATATCTTTTTCGTCTCCAAAACCCTACTCCAAGATATTGGACTAGTAATAAATGGGATTCTAAACTTCTCAGCAATCGATGTGCAGCGTTTTGCTCGTCGCAATGACGACACATCGTAGGCGATCATACGGAGACAGAAGTGACAGCATTTCGCGCAGAAGCGTCCGGAACCAGGGACGAGACGGTTGGCAATTTGATCACTATCCTGCGCGACACTGTAGGAAAAAAGCATGTTCTCACGGGAGAAGCAGCTACGCGTAGCTACCGAACCGGCTTCCGATTTGGGGCGGGCTCCGCCTTAGCGGTTGTTCGTCCTGGAACCATTCTCGAACAGTGGAAGGTGCTCAAGGCGTGCGTCGCAGCGAATGTGATCGTGATCACCCAGGCCTCGAACACGGGTCTCACGGGTGGTTCAACCCCAGATGGTGACAAATACGATCGGCCAGTCGTGATTGTCAGCACGACCCGAATGAACAAGGTGTATGTAATTAACGAGGGTAGGCAGGTTGTGTGTCTGCCTGGGGCGACACTCGACCAGCTCGAGAAAACGCTGAAGCCCCTCGGCCGCGAACCCCACTCGGTGATAGGCTCGAGTTGCATTGGCGCTTCGGTGTTTGGCGGTGTCTGCAACAACTCTGGCGGCGCACTTGTTAGACGCGGACCAGCCTACACTGAGATGGCACTATTTGCTAAAGTGAATAGTGATTGCAAGCTGCAACTCGTTAATCACCTTGGTATCGAACTTGGTGAATCCCCGCTAGAGATCCTTGATCGGCTTGAGCGTCGTACCTTCTCGGATACCGACATCCAGCAAGACGCTGGGGCTGGCTCGGATCAAAATTATGCGAGCCATGTAAGTGAAGTCGATGCCGACACGCCTGCGCGCTTTAATGCGGATTCGAGGCGGTTGTATGAAGCCTCGGGATCGGCCGGAAAACTGATGGTGTTCGCGGTTCGCCTTGATACATTCCCGATAGAGCAGAATCCAAAGGTATTTTATATCGGCACAAATGAGCCTTCCGAGCTCACGGATATCCGGCGCCACACACTCCAGAAGCTTCCAGATCTTCCGATTGCAGGTGAGTACCTCCATCGTGATGCGTTTGATATTGCTGAAAAGTATGGAAAGGATATGTTCCTTGCGATTGACTATCTGGGGACGTCACGCTTGCCGGTCTTTTTCAGCTTGAAGAGTCGTCTCGACGCCATTTTCAATCGATTGGGATTTTTCCCACCAAACTTGACAGATCGCGCGCTTCAGGCGGTAAGCGAACTGTTCCCCAGTCACTTGCCAAAGCGCATGACAGCGTTTCGAGACAAGTACGAGCATCACCTTATGTTGAAGGTTTCGGCGGAAAGCGTTGACGAAACTCGCGCATACCTTGACGACTATTTTGCGGCTGCATCCGGCAGCTACTTCGAATGCACCAGCGACGAGGGTAAGAAAGCTTTTCTGCATCGATTTGCTGCTGCGGGTGCCGCTGTCCGATATCGCGCAGTTCACTCAGAAGACGTCGAAGACATAGTTGCGCTTGATGTTGCGCTCCGCCGCAACGATCGCGATTGGGTGGAGACATTACCGGCAGAAATCGAGACTGCGATCTCGATTAAGCTGTATTACGGACATTTTCTGTGTCACGTGTTCCATCAGGACTACATCGTCAAAAAAGGCAACGACCAGCTGAGTATCGAGCACCGGGTGTGGGAACTGCTGGATGAGCGCGGCGCGGAGTACCCGGCTGAGCACAACGTTGGGCACCTTTACGCTGCAAAGCCAGCGCTCGCGAAGTTCTACCGGGAGCTCGATCCCTGCAATTGCTTCAATCCCGGGATCGGCAAGATGTCGAAGTTCTTTAACTATCGAGAGACGATGGTCTAGCCTGTAACCAATGATCTATCTAATTCTGCCGTCCAAAACGTACTCCGGCGTGAGAGTTGATCGGTTGGTTGACGGGCCTAATTATTGTTCGCGTTTTCTCCCGCGATGGTTGGCACCGTTCGTCATGGAACTGACGCGGCCGTATTCAGTTGTGCCAGTGCATCAGGTAGCGGCTGATATCCCGGTGTGCTTCCTGCGCCGACAGGTAACCCGCTGACGGCGGTCACCCGGTCTTGAAGCTGTGGAACAGCGTCTCCATCGGAGTGCTGTCCAAACAGTTTCGGCGACGGCGTATGCTCGGCTATATCCGATAGCACCACAGGCGCTGACAGGATTTCCGACTCGCATACTGACCTGCCTGATCCGAGCGGAATAGCAACCCTTGTGGCCGAATGCGCTCATAGGCAATATCCCGAGCTTGCACGACCGAATCGGCATCCGGGCATGTTGAGAACGCCCAGCCGACGTCTCGGCGCGAGAACAAAGCAAGGGCAGCCAGGTAATGCCAACGGCCTTGTGCCCAGACACACGTGATGTCGCCACACCAGACTTAATTCGGTGCATCAACCTTGAACGCACGGTTGAGATGATTCGGTATATTGATCGTCTCGACCGGGGCTTACTCGTACGCATGGCTGCCTGACTGCTTTCAGATCAACCGAGCTCTTCGATCAAGTGACTTGCTTTGAAGCGACCTATCGCCGTGCCTTCCTCGCGCGTCATGCCCATGATGCCGCGGCCGCCAGCTGAGGCTCGAATCTCGACGAACAGTTTGTGCAACCCGCTGCGCAATGCCATACGCTCTCAATCTATGCGCTGAACACGCTCCCGCTACGCTTATAGACAGGGACCGCGACACGTCGAATATGTCGAGCGTTTCAGGGGGGCTGCTCCACGGAGAGATTTGCCGATTGATAGTTTTGGGGTGTTTCCCGTCTGAAAATTCTTAAAGACGCATGATTCGGTCGTAGGCGACCGGCTGACTGCACGCGAGTCTGTGTGCAAGGGAACGTCATCGTCGTGGGAACGAATGTAATTGAAGTTGCGACGCAATTATCTTGTTGTAACTGTAACGGTATGCGTCGCGCCGACCTTGGCATCCAGATCGGCGACGGCGCCTTGTTCGGCTGGTCCCGCGAGGTAGCGGGCAGTGTCTCGCGGCGAGTGTTGCCAGGCACGCCAGTTCGCCGCGATCGAGACTGACGGTGCACCTTGGAAGAATGTTTCGCTAGTGGGGGCGACGTCGAATTTGGGACCAGAAATGTGCCGCTGCGCGCTGCCGAGTCGGCTTTAGAACCATCGCACCATCGGAACGAGCGTCGGTATGGCAAAAACGCTTAGTGCAATTGATCGTTGCGAGCATCGATACAGAACCCGCGCTTACTTACACTCTCTCCATCAAGACGGGCTTCCCCACAAGCTAAGACCGACCAAATCTGGACAATATATCGAGATGAACGATCTCTACACGGAAGATCAGCGGATGATTCGTGATGCCGCACATGTTTTTGCCAGTGAGGTGCTGGTACCGAATGCATCGCGACGAGATCAAGACGGATATCTGCCCGACGAGGTCGTCTTGCAGATGGGCGAAGTTGGCTTACTTGGGATGATTGTTCCGCAAGAGTGGGGCGGCTCATATACCGATTACACGGCGTACGCGCTTGCGATCGAAGAGATCGCGGCCGGCGATGCAGCGTGCGCGACGATGATGAGCGTGCACAACTCAGTCGGTTGTGGGCCAATTCTTGCGTACGGCACGCCAGAGCAGAAGGAGCGCTGGCTCGGCAGCTTGGCGACAGGCCGGACTATAGGCGCATTTTGTCTGACTGAGCCGCAAGCCGGCTCCGAGGCGCACAACCTACGCACGCGGGCGGAGCTGCGCGACGGCAAGTGGGTGCTGAACGGCGCGAAGCAGTTCGTGACCAACGGCCAGCGCGC
>NZ_QTQF01000089.1:0-6740 GCF_003854235.1 Burkholderia sp. Bp8998
GCGATCGCCGCGGTGATCCTCGGCGGCACCAGCTTCGTCGGCGGCGTCGGCTCGATCGTCGGCACGCTGATCGGCGCACTGATCATCGCGGTGCTGACCAACGGGCTCGTGCTGCTCGGCGTGTCCGACATCTGGCAGTACATCATCAAGGGCCTCGTGATCATCGGCGCGGTCGCGCTCGATCGCTACCGCCAGAGCGGCGCCCGCACCTGAGAAGCGGGCCGCATCCGTCATCGTTCTGAATTCCCGATAAAACCGGTGCGCACGATGGGTCCGCGTGCGCCCTTGCCCTTCCGGACCCAATGGAGACAACCCGACATGTTCAAGATCAGGAGCAAAGCGCTTCAAACCGGCCTCGCCTGCACGCTGGCCTTCGCCGCCTGCGCCGCGCACGCGGCCGACAAGCAGTTGAAGTCGATCGGCATCACGGTCGGTTCGCTCGGCAACCCGTACTTCGTGACCGTCGTCAAGGGAGCGGAAGCCCAGGCCAAGACACTGAACCCGAACGCGAAGGTCACCGCGGTATCGGCCGACTACGACCTGAACAAGCAGTTCACGCAGATCGACAACTTCATCTCCGCGCACGTCGACATGATTCTGCTGAACGCGGCCGACCCGAAGGCGATCGAGCCCGCCGTGAAGAAGGCGCAGGCCGCCGGTATCCCGGTGATCGCGGTCGACGTCGCGGCCGCGGGCGCCGATGCGACCGTGCAGACCAATAACGTGAAGGCCGGCGCACTCGCGTGCGAGTATCTCGCGAAGAAGATCGGCGGCAAGGGCAACGTCGTGATCGAGAACGGCCCGCAGGTATCCGCGGTGGTGGATCGCGTGAACGGCTGCAAGACCGTGCTCGCGAAGAATCCGGGCATCAAGGTGCTGTCGTTCGACCAGGACGGCAAGGGCTCGCGCGAAGGCGGGATGGCCGCAATGCAGGGCTATCTGACGCGCTTTCCGAAGCTCGACGGCGTGTTCGCGATCAATGATCCGCAGGCGGTCGGCAGCGATCTCGCCGCGAAGCAGTTCAACCGGGCAAACATCGTGATCACGTCGGTCGACGGCGCACCGGACATCGAAACCGCGCTGAAGTCGAACACGCTGGTGCAGGCGTCCGCGAGCCAGGACCCGTTCGCGATGGCGAAGGAAGCGGTGACGATCGGCTACGGGATCATCAACGGCAAGAAGCCGTCGAATCCGATGAACCTGCTCGAGCCGACGCTCATCACGCGCGACAACGTGAACGGCTATCGGGGCTGGAGCTCGCACTAATCCCATCGACCTCACTCCTGGCCTGACACGACCATGACCTCACCGATCCAGACGCCCGCGTGGCGAGCCCTCGCCGACCATCGCGACGCGATCGCCGGCACCGCGGCCGCATCGATCCGTACGCTGTTCGAGCGCGACCCGGCGCGCGCGGCGCGCTTCTCGCTCAATACCGCCGGCCTGTTCGTCGACTACTCGAAGAACCCGGTCGACGACGACACGATCGCGCGCCTCGTCGCACTCGCGAGCGAAGCGGAAGTCGACACCTATCGCGATGCGATGTTCGCCGGTGAACGGATCAACCGCACCGAAAACCGCGCGGTGCTGCACGTCGCGCTGCGCGATCGCTCCGGCAACGCGCGCATGGTCGACGGGGTTGACGTGTCGCGGCAGGTCGCGGCCGTGCAGGCCAGGATGCGGCGCTTCTCCGACGCCGTGCGCGAAGGCACCTGGCGCGGCTACACCGGCCGCGAGATCACCGACGTCGTGAACATCGGCATCGGCGGCTCGGATCTCGGCCCGAAGATGGTGTGCGAAGCGCTGAAGCCGTACGCGCACGAGCGCCTGACGATGCACTTCGTGTCGAACGTCGACGGCGCGGACATCGTCGAGGCGCTGAAGCACGCGAACCCGGAAACGACGCTGTTCATCGTGTCGTCGAAGACGTTCACGACACGCGAGACGCTCGCGAACGCGCACACCGCGCGCGCGTGGCTGCTCGCGTCGGGCGCGCCGGAAGCCGCGATCGCGCAGCATTTCGTCGCGGTATCGACGAACGCGGATGCGGTCGCGCAATTCGGCATCGACACCGACAACATGTTCGAGTTCTGGGACTGGGTCGGCGGCCGCTACTCGCTGTGGTCGGCGATCGGGCTGCCGATCGCGGTGATGGCCGGGATGGACGCGTTCGAGCAGTTGCTCGACGGTGCGCACGCGATGGATCGCCACTTCGCCGAAGTGCCGCTCGAACGCAATCTGCCGGTGCTGCTCGCGATGATCGGCATCTGGCATCAGAACTTCCTCGGCACGACGAGCCAGCTCATCGCGCCGTACGACAACTACCTGCACCGGCTGCCCGCCTACCTGCAGCAGCTCGACATGGAAAGCAACGGCAAGTCGGTGACGCTGGCCGGCGAGCGCGTCGACTACGCGACCGGCTCGGTGATCTGGGGCGAACCCGGCACCAACGGCCAGCACGCGTTCTTCCAGTTGCTGCATCAGGGCACCGCGATCATCCCGACCGATTTCATCGTCTGCATGCGGCCGCATCATACGCTCGACGAGCATCATGACATCCTCGTCGCGAATTGCTTCGCGCAGTCCGAGGCGCTGATGAACGGCTCGCATTCGACCGCCGAGCCGCATCGCAACTTCGAAGGCAACCGGCCTACCAACACGATCTGCATCGATACGCTCGACCCCGCATCGCTGGGCGCGCTGATCGCACTCTACGAGCACAAGGTGTTCGTGCAGGGTGTCGTGTGGCGAATCAATTCGTTCGACCAGTGGGGCGTCGAGCTCGGCAAGAAGCTCGCGGTCGAGATCGAGAAGGAATTCGGCGCATCGGGAGACGTCGCGTCGCACGACGGCTCGACGAATCAGCTGATCAACCGTTTCAAGGCGCGGCGCCGCGCCGCGACCTGATTTTCCGGACGCCACAGATGAATCTCCCCCGACTGGTCATATTCGGCGAAGCACTGACCGACTTCATCCGCGACGACGCGTCCCACTGGCACAGTCTCGCCGGCGGCTCGTGCTGGAACGTCGCACGTGTCGGCGCCAGCCTCGGCGTGCCGACCGGGTTCGCCGGCACCGTGAGCCGCGACGTGTTCGGCGACGAGCTGATGCATCGGAGCGCGCAAGCCGGCCTCGACATGCGCTTCACGCGCCAGGTCGACCGGCCGCCGCTCCTCGCGATGGTGGTGTCGAAGCAGCCGCCGCAGTATTTCTTTATCGGCGAAAACAGCGCGGACCTCGCGTTCGACCCTGCCGAGTTGCCGGCCGGCTGGCTCGACGCCGTCGAGATCGTCCATTTCGGCTCGCTCGGCGTCGTGCGCGAGCCGCTCGCGTCGCGGCTGATCGCGCTCGCGCACGACGCGCGGGCGGCGGGCAAGCGGATCGCATTCGATCCGAACTTCCGCGCGCCGATGGCCGAGCCGTCGTATCGCGACACGCTGCGTACGATGGCCGGTCTCGCCGACTACATCAAGGTGTCCGACGAGGATCTCGCCGGCCTGTTCCCCGAACTCGACGAAGCGGCCGCGTTCGCGCAGATCCGCGCGTGGGCGCCGAACGCCGCGGTGCTGCTCACCCGCGGCGCATCAGGGATGGAACTCTTCGACGGCGACGCGTCGACATTCCAGCCGGCGTTTCCGGCCAGCGTCGTCGACACGGTCGGCTGCGGGGACGCGAGTATCGGCAGCTGGATGGCCAGCCTGCTGATGCGTCCCGATGCGCCGGCGGCCGACCATCTGCGCTTCGCGGCCGCATGCGCGGCGGTCGTCGCGTCGCATGCGGGCGCGTATGCGCCGACGGTCGACGAAGTCCTCGCGATGAGCGCGTCGATACCCGTGCCGGCAGGAGCCACGCCATGAGCGCGCGCGCACCCTCCTCGTTCGAGCGTGATCCGTTCGCGTTCGTGCTGTTCGGCGGCACCGGCGATCTGGCGATGCGCAAGATCCTGCCGGCGCTGTATAGCGCGCACCGCGACGGGCTGCTCTCGCCCGAAGGCCGGATCGTCGGCGTCGCGATGACGCCGCTCGACCACGACGGCTACCTGCGCTGGGTCGACGAAGCGGTGCGGCCGCACATCAAGGACGCACAGTTCGACGACGATGCATGGCGCGGCTTCGTCGAGCGGCTCGCATACGTCGAGCTCGACGCGAGCGCGCCCGGCGCGTTCGCGCGCCTCGGCCAGGCCCTCGAGCAGGCGCCGGGGCGCCGGATCTTCTATCTGGCGACCGGGCCGTCGCTGTTCGAGCCGATCTGCCGCTCGCTCGCGGCCGCGGGCCTCGCGCCGCCGTCGTCGCGCGTCGTGCTCGAGAAGCCGCTCGGCTACGATCTCGCATCGTCGGCCGCGATCAACGACGCGGTCGGCTCGATCTTCTCCGAAGAGCAGATCTACCGGATCGACCATTATCTCGGCAAGGAAGCAGTCCAGAACCTGTTCGCGCTGCGTTTCGGCAACGTGATGTTCGAACCGCTGTGGCGTCACGAATGGATCGACAACATCCAGATCACGGTCGCCGAGGCACTCGGCGTCGGCGGGCGCGGCGCGTTCTACGACCAGACCGGCGCGCTGCGCGACATGGTGCAGAACCATCTGCTGCAACTGCTCGCGATCGTCGCGATGGAGCCGCCGCAATCGATGGAAGCCGACGCGGTGCGCAACGAGAAGCTGCGCGTGCTGCGCGCACTGAAGCCGCTGTCCGCGGACGCACTGCATCAGAGCGTCGTGCGTGGCCAGTACCGCGACGGCACGATCCTCGGGCAGACGGTGCCGGGCTATCTCGACGAGCCCGGCATCGCGCCGGACAGCACGACCGAGACGTTCATCGCGCTGAAGGCCGAGGTCGACAACTGGCGATGGGCCGGCGTGCCGTTCTTCCTGCGCACCGGCAAGCGGCTTGCGGAACGCGTCGCGGAGATCGTCGTCACGTTCAAGCCGGTACCGCATTCGGCGCTGGGGCCGGCCGCGCTGCGCCCGGGCTCCAACCGGCTGACGATCCGGCTGCAGCCGGACGAATCGATCCGGCTCGGCGCGCTCGCGAAGCAGCCGGGGCTCGGGATGACGCTGCAGGGCGTGTACCTCGACCTCGCGTTCGACCGCTTCTTCCGGCAGGACCGGATGGAGGCGTACCAGCGCCTGCTGCTCGACGTGATCGCCGGGCGCCTCGCGCTCTTCGTGCGGCGCGACGAGCAGGAAGCCGCGTGGCACTGGGTCGCGCCCATCCTCGGCATGAACAACGCGCCGAAACCGTACACCGCCGGCAACTGGGGGCCCACGCAGTCGAGCGCGCTTCTCGCGCGGCACGACACGTGCTGGCGCGAGGAAGATAACTAGGAACCGAATGCGGCACCGCCCGCGACCACACACAACGAACCTATGGAAACAATCTGGCACCTCGAATGGACGCACGGCGCGTTCGACGTCCATGCGAAAGGCGGCATGCTCGGCGGCGTCTCGTTCGCGCTCGACGGCCGCACGATCCGACCGTTCTACGAAGCGCCGTGGCTCGGCCGGCCGGAGCCGCAGCCGGCGGGCCTGCTCGGCGCGATGCGCAGCGAATTCCCGTGTGTGCCGTTCGGCGTGCCGTATGCACCCGACGGCCTGCCCGACGGCTGGCGCGAAGCGGCCGCGACGCCGATGGCCGCGCACGACGCGAGCGACGACCTGCAGCACGGCTACGGCTGCGTCGGCACGTGGTCGCTCGTGAAGCAGACCGCGCTCGACATCGAGATCGCGATCGACTACCCGGAGCACTCGCCGATCAGGCGGCTCACACGCATCGTCCGCGCGGATCCGTCGCGCGCTGCGCTCGACATCGTGCTGCGCATCGACGCGCGCGCCCCCGCCCGCCGCCCGGCAGGCCTGCATCCCAATCTCGCATTGCCCGAGCTCGCGGGCGCGTTCCGGATCGAGCCGGGCGCCTTCCGTTTCGGTATGGTTCACCCGGCGGGCCCCGAGCCTGGCGTGTCGCGCGCACGCGCGGGCGCGACGTTCGACGCGCTCGACCGCGTGCCGCTCGCCGACGGCGGCACCGGCGCATTCGATCGCCTGCCGCTTGCCGACGCGACCGAGGAAATCGTGCAGCTGTGCGGCATCGACGGCGCCGTCACGCTAACCGACGACGACGCACGCACGCGCTACCGGCTCACGTGGGACGCGCACGCGCTGCCGTCGCTGCTGCTGTGGATCAGCAATCGCGGCCGCACGTACGCGCCATGGAACGGCCGCAATCTGTGCGTCGGCATCGAACCGGTCGCGAGCGCGTTCGAGCTCGGCTGCGCAGCGTCACTGGCATCGAATCCGATCAACGCGCATGGCGTGCCTACCGCACTCGCGCTGCATCCCGACGCACCAACCGAAATCGCGTACCGCTTCGAAGTGCTCGACACGCACTGACTCACTCGACCGACTGCCCGGGCGGCAGGCACGAACCCCGGGCGAGATGCAACCACAGCGCCTCTGCCGCCGCCCCAACCTTGCGGCTCGAACGATACAAGCGCACTTCGAGTTCCGTGCCCCAGCACACGCCGCCTGCACGCACGAGGCTGCCGTCGATCAACTCTTTCGTCATGCAACTCTCCGGCAGCCAGCCGATCCCGTGCCCGGCCATGACCATGCCCTTCAGCGCCTCGGACATGTGCGTCTCGAAGCACCGGTGCAGCGCATACGACTCGGACGCGTTCAGCAGCAGCATCTCGACGACGTTGCCGAGGAACGCGCCCGACGAATACGCGAGGAGCGGCAGCGG
>NZ_QTQF01000090.1:0-6738 GCF_003854235.1 Burkholderia sp. Bp8998
CGAGTCACCGTCTCCAAGAGCCGTTCTTCCAGCGGTCGCCCCTCCCGCTGCGCGATACGTACTCATTGGTCAAATAACACGAACGATGAGTACCATGACGTGAACTTTACGGGAGCAAAAGTTTTTATACAAGAGTTTTCGGGGACCCCGGCGCAAGCATCACAGTGAAAGCTGATCCAGCCGGGCGATCACGAGCCCCACGGTACTTTCCCTAATCTGGCACACAATTTAGGGCATCACACAGCAGGCTGTGCGTGGACACTTCTGTCACGCCAACACATTTGACTGACAATGCTGTTGTTGACGTCTCATGCTCGATTCATCGCTAGCGCGTCATTCGACAAGCGATCCATATCGGTCCGCTTCAATAGGCCTGATGGAAGAGAGATTCATCCGTCGAATCGTCGCCCGAGACGCGCGCACTATTCATCACTTCCTTCCCGAGTTTCCCCGTCCGGACCCGACGCGCATCACTAAGGCACGCCGGTGTGGACACCGGCACAATGGAGCAATAATATGCTGGCATCCTGCAGCAAAGGCACAGCGATGCCCCAAAAGCCCGGTGCCCCCTTCCAGGGATAAACCCACAGTCACACGCCCTCGGTCTTCGCAACCTGCTTGCGCACGGCGTGCGCCGACATATTGGTGTACGCGACGCCGTAGCGTTCGGCATTGGCCTGGATAATCGATTCGAACTCCCTATCGGGCGTCGCCACAAGCGCCTCCCGAAACGTTCACCGCTCCATCGCATCACCTATCCAGGCGGCAGAACGGTTCACCGCCTCTTTCGCTCTCGCACAAGCCGCCGACATTCGAAAGAACCCATGAATCATCCCGTCATAGCGCCATCGAGTAACTGGCACACCAGCGTTACACACTCGATCAGCATAGGCTTCACCCTCGTCGCGCAACGGATCAAATTCCGCCGTAACGACAAGCGCCGGCGGCAAACCCTCCAGCGACGGCGCGCGAAGTGGACACGCATACGGATGTCGCGCCTCCTGTGCATCAGCCAGATACTCGCTCCAGAACCGGATCATCGCCGCGCGTGTCAACGAGTAGCCCAATTGGTTTTCGATATAAGACTTGTTAGCGGGCGTGTGATAGTCCGTCACTGGATAGATAAGCGCCTGCGCGCGCAGATCCGGGCCACCTTTGTCCCGGATCTGCAGCGCAGTCACGGTGGCGAGATTTCCGCCCGCGCTATCGCCGGCGACGACGATTTTCGTCGGGTCTATCGACAGCATCTTCGCGTGTTGCGCGATCCAGCGGACTGCATCGAGGGAGTCGTCTATCGCAGCGGGAAACCGATGCTCCGGCGCGAGACGGTAGTCGACCGAGATCAGGGTAGCGCCGCTGCCCACGCAAAGATCCCGGCAGAGCTGATCATGAGAGTCGAGGTTGCCGATCACGAAGCCTCCGCCATGAAAATAGGCGATCGCACCACGGCTTCGCTCAACCACAGGTCGATACACACGCGCGCCTAACACGCGCCCCGCAAGCGGCATCTGGATTTCAATGACTTGACCTACAGCGGTGCGCTTCTCCAGCGGAGGGAATGTCAGTCGCGCGCGCATCACGTCGACAGGAAGGCTTTCCAGCGGCGGCTCGCACTCGAGTTCCTTCAAGATTGCGACGATTTCAGAATCGAGCGGCATTGCCTTTTACTCCAAAATCATCGGGAAGTGTCCGTCACCATGCGAGGGTGTCGTCACAGTTGCGCGCTACTGGAATAAATACGGCGCCCGTCAGAGGGCGAGCACTGCATCGCGGACGCTCGACCGCGGATCATCGGCTATACCGGAACGTTCGCCGAACATCATGGTCGCGCGCTTGGTCAGGTCGTACGGTGACCATTCGAGCCCTCGAGTTGACGGATTGCCGGTTTGAGCAAAGGAAGCCCACGCTCCGATCATCTGCTTGCTAACCACGCTCCAATGATTCTCGGGATCCGCGGCGGATCTTGCTGCATCGTTGTCCTTCCCATCCCAGGCTGTGGGATAGTGCTGCACACCAAAAACGAATGGAACGTCAATAGCATGGGGAGCCCATTTCCCACCATAACAGGGCGTCTCCCATGTACATTCGTACATGTAGACGGGCGCGCCGCCCGCACGCACGCGCATCTCCGCTTGCAGTACCGCCCCCCTCCAGAATCCAATATCGGTCGCAATTCTAACCAGTAGCTCCCGGTCGTTCAGACCAGGCATTTTTTGGCGGTAAAGTGGGATGAGGGGACGCACCTGCTGCTCGTCCGCCTTCCCTACCACCCCAAAGCTCGCGATCCTCTTGGCCAGCACCCTGTCATCAAGAATTGGCTTGAACAGTTCCTTATCAATGAATAGGACTGCTTCGTGAGTGTTTGTTCCAACTATGATGGGAATGTCCTTCGACAACTCGGGCGCGTGACCGTCCCACAGATGGGACGGGATGACAATTCCGTCCGCAACCGGTCCGTAGATCAGCAGGTCGTCGGAGGCTCCAGGCTCCGTATTCGTGAACAACTGCTTGAAGCAATTGAGCAGTTCGTTGGCGCTCAAGCGTTGCAATGCCCGCACATCGCCCCGACGTATGCCTAGCGTTGAATACATCCTGTCAGTGACTTCAGTTGCCGCGCTCGGGTCCTTCTGCCGGAGTAGCGATCCACTCTGAATAATGGCTTTGTGAAACAATCCTTTGGCCGCCGGCATGCCCAGCAACGCGGTGATCTTCCCACCGCCGCCTGATTCACCAAAGAGCGTCACGTTGTCCGGATCTCCCCCGAACACGGCGATGTTTTGCTGGATCCACTTCAGCGCAGCGACGATATCCAGGTGGCCGGCATTTCCTGATGTCGCAAACTCATGGCCAGCGTCATCACTGAGGAATGCATAACCAAAGATGTTCAGTCTGTGGTTAATCCCAACAGTCACAACGTTCCCCAATCGAGCGAGGTTCTCGCATTTATAGAGGGGCGATGACGCCGATCCAAAAATGTAAGCTCCGCCATGAAGCCACACCATTACCGGCAGGCGCGATTGCGAGTTTGCTCCTTCGGGGGCAAAGACATTCAGCGCCAAGCAGTTCTCAGTCGCTGGGCTGCTATCGAGCCATGCCGGGTAATCCAATTCGACTTGTGGGGACCTGTTACCCAACACCAATGCGTCGCGCACACCCGTCCACGGAACGACAGGCTGGGGCGGCAGGAATCGGTTAGCCCCGGCCGTTGAGGCACCATACTGGACACCTTTGAACTCGGCGACACCGCGACTCACTCGACCCCGAATCTGCCCGTTCGTGGTCTTGACGATGCGGAACGCTCCGTTAGTTGCCGCTCCGCTCAGGCCCGGTACGGCAATCGCGACGCCGGCGGCCGCGATCGCCCCTCCAACCTGCAAAAACTCGCGGCGGGTGAGTGTGCCGTCCTGGCGATCATCCTCGGCCCTCGTCGTATGTTGGTCAGCCATTGACTTGCCCTTCTTCCATGGTTTGCGCCGATCTCTTTGATGAGAGAACAATTCAGCCATTGTGTTTAAACGGGCTGCAAGGCTCCGGCCTCCGCCTCGCCCAAGCTGTCACCCCGATGCAACACGTTATTTGAGAATGCCCGCCTGCGAGAAAAGCACCGGTTTTACGCCGTTCGCCACGCTCACCGCCATACGAGGCTCGCGTGCCGCCGCACGCCACTAATGAACTTCGGTTGCCACTAGCACCAGCACACACAACATTCCGACCAGAATGATTTTTAACTGACCAGTTGGTATGTATAAACACCAAAAAAAACAGCCCAAAGTTGTTTGGCTGTACTTTCCGGTCGACGCTCACACTGACTGCGATACCCGATGCCCAGGTAATGCCACTTCTATAACGTTCCACCGCGCGAGGTGAACCTAGCAATCGCACCCGATGACCCTGTTATCAAAATCTACGACAACGAATATTTTGGGACAAGCTTTTTTTTGCTCTCATACCGATGATGTTTGCGGCGACCCTCTCTAGGCACGGGATTGCGCGTTGCCAGTACTTCCCGTATAGCGTTTGGCTTGCGGGCACAACAAGGTGACCGGTGCCGAGCCAAGCGCAGACGCTCCGCTGATGCCGGAGCGCAGACTCTCACAAAGCTCTCATCGCAACAATCGCCTTCAACATCCGTAGCCCGCAGCCATAACCGTCACGCTATTAGATCGGCCTGCGCTGGAATCTTGAACATCGACACCAATTTGACGAGCTCTTGCGCCTGATGCCGGAGACCTTGCGTTGCCGCCGCACTCTGTTCGACCAGAGCGGCATTGCGTTGCGTGTTGTCGTCAATTCCTCGTACAACCACGTCGAGCTGGGTAACCGCTTTCTCTTGCTCCGCACTCGCAGCTGAAATCTCGCTAACGATTGCAGCTGCCCGCTGAATTCTCTCCACGATATCGTTCATCATCGTACCCGCCTCGTCAGCAAGACCGGCGCCTCGGGTCACCAGGTCTTGATTGGTTGCAACGAGGTCTCGAATCTCCTTGGACGCCGACGCAGATCGCGCCGCTAAATTGCGTACCTCTGCGGCGACAACGGCGAAGCCACGCCCATTCTCTCCTGCGCGTGCAGCCTCTACCGCTGCGTTTAGAGCCAAGATGTTCGTCTGGAAGGCAATCGATTCGATCAAACCAACGATGTCGGCAATCTCCTTGGAACTCTCGTGGATGCGGCCCATGGTCGTCACCACCTGCTCCACTGCATCGCCTCCTTTCGCTGCGGCAACGGCTGCATCGGACGCTAGCGAACTCGCTTCAAATGCGTTCGACGAGTTTTCCTGAATCGTTGCTGCAAACTCTTCCATCGACGCGCTGGCCTCCTCTACCGAAGCCGCCTGCTGAGACGTTCGACCGCTTAGATCCTCGTTGCTCTCGGCAATCTGCGTAGATGAAACAGCGATGCTTTCTGCGTTGTTGCGGACCGTCAACACGATTCGATGTAAGCTCTGCTGCATTCTCGCCATCGCCGCCATCACGCTCGACGTATCCCCTTGCACCAAGGAGACTTTTCCCGTCAGGTCGCCTGCCGAAACTCGCGACGCAATAGTTTGAGCTACCCCAGGCTCCCCGCCCATGGGGCGCAGGACTGAGCGATCGATATTAAGTGCCAGCAACATCGATACGGCCAGTATGCTGAACACGCCCATCGCCGCAGCCCACGCGCGTTGCTTCGCCACGCCCGCTAACACCGCCCGTTCAGGTACCGTGACGACAAGCGACCAGGAAGTGTTGGTCTTGCCGATTGGAACCGGAATCAACATTCTCAGCACCTTTTCGCCATCGAGCGTGGCTTCGGTAACGAGCTTCCTCCCTGCGCGAACGGCCGCACGTTGCTCGAAGTCGAAACTCTCGCTCACCGACGTCTTACCCGCTCCTCGTCCATCGGCGATTCCCTTCCCTGCTTGCGACACCAAGCTAATAAATCCAGTACCGAAGGGGCGCATCCGCTCAAGCTCCGCTTGCAGCTTCGGGAAATAGATATCTACGCCCGTCACACCGAGAAACTTTCCTTTCTCGAACATTGGAACCTCGATGAACGACAGCAGGATATCGGTTCCCCCGGTACTGTATACGCTCGGTTCCATGACAATATCGTGCCCCGCGCGCTGGGGCAGACGATAGTAGTCACCGTCCGCTGTGTCGAGATCATAGTTGGCCGCCGGTTCGAGCGAAAGCTTTCCCGTGTATCTGCCCCAAGTCGGTACAAAGCGGCCGGTCCCGTCATCGGCCGCAGTCCTTCTCACAAACTCACTATCACGGCCGTCGAAAGCATTGGGCTCCCAAATCGTCCATACCGCCAGATAGTCGGGATTAGCTTCCGCGATGCGTCGCATGAAGTCGACCGCCAATTGGCGGTTTTCCCCGCCTTGTGCGCGATCGGCGGCTAAAAACTCCGCGAGTTGATGGGCCGTGCTGCTTGCAGCGTTCAACTGCGCCTCGATACTTGCCGCAGTCGTGTCGGCCAATTGCTCGGTGTACATAAGCGCCGAAGCTTTTTGGGCCTCCGTGGACTGCCATGTCAACAGCGATATGCTGATCACGAAACCCATCAGGACGGTAAGAACCGTGACCGCCAACAGTCGCGTGCGCAGACTCCACGACGACGGCCTGACGAACTTTCTCGCACTGAGACGCGACAATACCCCGTCCTTCCCCGATGTCACGATATTGCTCATTTTTAGCGTTTCGCCTTTTTGTCGCGCCGGTTCAGACACTTGAACCGGCGCTCCGCCGGTCTTTTTAGGTTCTCGCCGTGCTCATGATCATGCTGGCAACTGACCGTCGCACACATCTCCAATCGATGCATAACTAGGCCGACCATTTCTCCCGCTGTGTTTCGGTTGACCTGCCGCAGCCATCACGAGTGAGTTTCTTTCCGGCGGAAACACCGCCCACGCGCCGTCTCCGTGATAGAAGAAGAATATAGCCAGCGGCTCGGCCGATCGCAGTGCCTCCAGGCAGACAAAACGCCCTCCCTGGGCAGTACGCCCAAATCCCGTTAGGCGCGCCGGCCTAGCGGATGTAGGCGCGAGCCACTTGTCGATCAGTGAACGTAAGGATTTCTGTTCGACGCCCATCATTGTCACCAAGTGTCACTTACATCTATAAAACACATCGGACAGCAGTCACGAAACGGTCACCATGCCTGAATCTCAACCAGCGGATGTTCTCCAGCCCGCAAGGCTATTTTTGATCCAGGCACGTTTGACCGGTCGATCACCTCATATCTTCTGGCGAC
>NZ_QTQF01000091.1:0-6713 GCF_003854235.1 Burkholderia sp. Bp8998
CGAAGAGAGCCGAGGTCAAAGGCGATTTGAGATGCTGAAAAGGCTTCTCGACGAACGACGGTCGTGCAGAGCTTTTAGATCTGGCTTGGAGCACGCGATACGATCTTAGGTATCTCGTCCCCGGCGCAGAAGGCAGCATTCGACTGTGCCATACACCCGTGGCGAACGAGAATCAGGAGCGATAAGGTGCTCGATAGGTTCTCTCATGCGGTGTATGGACGCGCACTGAGCGAAGCGTCATCGGTATTAGACCTATCGTCGATTGCAAGTTATATCGGTGTATACCGCGAGTGTGCGTGATTGCGGTTGGCAACTGTCCGACGCACTTGGCATAGCGCGTGGCGATCGCAGCACATCGGGTAAGCAGCGCTCGAGAACGAGGACTTATCGAAATTTTTGGTTAGCGTGTGTGCGGGTTCGCACTGGGTGGCGGCTTGGAGTTGGCTCATTCTTGTACTTTTGCTCGTGGCAACGCCGTGCGCCTAGTTCGCGCATGCGGAGGTCATAATCGGCCAATTGTCGGGGGCGGATGGGACTCAACAACTCCAACGATTGACCGGACGCTCGCGAGCGCTCGACATGAGGCTAACCGTTCGTACTGTCGATGCGAAAGAAGCATTGAGATTCGATATCCTAAATTTTATGCTGCAGGCCTTTTGGAGGATGTCAATGCCTTCATTGCTCCGTTCATCTCACTGAGCCAAGTTGCAGTGGCTGCCTCAAACGAGCAGTGTATCGATCGAAGTTGCCCCTTATGTACGGACTTGAAATCGAGGTCGACGAGCTTTACGAGTGGAACAAGAGTAGCGACGCCGAAGAGGGAAGGCGTGCGTTTCTCGAAAAATGCACGTCCGTCTTTGTAGGGCGCTAGACGTCTCACGATCCATCCATCCGGAATGGGGCTTAAGTCTGCATGGCGGCACTGGGACCGATACACCTGGCCCGCTGCTTGTCGACGCCGATTTCGGCACCAGCATGTATCAATTTTCAAGTCGGCTAGTCGCGAGCACGCCGGCTTCAAGGGGCAGAAATGAGAGTATCAGAGTACATCCAACATGACGCACTCGGCTTGGCCGCGCTGCTCAAAGAAAAATCGGTTTCGCCGGAAGAATTGATGAATTGTGCGATCGAGCTTGCAATCAAGATCGATCCTAAGATTCACGCGCTTTGTTATCCGGATTTCGACGGCGCGCGGGCGCGAGCGAAAACGGTGGCAGTTAAAGGAGTGTTCGGCGCCGTGCCGTTCTTGCTCAAGGACTCGGCACTGGCATCGAAGCAATTCCCGACGAGTATTGGATCGAATCTGTTTCGCGATATCCCTTTCAAATACGACGCCACCCTCGTCGAGCGATTCAATGACGCGGGGCTGATCTCGTTTGCCCGCACTACAGTGCCTGAACTGTGCATGGCGCCGACAACAGAAGCGACTGCAAATGTGCACCCTACGAAGAATCCTTGGGATCAAAGCCGTTCGTCGGGCGGATCAAGTGGCGGGGCGGCAGCTGCAGTGGCAGCCGGTATTGTTCCAATCGCGCATGGCAGCGACGGGGGGGGGTCTATCCGGATTCCCGCGTCATGTTGTGGGGTATTCGGATTGAAGCCGTCACGTGGACGGATTCCGATGGGGCCATCGCGCGGTGAAGGCTGGGGGGGGCTCGCCGTTGAGGGCGTGCTTTCCAAGAGCGTACGTGACACCGCGGCGGCGTTGGATGCGGTCGGAGGCTACGAGGCGGGGGCTCCTTACGCCTCACCGTCCGCGCCAACATCGTATTTGGATCTTCTCGGACGTGATGTCGCAAAGCCCCTACGAATTGCGAAATGGACGTCTGCCTTCAACAATATTCCAGTCGCTCAAGCGTGTCTTGATGCCGTCGAGTTTGCGGCGACGCTGTTAAAGCGTGCGGGCCACGAGGTCGTGGACGCGCAGCTGCCATCCATCGACTACGACGAATTGGTTCATGCCCACGTCACTGTATTGATGGCGAATGCCTATGCGTCGATCACAGGCATGGTTGGGGGCCGGGACGAGGCGAGCTGGAAGTCTCGCATCGAGCCCGCAATTTTCGACGCCTACAAACGAGGCGGCGAGTTGAGCGCCGCGCAATACATCGCAGCGATTAACACGTTCCACAGCGTGGGCCGGCGCATGGCTCGGGGCATGAAGGATTTCGATCTTGCCTTGAGTCCCACGCTTACACAGCTTCCTGTGCATTTGGGCCAGTTCTCGATGAATACCGATTTCTGGTCATTTCGTCGGGAAGTCTCAAAATACACTGCGTTCTTGACGATCAGCAACGCATCCGGACAGCCCTCGGCAAGCGTTCCCTCGTATTGGACCGCAGCGGGGTTGCCGGTTGGGGTCCAACTCGTCGGACACTTCGGAAGGGAAGATCAAATCCTCACAACGGCGGCGCAAATTGAGGAACTCGCGCCCTGGTCCGGTCGGATTCCGGATCTGTAAAGCGAATTGGTAAGCCCTCTGCCCGCGCGGGTCAGGTTTTCCTCAACGATCTCATTGTCATTTTCGCCGATCAATCACCACTTGAATTTAGACTTGCGGGTCTAATTTTTGTATTGTAGAGTATGTAGGCCGTACCCCGTACCCCGATGAGAAAACCTCCGAGCGTCGTGCCGGGCTTCTCTATGCAGGCGATTGCATCGATGGGGTTTGGACCGCGTTCTAATCAGGATATTGACCGATGACGACTGTTTGCTTGACGTTCGATTTCGACGCACTCGCGATTTGGTTTAGCACGTTCAAGCAGACCACTCCGACAGCGTTATCTCGGGGAGAGTATGGTGTCCGCGCTGGACTGCCGCGTATTCTGACCATGCTTGCCCGTCAAGGGGTAAGGGCGACGTTTTTCACCCCTGCCCATACGGCGCGCAATTTTCCAGACGCACTCGAGTTAATCGTGAGCGGCGGCCACGAAGTCGCTGCGCATGGCCTCCTTCACGAGAGTCCGGTCGGGCTCCCGATCGATGAAGAGCGCGATCTGTTGCATCGCAGCCTGGAAGAACTTCAGGCGATTACGGGCAAGCGACCGCGCGGATATCGCTCGCCAGCGTGGGACCTGAGCGACAACAGCATCGTGCTTCTGGAGGAAGCGGGCCTTCAGTACGACAGCAGCATGATGGCTAACGACTTCCAGCCATATTTCGCTCGGCGAGGTGACGTGATGTCGGACGACAAGGTTACCTTTGGCGCAGACAGTTCGATCGTCGAACTACCGGTTGCGTGGGAGCTCGATGACTACCCCTACTTTCACTGGTCGGCACGGCCGTACAACGCTGGGTTGCGTGCTACAGAAGACGTTTTTTTGGCATGGAAGGGCGAGTTCGACGCAGCATATGCCGAAGACGGCTTTTTCACGTTGACGTGCCACCCGGAGATCATCGGCAGAGGTCCAAGAGTGGCGATGCTCGAACGCTTGATTGAGCATATGCGAGCTCGGGCGGGCGTGAGTTTCATGACAATGGAAGAAGCGGCGAAGCAGTTCAAAGCAGTGGCGTTATCTAAGAACGTCAAGTAACCAAATCAAACGAAGTGAGGAATTGAACATGTCTACGATGGAAGCTCCGGTCGCCGATCAGCTCGGCCCGAATGCAAAGTACTACGAGGAACTGGAAGTTGGTCAGGAGTGGGTGACGCCGCGCCGCACGATTGCCGAGGCTGACATCGTGCTGTTCACGGCAGTAACCGGTGACCAAAATCCGGTTCACACCGACGAAGAATTTGCTAAGAACAGTGTCTTCGGTGCGCGTCTGTTGCACGGTCCGGCCGTATTCGCAATTGCAACGGGGCTCGAGTTCCGCCTCGGCCTGAAGGAAGGTACCGCCATCGCGTTTCTGGGCATGACCTGGGACATGAAGGGGCCCGTGAAGGCTGGCGATACACTGCACGTGCGTGAGCGCGTGACGTCCAAACGTGAGACGAAAAAGCCTACCGCCGGTATCGTGTTCTTCCATGTTGCGGTTGAGAACCAACGCGGGGAAGTGGTCCAGGAAGGCGAGTGGAAAGTTATGATGAAGCGCAAGCCGGGCTTCGCCTCTTAAATACGCCAGATGGGCATGCAGGCATGAACAGCAACCTGATAACAGCCGAAATCGAAGCGCACGCCAAGCGCAACAGTGGACGCGTTGCTCTGTGCGGCGCAGAGACGGTGTTGACGTACGGGCAACTCGTGGAGCAAGTGGGAGCCCTTGGTGACCGACTCAAGCGCATTGGCATCGGGCCCGGCAGCACCGTTGCGTCGCTTTGCGAGAATCGCGTCGAAGTGATCTTGCTCTACTATGCGCTTGGCAAGATCGGCGGGACTTTCGTTTCGGTGAATCCCAGCTTGACAGCGCATGAGGTGGCATACATCCTCGACCACGCAAGTGTCGCGCTCTTGTTGCATGACGAGAAAAAGCGGGATGTTGCAGAGTCAGCTGCTGCGCTGGTACCTGCTACGCGCTTGGCGTCTCTAGATGGTCTAGGCGAACTCGGCGCGATGAGCGAACCGCAGGCCCGCGACGCGCAAACTGAGATTTTTCAGATTGCGTATACGTCGGGTTCGACCGGGCGTCCCAAAGCAGTCGCGTTCGATCAGGCCGCTGAAGTCGATGGCAATCGATCGCTTATCGAGTTGTGGGCGATGACACCGGCGGATGTCACCGTCGTGGCATTACCCCTTGGGTTTTTGTACGGTCTTTCGACCGCATCTTCCATGACCCTGCAGGCTGGAGCGGAAGTCGTGCTGATGCGGCGATTCCACCCGCGCGAAGCGCTGGAAGCGTTCTCGCTCCATAACGCGACGGTGTTCCACGGCGTGCCGACGATGTTTGCCATGATGCTTGAGTATGCCGAGCAGAACGACTTACACATCGACTTGTCCTTCATGCGCCTACTGGTGTCGGCTGGCGCTCCGTTGTCGCGCGAGCTGCGCAACCGCTTCGAGGCCAGGTTCAACAAAAGGATCGATGACTACTACGGGCTGACCGAAGTTCGACCGGTCTTCGGTCGATTTGCCAATGACCCTGCGCCTGTCCCCGACGGTGCAATTGGGAAGGCCGCGCCAGGCGTAATCATCAAGATCGTCGATGCCAGCGGCAATGAAGTTAAACCCGGGGAAGTTGGAGAGTTGCTGGTGCGCGCGCCTTCGACGACGTGCGGGTACTACAAGAACCCCGAATTGACGGCGGCTACCTTCGAGCACGGCCTGATGAGAACCGGAGATCTGGGCTATCGAGACGACGAAGGGTTCTACTACCTTACGGGCCGAATCAAGGACATCATCATCCGTGGCGGCGCGAACATCGCGCCTGCGGAAGTCGAAGAAACCATTGCGTCGCATCCGGACGTTCAATCCGCCTCGGTGATTGGCGTGCCGGATGAGAAGTTCGGTCAGGTCGTTGCTGCCTACGTGGTTTCCCGCGATGCCAAGCACGTCTCAGCGGATGTGTTGACTGAGTATTGCAAATCGAGACTCGCTGATTTTAAGGTTCCCAGCCAGATCTATTGGACCAACGAGCTGCCGCTCGGCATCACCGGCAAGGTCGATAAGAAGGCTCTCCTTGCGCGTTGGACCGAAGAGCACACGCAGGCGTAAAGCATGGTCTTGGCAGGAAGGATGGCATGGGGTGCACGCGCGATCGCGCAGAGGGATCAGCGTACATTTTTGGCCTCATGCATGAGGCCATTTTAATAGACAGTAACCATGACGACGCACAAGATCGCGGTAATCGCAGGCGATGGCATTGGGAAAGAAGTGATGCCGGAGGGCCTGCGCGTTGTTAAAGCTGCCGCAGAGAAGTATGACGTCAGACTCGAATTCGAGACGTTCGATTGGGCGAACTGCGACTACTATGGCGAGCATGGCGACATGATGCCGGCCGACTGGTTCGAGCAACTGCGCGGCTTTGAGGCAATTTACTTCGGGGCAGTCGGCTGGCCTGCAATCGTTCCCGACCATATCTCTCTGTGGGGTTCACTCCTCAAGTTTCGGCGCGAGTTCGACCAGTATGTCAACTTGCGTCCCGTGCGTCTCATGCCCGGCGTGCCTTGCCCGCTTGCAGGGAAGGAGCCGAGCGATATCGACTTCTATGTCGTGCGTGAGAACACGGAAGGGGAGTACTCCTCAGTTGGCGGACACCTCTTTGCGGGAACCGATCGGGAGGTTGTTCTCCAAGAGGCGGTGTTCTCGCGCCATGGCGTCGACAGAATCGTGAAGTTTGCCTATGAGTTAGCGAACAGCCGCCCGAAGAAGCATCTCACGTCCGCGACGAAGTCGAACGGTATCTCGATCTCCATGCCGTTCTGGGACGAGCGCGTTGCCGCGATTAGCGCGATGTATCCCGAGGTGAAGACGGACAAATACCATATCGATATCCTCTGCGCACGTTTCGTTCTCTCGCCAGAGCGCTTCGACGTCGTGGTCGCGTCGAATCTGTTCGGCGACATCCTTTCGGATCTTGGACCAGCATGCGCCGGTACGATCGGCATCGCGCCCTCGGCGAACCTGAATCCAGAAAGAACGTTTCCGTCGCTGTTCGAGCCCGTGCATGGCTCGGCGCCCGACATCTACGGCAAGAACGTTGCAAACCCGCTCGGCATGATCTGGACCGGCGCGATGATGCTCGATTTTCTGGGTCGAGGGCAGGGCAAGTATCGTGCTGCGCACGACGCCATCTTGCGGGCCATCGAGGAAGGCATCGCGCAGGGGCCACGCACG
>NZ_QTQF01000092.1:0-5637 GCF_003854235.1 Burkholderia sp. Bp8998
ATTCGTTAATCCTCGCCGCCTGTGAAATCCGCCGCTCAAGCTCCAGTCATCGGTACTGCTCGATTGTGGTTTGGAGTCGGATCTTTTCGAGGCGGTGCCGGAGTTGGCGCGATTGATTCAGGTCGGCCTGGACGTCGAAGTGGCGGTCACCAACTGTACCCAGCGAGGTCGGCTTGAGTGACTTTTGAGTGTAGTAACTTGATCTGCAGGCCCGAATTCCTTGCGACGGCCACTATGGATAATTCACGATATGACATTACGGATTGGAGTTCCTCTGGAGACAGCCACTCAGGAGCGGCGCATAGCGACCGTCCCCGAAGTGGTCGAGAAACTGATCAAGCTGGGGTTTTCGGTGGCCGTGCAAAGCGGTGCCGGCACCGGCGCGAACTTCAGCGATGACGACTACCGCACGGCCGGCGCCGAAGTCGTGGCAACGGCCGCCGATCTATGGGGCCGCAGCGATATCGTCCTCAAGGTGCGTCCGCCGAGCAGCGACGAAGTCGCGCTGATGCGCGAGGGCGGCACGCTGATCGGCTTCGTCTGGCCGGCCCAGAACCCCGAACTGATGCAGCAGCTGGCCGCGAAGCGGGCCACGGTGCTGGCCATCGATTCGCTGCCGCGCACGCTGTCGCGCGCGCAGAAGATGGATGCCCTCACGTCGATGGCCGGCGTGAGCGGCTACCGCGCCGTCATCGAGGCGGCTCACGCATTCGGCCGCTACTTCAACGGGCAGATCACGGCCGCGGGCAAGGTGCCGCCGGCCAAGGTGTTCATCGCCGGCGCGGGCGTCGCCGGCCTCGCGGCGATCGGCACGGCCGCGGGCCTCGGCGCGATCGTGCGCGCCAACGACACGCGCGCGGAAGTGGCCGACCAGGTGAAGTCGCTCGGCGGCGAATTCGTCAAGGTCGACTACGAGGAAGAAGGCTCGGGCGGCGGCGGCTACGCGAAGGTGATGAGCGAAGGCTTCCAGCAGGCACAGCGCGCGATGTACGCGCAGCAGGCCAAGGAGGCGGACATCATCATCACCACCGCGCTGATTCCGGGCAAGCCGGCGCCGAAGCTCATTACGGCCGAGATGGTGCAGTCGATGAAGCCGGGCAGCGTGATCGTCGACATGGCCGGCGAGCAAGGCGGCAACTGCGAACTGACGGTGCCCGGCCAGGCCGTGGTACGTCATGGCGTGACCATCGTCGGCTACACGGATCTCGCGTCGCGCCTGGCACGACAGTCGTCGACGCTGTATGCGACCAACCTGCTGCGCGTGATCGAGGAGCTGTGCAAGACCAAGGACGGCACGATCAACGTCGACTTCGACGACGACGCGATCCGCGGCCTCACGGTCATCAAGGAAGGCAACGTCACGTGGCCGCCGCCGCCGATCCAGCAGCCGGTCGCCGCAGCGAAACCCGCCACGCCGCCGGTCGTGGCAGCCGCGTCCAAAGGCCATGGCCACGGCAGCGGCGCGCCGATGTCGGCGAAGTCGCTCGCCATCACGTTCGCCGTCGGCGCACTGGCGTTCCTGCTGGTCGGCCAGTTCGCGCCGGCCACGTTCCTGTCGCACTTCACGGTGTTCGTGCTGGCCTGCTTCGTCGGCTACATGGTGATCTGGAACGTCACGCCTTCGCTGCATACGCCGCTGATGAGTGTGACCAACGCGATCTCGTCGATCATTGCGATCGGTGCGCTGGTGCAGGTCGCGCCGCCGTTGGGCGACGCCGCGGCGGAGGGCCGTCCGTCCGGGCTGATCCTCGGCCTGGCGGTGGGCGCGCTGACGCTCACGGCCGTCAACATGTTCGGTGGCTTCGCGGTGACGCGCCGCATGCTGGCGATGTTCCGCAAGTAAGGAGACGACAACAATGACTTCCAATCTGACTACCGTCTCCTATATCGGCGCGGCCATTCTGTTCATCCTCAGCCTCGGCGGCCTGGCCAATCCCGAGACCGCGCGCCGCGGCAACCTGCTTGGCATGATCGGCATGCTGATCGCCGTGCTCGCCACCGTGCTCGGCCCGCGCGTGTCGGCCGAGGGCATTCCTTATATCGTGGCTGCACTGGTCGTCGGCGGCGCGGTCGGCCTCTACGCCGCGAAGAAAGTGCAGATGACGCAGATGCCCGAGCTGGTTGCGCTGATGCACAGCCTGGTCGGCCTGGCGGCGTGCCTGGTGGGCTTCGCGAGCTACATCGATACGTCGGTGCAGTTCACGGGTGCCGAGCATGCGATCCACGAAGTGGAAATCTACGTCGGCATCCTGATCGGCGCGGTGACCTTCGCGGGTTCTGTGATCGCGTTCGGCAAGCTCTCCGGCAAGATCGGCGGCAAGCCGCTGCTGCTGCCGGCACGGCACTGGCTCAACCTGGCCGGGCTCGTGGTGGTGATCGTGTACGGCCGCGCGTTCCTGCATGCGGAGTCGATCCAGGACGGCATGACGCCGCTCATCGTGATGACGGTGGTGTCGCTGCTGTTCGGCGTGCACATGGTGATGGCGATCGGCGGCGCGGACATGCCCGTCGTGGTGTCGATGCTCAACAGCTACTCGGGCTGGGCGGCGGCCGCCACCGGCTTCATGCTCGGCAACGACCTGCTGATCGTGATCGGCGCACTGGTGGGCTCGTCGGGTGCGATCCTGTCGTACATCATGTGCCGCGCGATGAACCGCAACTTCATCAGCGTGATTGCCGGCGGCTTCGGCACCGGCAGCGGTGCGCCCGCGGCGGCAGGCGGCAGTGCGCAGCCGGCCGGCGAAGTGGTGGCGGTGAGCGCGCTGGAGACGGCCGAACTGCTGCGCGATGCGAAGAGTGTGATCATCGTGCCCGGGTACGGGATGGCCGTGGCGCAAGCCCAGCACACCGTGCATGAGCTCACGAAGGTGCTGCGCGAGAAGGGCGTCGACGTGCGTTTCGCGATCCATCCGGTGGCCGGGCGCATGCCGGGGCACATGAACGTGCTGCTCGCCGAGGCGAAGGTGCCTTACGACATCGTGATGGAGATGGATGAGATCAACGCGGATTTCCCCGAAGCCGACGTGTCGATGGTGATCGGCGCGAACGACATCGTGAACCCGGCGGCGCAGGAAGATCCGGGCAGCCCGATCGCCGGGATGCCGGTGCTCGAGGTGTGGAAGGCGAAGACCTCGATCGTGATGAAGCGCAGCATGGCGTCCGGCTATGCGGGCGTCGACAATCCGCTGTTCTACAAGGACAACAACCGGATGCTGTTCGGCGACGCGAAGAAGATGCTGGACGAGGTATTCGGCGCGTTGAAGGCCTGATGAGGAGGTGTGCTCGAGGCGGATGGGCCTGAAATTGCCCGCGATGCTCTATCTGCGCTTTTGTGAAGCGTCAGACCATTCCGACTTTGACACGAAGTGATGCAGCGACTGGTGCCGCGGACTCTCTTGGCCACTGCCTCGTATTTGACGCATCGTTACGCCAGCGGGATTATGAGGGCAACGATTTGACGATGCGCCCTATTAGACCCGCTGTTCAATGTCGTAAGACGGATTGCTTCTCACCTAAGAAATGCCCAGATCCGTCCCCACGGGATTTAGTGGCTGCGTCACAAATGCGCCGACGCTTGTTTTGGGGTTGGATCATGGAACAGCAATCATTATCGACAAATCACCCTTCGTCAGAAGCCAACGTCGATGACGTTGAACGGCGTTTCAGGTCGCTTGCTGATGCGATACCCCATATCGTATATACGGGCACGCCGGATGGTTCGGTCGACTACGTTAGCCGGCGGCTCGAAACGTATACAGGACTCGATTTTGCGCAAGTGGAGGGTTGGAATTGGACCTCGACGATGCACCCGGATGATGTGCAACGCGCGATCGAGACCTGGAATAACGCGCGGGCGAACGGCAGCGAATATGAAGTGGAAGTGCGGATAAAGCAAATATCCGACGGCACCTATCGTTGGCATCTGGATCGGGCATCGCCGTTAAAAGATGCGAAAGGTAACGTCGTCAAGTGGGTTGGGACTGTCACCGACATCGACGATCGCAAGCGGGCGCTGGCCACTGCCGAGCGCGCTAACCGTGCGAAATCGGACTTCCTGTCCAGCATGAGCCACGAGTTGCGTAGCCCACTCAATGCGATCCTGGGTTTTGCCCAACTCATGGCGTCCGATTCGCCACCGCCGACCTCGTCGCAACAGGCGAGCATCGACCAGATTCTGCGGGCAGGATGGCATCTGCTCGAACTGATCAACGACGTGCTCGATCTGGCGAAGATCGAGGCCGGGCAAGTGGCGATTTCGCCTGAGCCCGTATCGCTGGGCGACGTCCTGCGGGAGTGCGAATCGATCATCGTAACGCAGGCTCGGCAACGGGGCATTCGTGTGACCTTTCCGCAGATCGAGCCGCCGTGCCATGTCCGCGCCGACCGCACGCGCGTCAAGCAGGTCCTCATCAATCTGCTGTCGAACGCAATCAAGTACAACCGTCCGTCGGGCGCGGTCGACGTCGACTGCAGCACGCCTGTGCCGGGCCGGGTTCGCGTGAGCGTCGGCGACACGGGCCCAGGTTTGTCCCGGGAGCAGTTGGGTCGACTCTTCCAGCCGTTCGACCGCCTGGGACAGGAAGCCGGCGCGGAAGAGGGCACGGGCATCGGTCTCGTGGTCGCAAAACGACTGATGGAATTGATGGGCGGGGGCATCGGTGTCGACAGCACGCTTGGAAAGGGCAGCCTCTTCTGGATCGAACTCGATGCGGCGCCCGCCCCGGAAATGGCGGCGACGCTCGCCATACAGCCTGCCATGCCGGCCCGAGGCGCGACCGGCGACGATGCCGCAGAGGCGCCCGTGCATACTGTGCTCTATATCGAGGACAATCCGGCCAACCTGAAGCTCGTCGAACAACTGATTGCGCGGCACGCGGACCTGCGCATGCTCGGTGCCGTGACGGGGCAGCTCGGCGTGGAACTGGCGCGTAGTGTGCACCCGCGAGTGATCCTGATGGATATCAACCTGCCCGATATCAGCGGCGTCGAAGCGCTGGACCTGTTGCGCAGGCATCCCGAGACGGCGGATATTCCCGTTGTCGCTCTCAGTTCGAATGCGATGGCGCATGATATCGAGCAAGGCATGAAAGCGGGTTTCTTCCGCTATCTAACCAAGCCGATCAAGATCGATCCATTCATGCATGCGCTGGCCGATGCCATTGCGCTGGCTGTAGGACGGAAATAGTCGGGGGGGCAGGTCGCCAGGTAGCGAACCATGATCGATTCGTCAGCAATCCTCGACGCCCGGATCCTGGTCGTCGACGATCAGGAGGCCAATATCCTGCTGCTCGAGCAGATCCTGCGGCGGGCGTGGTATGCGCACGTCGAGTCGACGATGGATGCGTCCGCCGTTTATGGACTTCATCGCCGGTACCCCTACGATCTGATCCTGCTTGATCTGCAGATGCCCGGCACTGACGGTTTCCAGGTGATGGAAAGCCTGAAGTCGCTCGAGGCGGACAGCTATCTCCCGGTCATCGTGATCACCGCCCAGCCGGCCCACAAGCTGCGCGCGTTGCAGGTCGGCGCGAAGGACTTCATCAGCAAGCCATTCGATCTCGCGGAAGTGCTGATGCGGGTTCGCAACATGCTGGAAGTTCGGTTGCTGCACCGGGAGTTGCGCAAGCGCGGTGACGC
>NZ_QTQF01000093.1:0-5433 GCF_003854235.1 Burkholderia sp. Bp8998
TTGCCAGCATTATCGCTGGCTCAGGCCCCGGAAGTTCCACTTATCCGGCTGTCCGAATTTGCGCGGCCACCTCTTACACGACCTCTTGGAAGGCGAAATTTCAGGGGAAGCTCAACCTGTACGTCCTCGGCAGCTTTGCGTCCAAGGTTTTGCACGGTCAAGGTAGACGTCTGGACCATCAATGGTGTTGGCGCAGGCGGTGTCATGGGAACGGCGAATATAAAGTCGTGGGGTATCCACCGGCCAAGCTTCGCGCCCGGTTCCAGCCAGCGCTGGAAAGCCCAAAACAGAAGGCCGATAGCGCCCGTAATGATTGCGCCTAGCAACCTTTCTGGAAGCGTTTAGCTGCAGGTGCCGTTCGAGAACGACGACGCGTTTGATCGGCGCGTCGACGACCTGCTGGTGGCGATCGCGCTGACGGCCGAGCAACACCGCTGCACATCCGAAAGCGAAGCCTGGGCAGAGATCGCCGGCGATCTCTGGCGCTGGTAGTTCGGTGCACTAATAGGATGTCTCGCTGAAGCGGGATCCCACCAATTACACAACTAGGTGAAAATGAACATTCCGGAATTTGTGCAACTCAGGGGCGACGCAACACCTGTTCAATCGATCTATGATGAGCTCATTTCAAGCGGCGTGCGTATCGAATTGTGCTCAGGGTTTGAAAGCGGTCGAAAAAGAAGCAATGAATATGTGCATGCGCGCAGGAGATCTGAACTGCCCTGTCAGAAACGCCTCTTGCAGCCTCCCGTCCTATTGAGGGTGTTCAATGATGCGTACCGCCCAAGCCTGACGCTGTCCTCAGCGCCGGACGCCACGCCATGCGACAGCGTCTGCAAACGTATCACGCCGCGCCGACGAACTTACTTGAATCCATAGCTTCCGTTCCGGAAGGCATAAATCTGGATATCGTTGGCTCCGATCGGTCGGGACTCGCCTGTATTGTCGTCCACCGTCGTACCGTGAGGCACCATCCGAATGCCCGGCATTTCTCCGGCCTTTGCCGGCAAAAACGCCACGTCGCCCGTCCATTTCGTGCACGCCAGGTCGGGGCGAGCCTTGCAGGTCGCGCTGTAATCCTCGCCGACAAGTATTTTCCCGAGGTAGTTCCAACGCTTGTCTTCTGTATGCACAGGCGGCGCCGGCCGATATGAGAACAACTCGTAGTGTGTCTGAATGAGATTCGGCGCTTCGCCGTCGACACTCGGAATCGCGATCAGGATCTTGCCGTTGTCGACCCGTTGTTCAAGCACCTTGCGCGAGCCATCGAACCTTGGCCCCTTCTCCATGAGACCGTATTCGCCGATCCAGTATTCGTTCCCGACGAACGCCCAGGGCTTGGCCGTTCCGGGATCCCTCAACTCGAATGTGGCCTCGGTCAACGTGACACCTGCCGATGGGTCGACCTTGGTATTTCCGTTGTATTTCTCGGATGTGTTGTACGCAAAACCGGTGAAATAGCGCTTCCCGTTGAGCGTGAATGCATGCCCCGCCCAGTAGGTTGCAATACTGCCGTTCTGTACCGGATAAGACGACGTGCCATCGCCCTCCACCAGATAAATCATGTGCAGGACCTCGCCGGGGCCGGGAGGCGGTGCCTCCTGATCGACTTTCGCTTTGGCGGGACGCGTGGCCGCCGCGGCGTCTGCGTTCTCACCGGTCGCATTGCTGCCGACTTTCTCTGCGGAATGCTCCGAATCGCGAGGCTGGCATGCAACAACCGCAAAACTCAGCAGAAGTACCAAGAGGTTACGCATCGACATCTCCTCACCGGATGGCTGGCCAAAGGCCGCTCGATTTTGCCTGAAGCACCGGTGCCGTCAGGCTTGCATTGCTCCGTTGTCACCAGGGGGACGCCCGGCTGAACTGCGCACCGGCCACCAACAACTCGCCTCGCCGCTCGGCGTCTTTCAAGACGTTGGTGAGTTCGGGCAATCGTTCCGAAGTCATTCCGCCTTCCTCCGGATGCTCTTCCCGATCGCCTCGGGTCTCGCTCCAGAACTTGCTGCGGAACGGGCCCGTCGAAGCAAGCTCGGACGCGATGCCACACACGATCGAATTCAGATTGGACGTCGACGGAAGCCCGTTGTCGGTTCCTTCCGTTTGCATCAGCGCGATCCAGCCGACGGCTGCCGCATCGCTCTCGGTCACGTCCGTCATGCGAAAAATGCCGAGCGTATCGTTCGAGCCGTCGGTCCGGCGCAGCACCGCGCCCAGAAATCCCTTCGCGAATCCTATGGTCCTGAATTGCCAATCGGCGTCACGACCGACGAGATCGTCGGTAATGGTTTGCAGCATCGCGATGTGATCGGTATAGCCTGCATAGCCTTTCGGTTCGTCGGGGTAGTACTGAAAATCCATCGATGGAGATGCGGTCGGCGCCGGTTTGCGTGCCGCTGCGCGTCGTTGCTTGATGTGTCGACTGTTGTTCAAAGCGCCGACGAACGCAACAAGCCCGACACTCGCCCCGATCAAGATGGTGATAATCGTCTGCTTCATCATTGCAGCCTGTGCTTCGATCCAGTCCGGTACCGGGTCATGCGATGTCGAACGCGCTCATTTCTCGCTCGCTCCGCTCAGTCCGGGCGGGTCGCCTCCCTAATTGAGCGAGCGTGCATAGGCGTCGTCCGACCCGCCGTTCGCGCGATAGCCGCATCGAAAAGCGACGCCATGGCGGTTTGCTCGTCACCCGTGGCACAGATTTTCTCGATGTACCGCTGCTGATTGTCATAGACGGGCTGGTCAATGGTCTTGTCTGCAAGCGCCTGGTCCACCTGGGTCTTGTACAGCGCCAGATTTTCCGCACACTTCGATTAGGGCATCGAATACGGCCTGCAGGCGACGCCACACAGGCACAGCAGAAGTGCGCAATAAGGCTTTATCGATCAAGCTCCTGCCGCCATTCGAGACGGCGGCACGCTACGAACTTTCTTTTATCGCATCAGGTTCATCGATCGATGTTTCTTCGAATCCTCGAAGAACGCTCACCGCCTCGCGCACGATTACAAGGATCGATCATCGATAGCCACGAGTTTCCAGCACGCCCCCGACCGCTGGAACAGATAGCGAATCTTCTGGTCGTTATCCGATCCGGAGTATTCAACATGGCCAGTCGTGTTGTTATCCTGAACAATCCGAACGACCTTGCCTTCCCGTTTGGCGCGCTCGATGTCCATCATCAGCGGGTAGGACATCTTCTGCTCGGTGACTTGCTTTGTCACCGATTTGGGCTCCGGCCGGGCGGCGGTATCTAAATTAGTGACCGAGAGGGGCCAGCGCGTAAACCTCGCCTGGATCGAAATCCTGCTCGCAAACGCCTTGACGAAAGCGCCCAGTTCGTTGGCGGGGCAGGCCGATGGGTCGATCAACGGCACTTTGTCTGAAGCAGATCCGGCCGATTCCTGGTTGACCAGCCCGTTGAGCGTCGTGACCGCCAAAACCTTTTCGACAATGCGGCTGTTTCCCTTCATGTAAGTCGTCGCCGCAATGTCACACACCGCCCTCTGCCCGCATTCCTTTTGCGCTCTGGCCTCGGCCTCGGAGTCCGCTTCAAAGAAACACGTCGGCTTGCCGTCCTTCTCCGTCGAAGAGCCCGCAATGCCCGACCCGGTCGTAAACGTGCCACTGCAAACGAAAACTTTCGGCGGAGACGGAGCAGTTACAAGACGGGCCGACGATTGGGCAGCCACCGCCTCACCAACCATGGCAACGCAAGTCAGGGCACACCATCCCATCAAAAATCGGATACGGGACATAAACGGCCGCCTCAGTTTGAAGTTTCTGTAAACCATGAAGGTCCAGCCGATCTTATCTCGAATGCGCCATCGCAAATTGTCAATAACTGCAAAATCGACTAGAAATTTTCCACAATAAACTTCGATGAAGCGAAGTTATATAATGTAATTGGCGTCTTCAATAAAATTGCGTTGATGAGGCATCCTCAATGAAAAACAATGAATTCCTTCCAGTTGTGGTGGTGACGCTCGTCTGGCTCTTGTTGCCGACGCAGGCGTTCGCGCAGACCTATCCGTGCGGAGGGCCCGGTCCTGGCGAGCGGGTCGTGGGCATGACACAAGGTGGTCTCGGCGTCGCGCCGAGTCCACTATGCGCGCCCGATGACAGCGCATCGGCGCCTTCCCGTTCTTCCGGCGGGCAGGCGGCGGAACACGGTGATGGGTGGCTTCGCTACGAAGCTGAAACGCCGTCGAACACACGATTTACCGCCGTTGCATGGCACGAAGATGCCGCTGATATCTGGGTCGTCGGCAATATCGCCGATCGTAATGACGCCGCGCTCGCGGCATTGACCGCCTGCAACGCAGTGATGGGCAAGGGCTGTGAACTTGCTGGCACTTGGTGGAATTCCTCCGTCACGATCATCCGTGATCGGTACGGTTCCTTTGCCATGGGTTGGGACGGTAACGGTGGTGCTCAAAGCAAACAAACGATAGCCGACTGCTCGGCACACCAGCTAGTGCCGTGCGAGGTCTTTGCGACGATCCCTCTGGGCAGTCGGCGTTCGCCCGATGTCTCGGCACGCAAGCTTTATGCGGCCTCCGCCTGGGCTACGGATGCGGCGAGAGATGACGGCAAACTTTATGTCGCGAGCGGCTATCGCAAGGCCGATGACGCGACTAACGCTGCCATCAAGGCCTGCAGCAACGCCACCAAAAGCACGTGCAAGACTAATGCGTTCACCGGCAATGGCGTTATTCTTGCGTACCGGCTCAATGGAGGCGATAGCAGTGCGACGTCCGAGACCTCGGCAGCGCGTGCCCAAGCCGCCGCACGGGCGGCCTGTAGCAGGCAGGCGAACAAGAGTTGCGAGATCCAAGCCGTGTTCGACAGCCGCCGGCCGGGGCTCTTCGTCCACGACTTCAAGACTGGTCAGGTCCGCTAACCTTGGTTGTCGTAGACCAAAGCAAAGCCGTCTACATGAACGCCCCCCTTTGCGCCAGACTTTCGAGGTTTTGACGAACAGGATGGGCTGCAGCTCTACATTCGGCCTTAAAGACTCTAACAAAATGAGTGTCGGGGGCTGTTAACCCGCCGCGCGTTTTGTTAACCTCTTCGTTGTTTCGCTGACGAGGAGGCCATGGCCAAACCGATACTCGATGACGAACTGTGGTCACTCATCCAACCGCTGCTACCTCCACCGAAGCCACGCCGTACGCGATACCCGGGCCGCAAGCCGCTGGACGATCGCGCCGTGCCAGAGAGCGCTGAAAAAGTCCGTATGCGCGTGTTCGCCACTTCTTCGCGCGTCGCTCTTTGACGCCTGCGCCGATGCCGCCTGTGTCGCCCTCTCGTCGCATTGCGGCATCTGCTCATCACGCTCCCCGTCCCGCGACGCGCTCGGCTGGCGCGACGCATGCAACTCGACCACGCTGCCGGCAATGCGCTCGGCGAGTTGAACATCGCAATCACGGCCGA
>NZ_QTQF01000094.1:0-5268 GCF_003854235.1 Burkholderia sp. Bp8998
TTCGTGCCACTGGCGGATGCGCGGCACGATGTGTTCGTCCATGAACGCGCCCAAACGGCCGCGCAATTCTTCTACTTTCGGGGTATAGCCAAAATCCATGATCGACTCCATTCGGTCAGAAAACCGAGACACCACCTTCGACAGCGGCGGCCAGCCCGGTCAAACAAGCACATTCACGGACGAGATACCGACATCGCCGCGACAACGTCCTCCAGCCAGCCGAAGCACCTGAGCAGCGAGCCCTGCACAAGAGGCATCGTCACGACTCGCGAGCTTCGACCTCTGCTTTCGTTGCGGCATCAGATCGTCAGGCCGCCGTCGACGACGATGCATTCGCCACTCGTATAGCTCGCCGCATCTGACACGAGGTAAAGTACAGTGCCTGCCATCTCGCGAGGCTCCGCATGGCGGCCCAGAGGGATCTTCGCGAGCCAGCCTCCATAGATGTTCTTGTCCTCAAACAACGCGCCAGCGAATTTCGTCTTCGTGAGCCCCGGCAGCAGCGCGTTCACGCGAATGCCGAACGACCCACACTCCTTCGCGAACGCCTTCGTCATGTTGACGACCGCGGCCTTCGTGATCGAGTAGATGCCCTGCCGGTCGCCCGGCTGCAGCGCGTTCACCGACGCCGTGTTGACGATCGCGCCGCCGCCGTGCGTCTTCATCAGCTTGCCGGCCTCGACCGACATGAAGAAGTAGCCGCGGATGTTCACCTCGACCGTCTTCTCGTACGCGGCGAGGTCGGTATCGAGGATGTGCCCGAAATACGGGTTCGCGGCCGCGTTGTTCACGAGGATGTCGAGGCGGCCGTGCTTGCCGCGGATGTGCTCGAACGTCGCGGCGATATCTTCGAGCCGCCCGACGTGGCAGGCCAGCGCCTCGGCGCGGCCGCCGGCCGCGACGATCTCGTCGGCGACGGCCTGGCAGTCGTCGAGCTTGCGGCTCGACACGATCACGTGCGCGCCCTGCTCCGCGAGCAGTTTCGCAATTTCCTCGCCGATGCCGCGGCTCGCACCCGTCACCAGTGCGATCTTGCCGGTCAGGTCGAACAGATTCGTTGCCATGTTTCACTCCTCCATTGATATACATGCGGCGGGTGCCGCTTCGGTTTGCTTCAGCGCTGCGTATCTATCACTCGCACGGCCTCGTCAGCCAGCGACCTGGTCATGTCGCCGACCTGCAGTGCCTTTGAATTCGATGCGTTGCCCTGGAGGGCGCGAGCTTTCACTCCCTGCGCGATCGCCGCAAACCGGAAAAAGCTGAATGCCAGATAGAAATTCCAATCTCGGATCGGTTCGATTCCGCGCAGCTCACAATAACGCGCGACGATCGCCGCTTCGTCAGGAATGCCGAGTTCGGTGCAGTCGTGCCCGGTCAGTCCGGGAACCAAGCCGTCGGACGGCAATCGTAGGCACATGCAAAAGTAGGCGAGATCCGCGAGCGGATTGCCGAGCGTCGACAGTTCCCAGTCGAGCACGGCCCTCACGCGATAGCCGTCTCTTGCGAACATCAGGTTGTCGATCCGGAAGTCGCCGTGGACCAGTGCCGGCCGGTCCGTGTCGTCAGGGCATGCCTCCGGCAGCCAATCGATCAGCGTCTCCATCGCGTCGAGGCGCTCCGTCTCTGCCGCGCGGTATTGCTTCGTCCACACACCGATCTGGCGCTCGAAGTAGTTGCCCGGGCGACCGTAGTCGGCGAGACCAACCGCGTCGACGTCAACGTCATGCAGCGCAGCCATCGTCTGCAGCACCACGTCGTAGCAGATCGCACGATCATGCTTCGGCAGATCCGGCAGCGCGGGATCCCAGAAAATCCGACCGTCCTCGAAGCTCATCACGTAGAACATGCTGCCGATAACGTCGCGGTCAACGCAGAGGTGATACGGATGCGCGACCGGCACCGCGGTGCCCCACAGCGAGCTCAACACACGAAACTCGCGATCCACCGCGTGTGCGGACTTCAGCAGTTCACCCGGCGGCTGGCAGCGCAGCACGTAGTGGCCGCTGCGCGCGGTCAGTCGGAAGGTCGGATTCGACTGGCCGCCGGCGAACTTTTTCACGTCGACGGGACCTTTGAAACCTGGAACATGGCTCTCCAGATAGCGAACCAGCCTGGTGATATCGAGTTGCTGTGCCGTGCTCGTCATTATTTCGATCATTCAGTCTTGTGAGTCAACCACCGGTCCGAAATGCATGCGGTTCCGGTTCATTGAGGTATGGGGTGCCGTTGAACAACGTTTGATCATTGCGCGCCCAACTTCAAAGGAATCCTTATCATATCGATCGAGCTACTGATTCTGAAATTTATTTTATGAATCTCCTGGCATTCATGAAGCGAATCCTACGCGGCAAAATCAAGATTGTTTTGAAACAGGACAGATGGATGAATGATTTGTTAGCCGGTCAGATTGCGCCACTTCCATCAATGACACTGACGGCTGCGTGGGGTGATGGTCACCGAACTTCATCATGCCCCTATGTTTTCCTCGCCACCACGATTCTTCTGGCGTGTTCGGCGCGCTCCAGCGCGCAGTAAGCGTAATACAGTTCAGTCGCAAAATACGACCACGTAAGAAGAGCCAAAAATAGAAAATTGAAGACGACGTTCGTCTCCTCACCGGGAATCTTGTAGAAGTCGTATATCGAGGCAATCGTCTGACAGGTCACGAGGCCGACGGCCATGCCTAACGCGTGAAGCTTTTCGCCGGCGATCACCAGTCGTTTGATGAAGTATGCGAGATAGATCGAGAATCCGGCAAACATCACCACGTACAGGTACGGCTTCACCTTCATCACGAAATCGGCCGACATCAGGATGGCCGCCACGACGAAACCCGCGACAAAGAACAGAATGTCCGCCAACAACGATGGCTTGTATCCGTGTGTAAGAACCAGAAGGCCGGCGGTGGCGATTACCGGTATACCGAAACCCCTCGAAAACGCGTCGAGAAAATAGGAAATGTGATAACTGATCTGGGCGCCGCTTGAGAAATAGATCAACAGATTGGTCGCGGATACCGTAACCACCCACCACTCGAGCCCTATCAAATAGTTTCGTTTCTTCAAAAACTTTATGCCGTAGATGAACGAAGTCGCCATCAGAACAACGGCAGCGAAACAAAGACCTATGGTTCTAAGATCCATGACTCCTTCTCCGGGTTGAAATTCACGAAGAACATTGCAATCGACTTTTAATTACCTGGCGATGGGTCCAGCAGGTGCTTTGTTGTCGTGCCGGTCGGCTCATTGCGGCTACCGATGGTAGATGCATCCAACTGCATCAGCGATTCCAGCATGTCGGGTTACGCCCGAATAAAACGCCGCGCCAATCGCGTCGGCATTGCAGCCTGCGTCATGCAAAGCGCCGCGCAGCGCCTCGCCGGCCAGATCGTCGATGCTGCGCTCGATGTGCCGACCGAACACGGTCATGGCGATACCGACAATGTAGATGTTGTTCATGGTGTGTCGCTCGTAGAAGGCCTCTTAGATCTTGCGTTGCTGGCCTTGCCAGTACTGCTCGCGCAGATCTTTCTTCAACACCTTGCCGACGGTGCTGCGCGGCAGCGCGGCGACGAAGTCCACACTCTTCGGCGCCTTGACCGAGCCGAGCTTGTCCTTGCAAAGCGCGACGAGTTCCTCGGCGCTCACGCTTTGGCCGACGTTAAGCTCCACGACTGCCTTCACCGCCTCGCCCCACTTGTCGTCGGGCACGCCGATCACCGCGCAGTCCTGCACCGCCGGGTGCGCCCAGATGACCTGTTCGACTTCGCTCGGGTACACGTTGAAGCCGCCGCTGATGATCATGTCTTTCTTGCGGTCGGTGATGTGCAGGTAGCCCTCGGCATCCAGGTGGCCGATGTCGCCGGTGTGCAGCCAGCCGTCGACGATGGTCTCCGCAGTCTTGTCCGGAGCCTTGAAATATCCCTTCATGATGAGATCGCCGCGCACGCAGATTTCACCGGTCTCGCCTTGCGGCAGCAGCTCGCCCTGATCGTTCAGGATCTCGACGCGGATCAGCGGGTTCGGACGGCCGACCGAAGACAACCGCTCATCCGACGCAATCTTTCCGTCGACGAAATGCTCAGTTGGCGTCAAGTAGGAAATCGACGCTGCGGCCTCCGTCTGCCCGTAACCGCCGGCCATGACGGGGCCGAACACCTCGATCGCACGCTTGAGCTTCTCCACCGACATTGGCGCGGCGCCGTAGAGGAAGTACTTGAGCGACGAGAAATCCTGCTGCTCGATGCCCGGGATATCGAGCAGGCGGTATATGACCGTCGGCGGCAGGAAGAACTCGGTGACTCGATGCTTGGCGATGGTGGCCAACAGCAGCGCGGGCTCCGGCTTGGTCAGCACCACCACCGTGCCGCCGCGTGCGGTACAGGGCAGAGACAACATACCTGCGGTATGCGTCATCGGCGCCGCGGCAAGGTTCACCGGGCGCTGCGCGCCATACGGGAACGCGATCATGAACTGGGCGAAGTACGTCTGGAACACCCGGTGCGAGTTCATCACCCCCTTCGGCGCGCCAGTCGTGCCACCGGTGGCCGAAAGCGTGACGATGTCGTCCATGTCGTAATCGACACGCGGCATCGTCGTCGGCTGGCCAGCGCTCCAGGTTGCAAGCGATGGCGCCCACGGTAGCTCTGCATCGATGCACACCCAGAGCTTCACCTTTGGCAAGCTCGCGCGCAGTTCTCCGATGATCGACGCGAAGGCCTGGGTGAAGAACAGCGCCTCGCAGTCGAAGGCGTCAAGCACGTACTGGTTCTCGGCAGGTGCGTTGCGCCCGTTGACGGGGATATACACCATGCCCGCGCGCCACATGCCGAGCGTGCAGCCCCAACCGATCACGTCGTTGTCCGCCCATACTGCAGCCTTCGCTTCCTTCTCGAATCCGCTCGCAAGCAGCCCGTTCGCAATGCGGCAAGAAAGCTCGCCGATCTCCTGGAACGAGAAGCTTCGCTCATCCTGGATATAAGCGATGCCGTGGGGGTTAATGCGCCACCCGCGATCGAAAAAATCAATGATTGCCATTTACGTACTCCGTTGAATTCATACCAGGTCGATGACGGGATGACCCTGCCTTCCGCGCACGGGTCGAACCAACCCGTGCAGTGCCCTCGCGCGTACAGTTACAGCTGCGTGATCGTTGCGCGTGCCAGCCCGCGTTGCTCGAGGAAGCCGAGCAGGTACCGGTGGCCGAACGCCTTCGAGCCAGATGCAAAACCGACCTTGGCGGTATCGCCATCGAGGAGCTTGATGGCGC
>NZ_QTQF01000095.1:0-4335 GCF_003854235.1 Burkholderia sp. Bp8998
GCCGGATCGCCGCAGACAGCCCGGCGGGGCCGCCGCCGACGATCACGACGTCGTATTCCATCGATTCGCGCGGGCCGAACTGCGCGAGCAAGTCCTGTGTGGTCAAAATCCTGTCTCCTCCTGCGCCCCGACCGTTACGGTCAGAACTGGTCTTCCGTCAACGCGAGCACGCTCTCGTTGCCCTTCGCGCCGACGATCGACGCTTCGAGCCCGCCTGCCTGCACGAGGACGTGCTCCGCATAGCATTGTGCGATCGCGATCTTCGCATCGAAGAACGCCGTATCGCTCGCGCGGTTCGCGTGCGCCGCCAGCAGCGCGCGCGCCATCTGCCATCCGCACAGCACCACGCCCGCCAGCTTCAGGTACGGCACGCTGCCCGCGAACACCGCGTTCGGATCCTGCTTCGCGTTCGCGACCACGTAGTCCACCACGGTCGACAGCGAACGCGCGCCCTTCTCCAGCTGCACCTTCATCGACGCGGCCGCCGCGCCGTCGACCTTGCCGAGCGCCGCGACGGTGTCGCCGATCTCCGCGATCAGCGCCTTCGCTACCGCGCCGCCGTCGCGCATCGTCTTGCGGCCGACCAGGTCGTTCGCCTGGATCGCGGTCGTGCCTTCGTAGATCGCCAGGATCCGCGCATCGCGATAGTACTGCGCGGCGCCGGTTTCCTCGATGAAGCCCATCCCGCCGTGCACCTGCACGCCGAGGCTCGCCACGTCGTTCACCATCTCCGTGCTCCAGCCCTTCACGACCGGCACCAGATATTCGTAGATTGCCTGATGACGCGCCTGCGTCGCCTCGTCCGAATGGCGGTGGGCAATGTCGCTGTGCGCGGCGGCCACATAGGCCAGCGCCCGCGCGCCTTCGGTCAGCGCGCGCATCGTGCCGAGCATGCGGCGCACGTCCGGGTGGTGGATGATGGTCACCGACTGCCTGGCCGATCCGTCGACCGGACGGCTTTGCACGCGCTCCTTCGCGAATTCCGCGGCCTTCTGGTATGCACGGTCGGCCACGCCGATCCCCTGCATCCCGACGCCGAAGCGCGCGGCGTTCATCATGATGAACATGTATTCGAGGCCGCGATTCTCCTCGCCGACCAGGTAGCCGATCGCGCCGCCGTGGTCGCCGTATTGCAGCACCGCGGTCGGGCTCGCCTTGATGCCGAGCTTGTGCTCGATCGACACGCAGTGCACGTCGTTGCGCGCGCCGAGCGAGCCGTCCTCGTTGACCAGGAACTTCGGCACGATGAACAGCGAAATGCCCTTCACGCCTTCCGGCGCATTCGGCGTGCGCGCGAGCACCAGGTGGACGATGTTGTCCGCCATGTCGTGCTCGCCCCACGTGATGAAGATCTTGGTGCCGAACACCTTGTACGTGCCGTCGCCCTGCGGCTCGGCGCGCGAGCGCACCAGCGCCAGGTCCGAGCCGGCCTGCGGCTCGGTCAGGTTCATCGTGCCCGTCCATTCGCCCGAGATCAGCTTCGGCACGTAGCGCTGCTTCTGTTCGTCGGTGCCGGCCGTCAGCAGCGCCTCGATCGCGCCGTCGGTGAGCAGCGGGCACAGCGCGAACGACAGGTTCGCTGCGTTCAGCATCTCGATGCACGGCGTCGCGATCAGCTTCGGCAGCCCCTGGCCGTCGTATTCGGCCGGATGCTGCAGACCTTGCCAGCCGCCTTCGACGAACTGGCGGAACGCCGCGCCGAAGCCGGGCGTCGCCGTCACGACGCCGTCCTTCCAGCTGCTCGGGTTGCGGTCGCCCTCGACGTTCAGCGGCGCCAGCACTTCGCCGCAGAATTTCGCGGATTCGTCGAGCACGGCCTGCGCCGTGTCGTAGCCGGCTTCCTCGAAACCCGGCAACTGCGCAACGGTGTCGATGCCCGCGAGTTCCTTCAGCACGAACAGCATGTCCTTGACAGGGGCGTTATAGCTCATGGTCGATGTTCCAATCAGGCGGTGAATGAGGCGCGCGGCCCGGGCGGCTGCGGCAAAACCGGCCAGCACCAGGCGACGTCATGACCCATCGTAATGCCGCGCCGGCGGATTTCCATTGTCATATCCGGCCCACATGGTGACAAAACCGGCCACGCGATGCGTGCCGGGAATTGGGGGTTAACCCTCGATTCGGCCGACACGGCACGCGGGAGATCAGGCGCCAATGGCCTGGCCGTTACCGCCGAGCCACTATCCGCGCGAACGCACGTCACGCATGACCTAATGTAATGGCGACCCGAAAATAAAGCACATTGACTGTGTTTTGGCGCACACCAATACTCACCGCACAGCGAAGTCCGCGGCACGGGGACAGCACGGGAAAATCCATGGCGAGCGGCGAGCCGCAGATGCGGGCGTGCTGCCGCGTCGTCGACGTGGCGCTCGGCATCAGGCGCTTCGAGTTGCGGGTGGACGCCGGCGCACGCACGCCGCATTCCCGGCAAACGTACCTTCGGAACGATTCCAGGAGGCACGGTATGGCGGTCGCCCCGTTCCATGATGTAAGCAGTGCTATCAATCAGTATGGCAAGGATCCGGTATTGCGCGACGTACGCACATACCGGTTGGCCCGGGTTCAGGAACAGCTGCTCGCGCACAAGGTCCCGGCGATCCTGCTGTACGACCCGGTCAACATTCGATACGCGACCGATACGTCGAACATGCAGGTGTGGGCCGGGCGCAACCCCGCACGCTACGTGATGGTGTTCGCCACCGGCCGCATCGTCGCGTGGGAGTTCCACAGCAGCGAGCACGTTTGGGACGGTCTGGATCTCGACGCGGAGTTGCGCGGCGCGTGCATGGCGGCCGGTGCCAAATCGGCCGCCTTTTTCGGTATCCGGACCCGCGCGTTTCTGCGTAGACTTTGGACTCGTCAAGCCAGCTGACCGCGGGAGCAGAGACCAGCATGAGTGAACGCCCGAAGAACATCGCGGATTTCGTCCGGATCGCCGGCGATCTGTTTCAGTCGGACAAGCTTCCCCCCGACGCACGTGCGTTCGCACCGAAGGTATTCGCGCGGCTGCAGGAGACGTCGGATAACGGCCTGCGCAACGCGGTGCGATACCCGGCATGCGAATGGCTCGACCGGGCGCTCGAGTCGGTCGCGCGCGTCAACCCGACGTTCGCCACCGTCGCGCAACTGATCAAGTCGCTCGAGCCCGAGGTGGGCTGGTCGCGCCGCACGTCGGGAAAGGACGGCAGTCCGAACTACATCGACGGGCACGTGAACGGGATGATCTGCGGGCCGGGCGGCGCGGAAAGCCGTGACGACATTCAGCTCGGCTTCTCGTTGATGATGCCCCACGTCAGATATCCGGATCATGGTCACGCGCCGGAGGAAGCGTACGTGCTCATGACCGCCGGTGAATTCCGCCAGAAAAACGGCGAATGGTTCGATCCCGGGATCGGCGGCGGCATCCACAACGCACCTGGCGGGCTGCATGCGATGCGCTCCGGCGACGCGCCGTTCCTCGCGATCTGGTGCCTGCTGAATTGATCCGACGATCGGCGCGTCGTGCCGGCCGGGCCGCCCGCGGTCAGTGGTCCGCCATTGACCTGCCGGTCGGTCTGGATTACCGCGGATCGCAATCGAGCGCATGGGCACCCGCAAGAGAAACCTGCCACGTGAACCCCATGCGATCCGGCCGCGCGCCGCCCCGCTCGCGCAGCAACGCCGCCCCCCTGCCGCGACGGTCCGGCCGCCTCGTCCACGTCCGTTCGGCCGACGCGATCGAGTTCGCGCGTGGATAAAACACAACAGTGCGACGGAAGACGCGCGCGAAGCATTTTGCATCCTCGATGGCGCCGTCGTTATGGGGCATACTCTATTCGCGCCCAGCGAACGGTCGTACGATTTTCAACGCGAACCCTCGCGCGAGCCACTAAACACACACATGATTCTGGTACCTTGACGCACCGGCCCGAGCGCATCGCGATGGCCATCACCCATCTTTCACACTATGACATTACAGATTGGGATTCCTCTGGAGACAGCCACCGGCGAACGGCGCGTTGCGACCGTCCCCGAAGTGGTCGAGAAACTGATCAAGCTGGGATTTTCGGTGGCCGTCCAAAGCGGCGCCGGTGCCGGCGCGAACTTTGACGACGACACGTACCGCGCGGCCGGCGCGAGCATCGCCGCCACCGCGGCCGAGCTCTGGTCCGGCAGCGACATCGTGTTCAAGGTGCGTCCGCCGAGCGCGGACGAAGTCGCGCTGATGCGCGAGGGCGGCACGCTGATCGGCTTCGTGTGGCCCGCGCAGAACCCGGAGCTGATGCAGCAGCTGGCCGCGAAGCGCGCCACGGTGCTGGCGATCGATTCGCTGCCGCGCACGCTGTCGCGCGC
>NZ_QTQF01000096.1:0-4326 GCF_003854235.1 Burkholderia sp. Bp8998
ACCCCTGAAGAGGCTATGGCGATGGAATTGGCTGCCGCCGGATTGGCTAAACGTTGCACTTGATTCTTGAGACCACCGGATACCCATTCTATTAGCCAGCTGCATTCAATCGGTGGCAATGGGATTTCGCTAGGCACCGCATTACCCCGCCGACCCGAATGGGTTTCCTGAAAATCCGAACAGCACTGTTGCCCGCCAAAAAAATCCCGGCCATTGATTCGGATCTTAGCGCATACGGAACAATTGAGGTCATCACGCATGGCGACATTCGCCCGTAGGCTACTGAAGGTTTTGCTATTTATCGGGCTACTTCTTATTGCAGCTCGTTATCTTCCGCCATCCAATAAGTGGACGCCGGCCGAAGCGCGCGCATGGTGGCGTGCTTCAGAATGGCTCGGCGTTCGCGATCCCGACGATTTGTATTTCGTGGTGTGGGTGACTATCGAACTGATTGCGGCAGTATTCGCCTATGTAGCGATTATGTGGCTGTGGCGACACCATCGCAAAAAAAGCATGTCGAGAAATAGCGACTAAGAATGGCCGCACCATAGGCTTTTCAAAATCGCACTGTTTTCCGATCTGCTCGTTCTATCGCTTTGTTCTGCCCCCTCTATGAGTAGAAAGAAAGCCACGCGCTTACCCGACTCAAGGTTCACTGGACACGACCTTGCCCCTTCAACTCGTTGCAACTCATTCGAGCGCGACGCGCTCGAATGCAAGTCGCACACATACATGCCCTAAGCGTCCTGCCCGTCCTGCGTCGCGTGCGTGCCGTTCTCAACCGGCGGCAGCAACGCCGCGAGCACGTCGACCGAGCGCGCGGTCGCGCCGCGATGGCGCGACGCGAACGCAGCACCGGCCGCGCCCATCGCGATACGCCGTGCGTGGTCGGCGAACAGCGCGTCGAGCACATGCGCCAGATCGAGCGGATCGGCAACCTGCAGCGCCGCGCCGGCCGCGACCGCATCGGCGGTCGCCTGCGTGAAGTTGAACACGTGCGGCCCGATCAGCACCGGCACGCCGACCGCGCACGCCTCGATCAGGTTCTGCCCGCCGAGCGGCAGCAGGCTGCCGCCGATGAACGCGACGTCGGCGGCCGCGTAGTACGCGCCGAGCTCGCCCATCGAATCGCCGAGCAATACCGTCACGTCGCGCGGCAATGGCTCTGTCGCAGCGGGCCGGCCAGCCGCAAGCGCCGCGGCATTCGCGCCCCACACCGAACGCCGCACGCACTTGAACCCGTTACGCGCGACCAGCGCCTCGACTTCGGCGAAACGCTGCGGATGCCGCGGCACGAGCACCAGCAGCGCACCGGGCGTCTTCATCGCCGCGAATGCCTGCAGCACCAGCGCCTCCTCGTTCTCGCGCGTGCTGGCGGCGACCCATACGGGCCGCGTGCCGATCGCGTCGCGCCATGCATGGCCGCGCGCCGCCAGCTCCGGCGGCGTCGTCATGTCGAACTTCAGGTTGCCGAGCACCGCCACGTTGCGCGCGCCGAGCGACGTCAGCCGCTCCGCGTCGGCCGGGCTCTGCGCGAGCACGCGCGAGAAACCGCCGAACACGTCGCGCGTCGCCGCACCGAATTTCGTCGCACGGCGATGCGAGCGCGCGGACATCCGCGCGTTGGTCAGCACGAGCGGCACGTCCGCGCGGCGGCACTCGTCGATCAGCGTCGGCCACACTTCGGTTTCCATCACGAGGCCAAGCGTCGGCCGCCATGCGCGCAGGAAACACCGCACTGCGCCCGGCATGTCGTACGGCAGGTAGCAGCGCAGCACGCGGTCGCCGAAGATCTGCTCGCCGGTCGCGCGGCCGCTCGGCGTCATGTGCGTGAGCAGGATGCGCGCGTCGGGACGTGCGCGCATCAGCGCGTCGATCAGCGGCTGCGCGGCGCGCGTCTCGCCGACCGACACCGCATGCACCCAGATCAGCGGCGCGCGATCGTCCGGCGAACGGCCGGCGACGTGGCCGAAGCGCTCGCCGATGTGCTCGCGATAGCCGCGCTCCTTGCGCGAGCGCACCAAGAGGCGGATGACCGCGATCGGCGCGACGAGCCACCACAACGCACGATAGATCGCCCTCAGCATGAGCGGGCTCCGTCACCACGGAGCATGCGGTGCGCGCTCAAACCAGCGCCCTGCCCTGCAGGCGCTCGAGAATCCCGAGCGGCGCGCATTCGCGACGCACCATCGCGTCGACCGGCAGGAAGAAGGTCTGCTCGAGCATGAACTGGCCGGACATCACAGCGTGCGAAGTCTGATCCGAGAAACATATCCACACGCTGCCCGGCGGAAACGGCATCGTCTGCTGCGGGCAGGTCTTCTGGTAGTCGAGATCGGCCTTCATCCGGTCGTGCAGGTTCAGCATCAGGTGGTCGTACGCGCTGCGCGGCGACTTCGTCACGTGCAGCAGGTTCAACAGCCACGCCGAGCCCGGCAACTGCGGCCGGATCTTCGGCAAGAAGCGCTTCGCGACGTCCTCGAACGGCTCGCCGACGCGCCACACGCGCGGCTGGCCGGCCGGGTTCACGTTCGTGAACACGCGCAGGATCCGCTCGCCGTAGTTCGGCCGCGACGGGAACGCATCGACGTGCAGCCGGCTGTCGTCCTTGCGCCAGGATGTCTGGCGCGTCTCGACCTGCATCAGCCGCAGGCTCGTCGGCGCGACGCGCAGCTTGCCGCGGTATTCGGGAAACAGGCCGTCGACGAGCGTGCCGGCCTGCTGCTGGAAGCGCGCGACCAGCGCGCGCACGGCCGACTGCGTGACGCTGTCGCCGAGCACGCCGGCGAGCGCGCCGCCGTTCGGCGCGAGGCTGATGTTCTTGCGTTTCGGATCGGCGAGCGCCGGATCGAGCAGCGCTTCCTCACCGCCTTCGATCACGAAGCGCAGGTGCGGGAAATACAGCACCTTGCCTTCCTCGACCGCGGCGAGCAGCTGCTCGCGCGGCGCCGACAGGTTGTGTCCGCTCCAGTCGGCGGACGGGACTTCGATGATCTGGGATTCGCTCATGATCGGTTCGCGTGCGTAACGGGCAGAACAGGCAGGGTAGGTATGACGAGCATCACAGCAGGCCGAAGCCCGAGAGCGCCGCCTTCACCTGTGCGATCGACGGCGGCTGCCCCGCCGTGCCGAGATTGACGACGTTCGGCGACCAGTAGCCGCCGGTCCGCCAGGCCGTCGCGAAATTGTACAGTTCGACTGTCGGACGCTTCAGCGCGGCCGCGATATGAACCAGACCTGTATCAACCCCCACCGTCGCGGCCGCGCCGTCGATCAGGCCGACGACGGCCGGCAGCGACAGCTTCGGCGGCACGATCGCCGCCGCACCGAACTCCTTCGCGAGCCGCTCGCTGGTCGCGCGCTCCGCGTCGTTGCCCCACGGCAGCACGAGCGACGCGCCGCGCCGCACGAGCGCCTGGCCGAGCTCGATCCACGCAGCGTCCGGCCACTGCTTGTCGGCGCGCGACGTCGCATGCACGAACACCACGTACGGCACCGGCAGGTTCAGGCCGAGCGCCGCGACCGCGAGCGCCGCCGCGCGCGTATCGAGGCCGAAGTCGACCGGATCGGCCGGCGTCGGCGCCGGGTCGCCCAGCGCGGCCGCGACCAGCTGGCGCGAACGCTCGACCACGTGCGTGCGCGGCGCGATCGGCACGCGCTTGCGATAGAAGAAGCGCACCGGCCATTCGTAGCCCGCGCCGTCGGTGCGGTTGCCGAGGCCGGCGAGCGGGCCACGCGCCCAGCTCGCGACCCAGGCCGTCTTGATGAGCCCCTGGCAGTCGATCACGAGGTCGTACTGCTCGGCCGCGAGGCGCTTGCGAAACGCGCGGATCTCGCGCCACGTCGCGCCCGAGAACGGCTTCTTGCGCCAGCGGCGCAGCGAGAACGGCAGTACGTCGCGCACGCCGTCGACGAGCCGCACGAGGTCGACGAAGCTTTCCTCGACGAGCCAGTCGATCTGCGCATCGGGGTGGCGACGCCGGATATCGGCGATCACCGGCATGTTGTGCACGACGTCGCCCAGGGACGACACGCGCACGATCAGGATCTTTTGCACGCTGAAAAAACGCCGGCGGACGGCCGGCGACAGGCATAAAGACGCGATTTTATCGCGCCCGGGGGAGCAGACAGACAAAAAGCGGCCGCACGCCGTCAGCGTGCGCCGCTTTTCGGGGATGGCGCGACGGCTCGTTCGACCGTCGGGCCGGCGACGGCCCGCAGGCCGCCGGGATTCAGAACGGCAGTTCGGCGTCCGGCTTCGCGGCCGTCAGCACGCGGCGGAAGTCCGCCTGGATGCGCTCGAGCCCTTCCTGCGTCTCCGATTCG
>NZ_QTQF01000097.1:0-3752 GCF_003854235.1 Burkholderia sp. Bp8998
GCGCCCGCCTTCGCGAGCTCCAGTGCGATTTCCTTGCCGATGCCGCTTGCGGCACCCGTGACGACTGCGGTCTTGCCGCTCAGATCTGCTGCCATGTCCGTCTCCTTCCGTTATCGGATCGAAAAAGCGCGCCCCGCTGCATCCGCTTTCGTCGCGCGGTCATGCAGGCAGGCCAGCCGCTATTGTGCACGATCGGCCCCGCCGTTCGCGCGCAAAACGTCTAAGCTTAAGGTCGGTTCCGAGTCGCGGGAGATTCACATGCGCTATCGACGGCTAGGCCGCTCCGGCCTGCAGATCAGCGAGCTTTCGCTCGGGTCGTGGGTCACCTACGGCAACCAGGTCGACCAGCGGGTCGCTCGCGAATGCCTGGCGGCGGCCCGTGATGCGGGCGTCAATTTCTTCGATAACGCCGAGGTCTACGCGGGCGGCAAATCCGAGGAAATCATGGGTCAGGCGCTCAAGTCGCTCGGCTGGCCGCGCATCAGCTACCTCGTGTCCACGAAGTTCTTCTGGGGGCTCGCGGAAGCCCCGAACCAGTACCACACGCTGAACCGGAAATATCTGCTGAACGCGATCGACGGCTCGCTGCGCCGGCTGCAGCTCGACCATGTCGACCTCGTGTACTGCCATCGCCCCGATCCGAACACACCGATCGAGGAGACCGTCTGGGCGATGAGCGATATGATCGTCCGCGGCAAGGCGCTGTACTGGGGCACATCCGAATGGAGCGCCGACGAAATCCGCGCCGCGTGCGAGATTGCCGACCGGCACCATCTGCACAAGCCGGTCGTCGAGCAGCCGCAGTACAACCTGTTCCACCGCACCCGGGTCGAGCAGATCGGCGACAACATGCGCGCGCTCGACGTTGCCGCGAAGCTGACGCCGGCGGTCAAGCAACGCATCGAGGAGGCCGTCGGCGACGCATACGAGTAAGGCGACTCACGTCCACTCGCGTACAATACGCGGCCGCATTGGCGCGCGGTCAGACGGCCGCGCGCGATCGTCCGTTTTCATCGATTCATCCTTCGTTTCAGGCAGCCAGCCATGCTCAGTTATCGTCACGGTTTTCACGCAGGCAACCACGCGGACGTGCTCAAGCACGCCGTCGTCGTTCAACTGCTGCGCTACCTGAACAAGAAAGACAAGTCGTACTGGTACATCGACACGCACGCCGGCGCCGGCGTGTATTCGCTGCGCGACGGTTATGCGGCCAAGACAGGGGAATTCGACACTGGCATCGGCCCGCTGTGGAACGACAAGAACCTGCCCGAGGCGCTCGGCGACTACATCGACGAGGTACGCGCGCTGAACGACGATGGCGAGCTACGCTACTATCCGGGCTCTCCGTATCTCGCATGGCGATCGATGCGCGAGCAGGACCGGATGCGCCTGTTCGAAATGCATACGACGGAAATCGACGTGCTGCGTCACAACTTCCGCGACGCAGGGCGCCGCGCGATGATTTTCGCCGGTGACGGCTTCGAGGGCATCAAGGCGCTGCTGCCGCCGCCACCGCGACGCGCGCTTGTGCTGATCGATCCGTCCTATGAGGACAAGAAGGACTACGCTCGCACGGTGACTTGCGTAACGGAATGCCTGAAACGTTTCGCGACCGGCTGTTACGCGATCTGGTATCCGCAGGTTGCGCGGGTGGAATCGCAGCGTTTTCCGGAGCAGCTCAAGCGCCTGCAGCCGAACAACTGGCTGCACCTGACGCTGACGGTATCGAATGCGCCGGCAGACGGACTGGGCCTTTACGGCAGCGGAATGTTCATCCTGAATCCGCCGTACACGCTCGCGCAGAGCATGAACGAAGCGCTGCCCTATCTCGTCGAACGCCTGGGACAGGACAGTGGCGCCCGGTGCCAGATCGAGCACCGCGGGAACTGAGCGAACGGCTTTCCGTTACGGCTGCGGTCTTGGCTGATTGGCCGGTGACACGCTCCAGCCCGGCACATTGATATACGGCGCGACAAACAGCGGGACCGATGAATTCGCTCCCTGCCCGGCCGGCGCTCGCATGCCCGCGGGTTCAACGATCGGCTCCGACGATAACGGAGCCGTTTGCAACACCAGTCCGCCCTTGCCATCCTGGATCCCGCGTTGCGTATCGAGAATCAGCGGCTTGGACGACGTCGCCGCACCGGCCGCTGCTCCGTGAGCGAGCACCACAGCCGCCAGAACGAGACGCGCGCGGGAAACGTGACGCACATCGAGACGCAAGCGCATGGTCGTATTCTTCCGGTTGAAAAGCAGGTCCATACCATAGCGCCGCGCCGGCGATTGCGCCAGATCAAGCGCACAAAAAACAAAGCCCCGTCAACACGGGGCTTGCTTTTCGTTCGGTGCCACACGGCACCTGACGGTGACTTCGATTACAGCGCGTAGCCGTTGGTCTCGAGCGAACGGATACGGCTTTCGAGCTGGACGATGTCCGACGACGTGGCGAGGTAAGCCTCACGGCGCTCACGTTCTGCGGATTCGAACCAGTTGCTCAGCTTTTCAACGATGTAGGCGATCATGATGTTCTCCAAGGAAGGGGGGACCCCTGGCGAATCGAGATTCAGGGATTTCCCGTATAGGGTTATCCCGAATTATAGCGATGCCGTACCAAGATGCTAGTGAAATGCTTGCATGGAAGCCATTCCTAATTGGAATGGTTTATGAAATACCTTGTTTAACCTACTGATTTTTAAGGATATTGGCTAGAAGCTCATTTTTCAGCCTCGAGGATGTGCACTAATCCGGTTCACTAACTGGGTCGGCCAGGCGCGCCAGGATCGGGCATTCGGGCCGCTCGTCACCATGGCAGTGCGCGGCGAGATCGGCTAGCGTATTGCGCATGTCGCTCAATTCCGCGATGCGTTTGTCGAGCTCGGCCACGTGCTCGAGGGCGATCGACTTCACTTCGGCGCTGGCGCGGGCGCGGTCCTGCCAGAGCATCAGCAGCTTGCGGATATCCTCGACGAGAAAACCGAGCCGCCGTGCCTGGCGGATGAAACGCAGGATATGGACTTCATCCGAACCGTAGATCCGGTATCCGGCGTCGCTACGCTTGCTCGGCGCAAGGAGGCCGACCTGTTCGTAGTACCGGATCATTTTTGCGCTGACGCCGGATTCGCGCGACGCGTCGCCGATATTCATTCCCTGCCCTCTCTGCATCAAGCACTGGTTCGAACATGAACGTCGACGCAAGCAGCCGTCGACGACACTTCGATCGTATCAAATCGGGCGATTTCGTTCCGGCGTGGGCGATGACGACGGATCGACAGCAATCCGGATGTACTTATTGAAGTGGGTGGCTGCGGAATCTGCTGGTTCGAAACAGCATGCAGTTTGTATCGGCGCTCACCGACGACCACGCCAACGCCTGCCAAGATCGTGTTTTCATCGGGCCAATGCAAAAACCCCCGCCTTTACGGGCGGGGGTTCTTGGCTTAGGGAGCCTGACGATTACCTACTTTCACACGGGAATCCGCACTATCATCGGCGTAGAGTCGTTTCACGGTCCTGTTCGGGATGGGAAGGGGTGGGACCGACTCGCTATGGTCATCAGGCAAAGAGGGTTGTCCTGCTGGCGTGGCCAACAGAACCAATCTTGGAAGAAGCAGTAATTTTGAGTTGTGTGTATCACACACGAGAATCCAACCGTCCGACGCGCTCTGTAGCGCGAAACAGACTTGTTATAGGATCAAGCCTTACGGGCAATTAGTATCAGTTAGCTGAACGCATTACTGCGCTTACACACCTGA
>NZ_QTQF01000098.1:0-3604 GCF_003854235.1 Burkholderia sp. Bp8998
CCGCAATTCAAGTCTGCGGACGCAATCGTGGATCGATTCGGCAGCGCTGCCTAGGTGCGGAGAATTTCGCGCTTACGGCTGTTCCGGCAGATACCTCTGGCGAAGACCGTCGACGACTACGACGCGCTGCTTCCCTGGAAAATGCCTGCCCACCTACGCTGACCCACACCGTCACTTCACATCACGCGCTATGCCACCTCGCTCTGAGGGGCGTCTCTCATGGATCGCATACGATCAACTCACCCACGAGGTCTCGGTCCTCAAGCGCCAGCAGTTCGGCCGGCGCAGCGAACAGCTCAACAGTGAGCAGATGAACCTGCTCGACGAGGCCGTCGATGGCGACCTGGTTGCCATCGAGATGGAACTCGAACAGCTTGAGCCGACACGAGTTGAACGGCAACGCGAGCAGCCGAAACGCGCACCGCTGCCGCCGCAACTGCCGCGCACCGAGATCCATCACGAACCGGATAGCACGACGTGCCAGTGCGGTTGCGAACGCATACGCATCGGCGAGGACGTGAGCGAGAAGCTGGACTACACGCCGGGCGTGTTCACGGTGGAGCGGCATATCCGCGGCAAGTGGGTGTGCAAAGCGTGCGAGACGCTGATCCAGGCGCCGGTTCCGCCACATGTGATCGACAAGGGCGTGCCCACTGCCGGCTTGCTCGCGCAAGTGCTGGTCGCCAAGTACGGCGACCACTTGCCGCTGTATCGGCAGGAACAGATCTTTGGCCGTGCGGGACTGGCCATTCCGAGATCCACGCTGGGTGCCTGGGTAGGCAGGTGTGGCGTGCAGTTGCAGCCGCTGGTCGATGCACTCCGCCAGGCCATGCTGCAACAGAGTGTGCTGCACGCGGACGAGACGCCCGTGCAGATGCTCAGCCCCGGCAAGGGCAAGACGCACCGGGCGTACCTGTGGGCGTATACACCGACTCAGTTCAGCGACCTGCGCGCAGTGGTCTACGACTTCGCTGAGAGCCGCGCCGGTGCGCACGCTCGCACGTTCCTGAAGGGCTGGCACGGCAAGCTGGTGTGCGATGACTACAGCGGGTACAAGGCCTCGTTCCAGCACGGCATTACCGAGATCGGATGCGCGGCCCATGCCCGACGCAAGTTCTTTGAATTGCATGCCAATCACAGCAGCCAGATTGCCGAGCAGGCCCTGTCGTTCTTTACCGCGCTCTACGACATCGAACGCGAGGCTGCGGCACTGGATGCCGACGAACGGCAGCGGCTTCGCCAGCGCCGGGCCAAGCCGGTGTGCGACGCCCTTTATGAATGGCTGATGGCGCAGCGCAAACTCGTTGCCGAGGGCTCGGCGATTGCGAAAGCGCTGGACTACAGCCTGAAACGTTGGGATGCACTCACGCGCTATCTCGATGACGGGAACGTGCCAATCGACAACAACTGGGTCGAAAACCAGATCCGTCCGTGGGCAGTCGGACGGTCCAACTGGCTGTTCGCAGGATCGTTGCGCGCGGGGCAGCGCGCGGCTGCCATCATGAGCTTGATCCGCTCGGCGCAACTGAACGGGCTCGATCCACTCGCCTATCTGAAGGACGTCCTCACACGCTTGCCGACCCACAAGGCTAGCGACATCGACGCGCTGCTGCCGCATCGCTGGCAGCCATACTCGAACGCCGCCTAAACTCTCTCGTCAAGACGCGTTGGCTAGCCGCTTACGCATATTTCAGCCTTGTTTTGGCTGAGTTTAGGCGAGCGGCCACAACAGCCCATTTTCTAAGAGTTCCCCATCAAGGACAGGCTTACGCAGTCTTGATAAATCCTGTCGAAAGCCACGGAAAGGCTGCGACGATAGCGAGGCCAATTAAGAGCGAAAGCATGTAACCCCAGATTGGTCGCATGCCTTCGTCAGGGTTGACATTGCCGATGGCACAAGCGGTGTAATAGCCAACTCCGAATGGCGGTGCGAACAGGCCCAGCCCCATCGACAAGACTACGACCATTGAGTAGTGCACTTCATGAATTCCCATGGAGTGCGCGATGGGGAAGAGTAGCGGGCCGAATAGTACCACTGCTGGGATGCCTTCCAGTACGCTGCCCAATACGATGAAAGCGACGATGGAGACAAGGAGGAAAGTATTGCGACCTCCTGGAAGCGACTGCATTGCGGCGGCGAGGTCTCGGGAGAATCCGGACTGCGTGAGTGACCAGGCCATGGCCGATGCGGCGCCGATGATAAACAGAATTGCACCAGACAAGACGACGGTATCGACGAGCATCGGCTGAATGCGTCGGAAATCAAATTGCCGGTAGACAACCAGGCCGACGATGATGGAGTAGACGATGCCAATGGTGGAGACTTCCGTGGCGGTGGCAACTCCTTCGACCACGGCAGCGCGAATGACGAAAGGCAGTGCGAGGGCTGGCAGCGCGAGCAGGAGGCGCTTCGCGACCGCCAGCCGCGATAAGCGCGTTACCTTGGAGACGTCCTCGTTCTTGTTGCGCATACCTACGACAATGCAGAGGCCTATGCCGAGCACGAGCGCGGGTACAAGCCCGCCGGCAAAGAGAGCGGCGATAGATACGCCCATCACGGAGCCGATAGTGACGAGAACAATGGAGGGGGGGACCGTTTCGGTTTGTGCGCCCGTCGCGGACAGGAGTGCCACGAGTTCGCCCGGCTTGGCGCCGCGCTTGGTCATTTCCGGGAACAGTGCTGGAGCGATCGCTGCCATGTCTGCGGCCTTGGAGCCCGAGATGCCAGAGACGAGGTACATTGCACCGACGAGGACGTACGACAGGCCGCCGCGGACATGTCCCAGCAAACCTGCGAGGAACTGCACCATTGCACGCGCCATTCCGGTCATTTCTAACAGCAAGCCGAGTAAGACGAATGTGGGCACGGCGAGCAGCATCACGTGTGACATACCTTCGTCCATGCGGCCGACCAGCGTCATTACGGGCACGCGAGTTGTCAGTGCGAGATAGCCGAGGGTGGCAAGTGCAAACGCAAAGGCGATCGGGACGCCGGAGAAGACACACACACCGACTACGCCGATAAAGAAAATTAGCAGGTTGAGTTGCCCGAGGCCCGAGAGCAGAGGGCCGGTCAGCCAAAACGCAACAACGAGCGCGATAACAATGGCGGCGGCGGCGTAGCTTCGTCGGTCCGTCGCGACGTCAAGCAGCCGGAAGAGGCTGAACACAATCATCAGGGCAATTCCAACGGGCAAAGCGGCGGCGCGCCAGGCGCCAGAAATTTCCAAGGCTGGCGTAGTGATGAATGCTTCTTCGCTCGCGTAATGATATGCGGGCACCAGTACAAGTAGCAGGAACGCGAGTCCCGCGGTGAGTGCAAGGACTGAGAAGAACGGGGTCCAACGAGCGCCTACGCGGCTGACGAGTGCGGTCATGCGCATATGAGACAAGCGGCGCACAGCTAGCGCGCTACCGAGCATGGCGAGCCAGAGAAAGAAAGTTGAGCACAATTCATCGGACCACACGAGTGGCATATGGAAAACATATCGTGCAGCTACGCCGGCAAACAACAGCAGGATGACGGCGACCAAAAGGAATGCACCGATCCAGGAGACGGCGGAGGCAAGGACGCGCTCGATCGTCGGGCAGCGGGACTGCGAGT
>NZ_QTQF01000099.1:0-3455 GCF_003854235.1 Burkholderia sp. Bp8998
GCCGAGCGCGTGTGTTCGGATGCGATCCAGATCCACGGCGGCTACGGCTACCTCGCCGATTACGAAGTCGAGCGTCACTATCGCGATGCACGCATCACGCAGATTTACGAGGGCACCAGCGAAGTGCAGCGGATGGTGATCGCGCGACAGCTTTGAGTCGCTGCGCGCTCCATTTCGCTCCATTTGAAACCACGCAAATAAATCAATAAGCCGGCAAACAAGGAAGGCACGAGGGTATCGCGGCAAACGCGGCACGCAACGACGTGACCGTGCGCCGCGCAACACGGAACCGGGCATGCGCTGCAGCACATGCGCCGGTTGACCGCTGGGCATGGAGACTGGAGACATACCAGGGCATGGGGCCAGCATAAGTGCTAAAGCACTAACGCTGGGCCGACAGGAGACGACACGATGACGGTACAGGCATTCCTGGACGCACGCGACTTTCTGCTGCGCCATCGCACCGACTACGAAACCGCTTACCGCGATTTCGAATGGCCGGTGCTCGATGCGTTCAACTGGGCGCTCGACTACTTCGACCCGATGGCGCGCGGCAACGACAAGCCCGCGCTGTGGATCGTCGACGCGGCGACCGGCACGGGCGACCCGTATTCGTTCGCGCAGATGTCCGAGCGCTCGTCGCGAATCGCGAACTGGCTGCGCGGCATCGGCGTCGTGCGCGGCGACCGGATCCTGCTGATGCTGCCGAACCGTGTCGAGCTGTGGGACGCGATGCTCGCCGCGATGAAGCTCGGCGCGATCGTGCTGCCCGCGACCACGCAGCTGTCGGCCGACGACGTGCGCGATCGCGTGCAGATCGGCGGCGCGACCTACGCGATCGTCGACGAGAACGAAACCGCCAAGTTCGAACAGGCCGACCTCGGCCTCAAGCAGAAAATCGTCGCCGGCGCGCCGCGCGACGGCTGGCTCGCGATGAACGACGGCTACGCGGCGAGTGCCGTGTTCGAGCCCGACGCCGTCACGCAGTCGAACGAATCGATGCTGCTGTACTTCACGTCGGGCACGACGTCGAAGCCGAAGCTCGTCGAGCATACGCACCGCACCTATCCGGTCGGGCACCTGTCGACGATGTACTGGGTCGGCCTGCAGCCGGGTGACATCCACTGGAACATCAGTTCGCCGGGCTGGGCGAAGCATGCGTGGAGCTGCTTCTTCGCGCCGTGGAATGCACAGGCGTGCGTGTTCGTATTCAACTACACGCGCTTCGAGCCGAAGGCGGTGCTCGATGCGCTCGTCAAATACCAGGTCACCACGCTGTGCGCGCCGCCGACCGTGTGGCGCATGCTCGTGCAGCAGCCGCTCGCGTCGTTCGACGTGAAGCTGCGCGAGATCGTCGGCGCGGGCGAGCCGCTGAATCCCGAGATCATCGAGCGCGTGAAGAAGGCGTGGGGCATCACGATTCGCGACGGCTACGGCCAGACCGAGACGACCTGCCTGATCGGCAACACGCCGGGCCAGCCGGTCGTCGCGGGCTCGATGGGGCGGCCGCTGCCCGGCTACCGGATCGCGCTGCTCGACCCGGACGGCGCGCCGGTCGGCGAAGGCGAGGTCGCGCTGCCGATCGGCGCCGGCGTGACGCGCCCGGTCGGGCTGATGAACGGCTATGCGAACAATCCCGACGCGACGGCCCACGCGATGCGCGACGGCCATTACCGCACGTCGGACATCGCGATGCGCGGCGACGATGGCTACTACGTGTACATCGGCCGCGCGGACGACGTGTTCAAGTCGTCCGACTACCGGCTGAGCCCGTTCGAACTGGAAAGCGTGCTGATCGAGCATCCGGCGATCGCGGAAGCGGCCGTCGTGCCGAGCCCGGACCCGGTGCGGCTGTCGGTGCCGAAGACCTTCATCACGCTGCGCCAGGGCTACGAGGAAAGCCCCGCGCTCGCGCTGGAGATCTTCCGCTTCTCGCGCGAGAAGCTCGCGCCGTACAAGCGCATTCGTCGCCTGCAGTTCGCGGAGTTGCCGAAGACCATCTCGGGGAAGATCCGCCGCGTCGAGTTGCGCCGCCGCGAGATCGAGCGCGGCGACGATGCGAGCACGCGGATGCCCGGCGAATACTGGGAGGAAGACTTCGCCGCCGAACTGAAATGACCGGCCGCGGGCCGCGCGCGCCGCATGCCGCGGCCGCCGCCCGCCAAACCGATTGAACCGGCCGTGCGTTGCATGACGCTACGCGGCCCACTGCAAGGAGAGTACATCGATGAACGCGAATCCGACGCCCCAGACGGGGCAAGACGTGCCGACGGTCAAGCTGCTGATCGACGGTGCCTTCGTCGAGTCCACCACGAGCGAGTGGCGCGACATCGTCAACCCGGCGACGCAGCAGGTCCTCGCGCGCGTGCCGTTCGCGACCGTCGCGGAAGTCGACGCGGCCGTGCAGGCCGCGCACGCCGCGTATGCGACGTGGAAGAACACGCCGATCTCCGCGCGCATGCGCATCATGCTGAAGTTCCAGGATCTCGTGCGTGCGAACCAGCAGCGCATCGCGAAGACGCTGACGGCCGAGCAGGGCAAGACGCTGCCCGACGCCGAAGGCGACATCTTCCGTGGCCTCGAAGTGGTCGAGCATGCGTGCTCGATCGGTTCGCTGCAACTCGGCGAGTTCGCGGAGAACGTCGCGGGCGGCGTCGATACCTACACGCTGCGCCAGCCGCTCGGCGTGTGCGCGGGCATCACGCCGTTCAACTTTCCCGCGATGATCCCGCTGTGGATGTTCCCGATGGCGATCGTGTGCGGCAACACGTTCGTGCTGAAGCCGTCCGAGCAGGACCCGATGTCGACGATGCAGCTCGTCGAACTGGCCATCGAAGCCGGCGTGCCGAAGGGCGTGCTGAACGTCGTGCACGGCGGCAAGGAAGTCGTCGACGCGATCTGCACGCATCCGCTCGTGAAGGCGATCTCGTTCGTCGGATCGACGGCCGTCGGCACGCACGTGTACAACCTCGGCAGCCAGCACGGCAAGCGCGTGCAGGCGATGATGGGCGCGAAGAACCACGCGATCCTGCTGCCCGACGCGAACCGCGAGCAGGCGATCAACGCACTGGTCGGTGCCGGTTTCGGCGCGGCCGGCCAGCGCTGCATGGCGACCTCCGTCGCGGTGCTCGTCGGCAGCGCGCGCGACTGGCTGCCGGACATCGTCGCGAAGGCGAAGGCGCTGAAGGTCAACGCGGGCTCGGAAGCGGGCACCGACGTCGGGCCGGTCGTGTCGCGCGGTGCGAAGGCGCGCATCCTGTCGCTGATCGACGCCGGCACCAAGGAAGGCGCGAAGCTCGAGCTCGACGGCCGTGACGTGAAGGTCGCCGGTTTCGAGGAAGGCAACTTCATCGGGCCGACGATCTTCTCGGGCGTGAAGCCCGACATGACGGTCTATACGCATGAAATCTTCGGGCCGGTGCTGGTCGTGATGGAAGTCGACACGCTCGACGAAG
>NZ_QTQF01000100.1:0-3266 GCF_003854235.1 Burkholderia sp. Bp8998
CTCGCGGACGGTCTCGCCGAGAACGTCGAAGCGACGGTGCTGACCATCGCGTCGAACTACTCGCACATCCTCGCGCCGGCGACCGCGTACGGCAAGAACATCGCACCGCGCATCGCCGCGAAGCTGGACGTCGCGCAGATCTCGGAGATCACGGCGGTCGTTTCAGCCGATACGTTCGAGCGCCCGATCTATGCCGGCAACGCGATCGCGACGGTGCAGTCGAGCGATCCGATCAAGGTGATCACGGTGCGTGCGACGGGTTTCGATCCGGTTGCCGCGGAAGGCGGCAGTGCAGCGGTCGAGAAGATCGATGCGGCGGCCGATGCAGGCAAGTCGCAGTTCGTGAGCCGTGAAGTGACGAAGCTGGATCGTCCGGAACTGACGTCGGCAAGCATCATCGTGTCGGGCGGCCGCGGTCTGGGCAGCGGCGAAAACTACACGAAGGTGCTGGAGCCGCTGGCGGACAAGCTGAGCGCGGCGCTGGGCGCATCGCGCGCGGCGGTGGATGCCGGCTACGTGCCGAACGACTATCAGGTCGGCCAGACCGGCAAGATCGTTGCGCCGCAGTTGTACATCGCGGTCGGCATCTCGGGTGCGATCCAGCACCTGGCCGGCATGAAGGATTCGAAGGTGATCGTCTCGATCAACAAGGATCCCGAAGCACCGATCTTCAGCGTGGCCGACTACGGTCTGGTCGGCGACCTGAACGAGCTTGTTCCGGCGCTGACTGCGTCGGTCTGATTTCCGTAACTGTCAGGATCGACCGATCCTGCACGCGCGCCGTGTCGTCGCGACTGGCGCGCCCCCCGCGAAGGACCGTGTCCGCTTTACCGGCCGGCCGTCGTCGACGAGCAAGCGGGCATGTCATCGCATGCCGTCGACCCGGCCCGATGTCGGCGGTCCGAGCGCCCCCCAAGCGCAGTTTTCCACCGGTCAGGAGCCGAGCATGGAACGTACCGCTTTACCCGTCGCCAATACATCGCTGATCGAGCGCCGCTCGATCGACTATATCCCCGAAGCCGAGCGCCACGGCAACCTGTTCAGTCAATTCACCCTGTGGTTCGGCGCGAACCTGCAGGTCACGGCGGTCGTCGTCGGCGCACTGGCGGTGGTGCTTGGCGGCGACGTGTTCTGGTCGCTGGTCGGCTTGCTGGCAGGCCAGGTACTCGGCGGCGCGGTGATGGCGCTGCACGGCGCACAAGGGCCGCAGCTCGGCCTGCCGCAGATGATCTCCAGCCGCGTGCAGTTTGGTGTGTACGGCGCGATCGTGCCGCTCATGCTCGTCTGCGTGATGTATGTCGGATTCTCGGCGGGCGGAACGGTACTCGCCGGGCAGGCGATTGCGGAACTGTTGAACGTTGGCCATACCGCCGCGATCCTGATCTTCTCCGCGCTCGTCGTACTGCTCACCGGCCTCGGCTACAGAACGATTCATGCGATGGGGCGCGTATCGAGCATTGTCGGCACGCTCGCGTTCCTGTATCTGTTCGCGAGCCTGTTGCAAGGACACGCATTCGCGGCGTTGCTGGCGAATCGTCACTTCACGCCCGCATCGTTCCTGCTTGCGGTGTCGTTGTCGGCGTCGTGGCAGATCGCCTACGGACCCTACGTCGCCGACTATTCCCGCTACCTGCCGCGCACGACGTCGCCCGCGAAAACCTTTGCCGCGGTGTTCTGCGGCACCGTGATCGGCGCGCAGGTGTCGATGACGTTCGGTGTGCTGGCTGCCGCGCTCGCCGGCGACCGCTTCTCCGGACACGAGGTCGCGTTCATCGTCGGCCTCGGTGCGACGGGGACCATCGCCGCCGTGCTCTATCTCACGATCGCGCTGGGCAAGCTGACGATCACGACGCTCAACGCTTACGGCAGCGTGACGTCGGTCGCGGCGATCCTGACCGGCTTCGGCGGCCGGCGCGAGATCTCGCCGCGTACCCGCATCGCGTTCGTTTTGCTGAGCGTCGCCGCGTCGAGCGGCATCGCGCTGGCCGGACAGCACGATTTCCTGAAAGCGTTCTCGTCGTTCCTGTTGTTTCTGCTCGTGTTCTTCACGCCGTGGAGCGCGATCAATCTCGTCGACTACTACTGCGTTACCCGCGAGCGTTACGACGTGCCGGCGCTGTTCGATCCGGACGGGCGGTATGGCCGCTGGAACGCCGTGGGCATCGCGGTCTACGCGATCGGCGTGCTCGTGCAGATGCCGTTCGTCGCGACAGGGTTCTACACCGGGCCGTGGGTCGAGGCGCTGGGTGGCGTCGACGTGTCGTGGATCGTCGGCATCGTCGTGCCGGGCCTGCTGTACTACGTCGCGTCGCGCGGAGCGCGGGCAAACGTGCCGGAGCGCCTGGTCAAGTCCGATCCGGCCGCCGACATCGAGTGAGACACGGTTCGCGTGCGATCGTGGTCGTCCGGTGGCGCTTCGGCATCGCGCGAGGCGCGGCGCGCCGCTTCCATCGCCCGCGCAAGCGCATCGAACACCGCCGGCCCCTTGCAGCGCGACACGTTGAAGCGCATGAACGACGTCGCGCTGTGCGATGCGCTGAACACATCGCCCGGCGCAAGCACGACATCGTGGTCGAGCGCATGGCGTGCCACGCGCGCGGCGTCGAGCCCGTCGGGCAGCTCGGCCCATACGAACAGGCCGCCGCGCGGTTCCGTCCAGATCGCGAGCCCGGCGCGCGCGAGCCGCCGGATCGTTTCGCCCATCGCATCGGCCAGCTGCGCACGCAGGCTGTCGAGATGGCGCCGGTAGGTGCCGTCGACCAGCAGCCGGTGCACGACGTTCGCGCCGATCTGCGCGTTGCCGAACGACGTCGCGAGCTTCAGGTCGACGAGCGCGTCGATCCATTCGGGGCGTGCGGCGACATAGCCGCAGCGGATCGCGGCCGACAGCGTCTTCGAGAAGCTGCCGATCGACACGACGCGCGACAGCCCGTCGAACGTCGCGAGGCGCGGCGCTGGCGTGCTCTCGAAATCCGCGAAGATGTCGTCCTCGACGATCAGCAGGCCGTGCTCGGCCGCCAGCGTCAGCAGCCGATGGGCGACGGGCGGCGCGAGCGTCGCGCCGGTCGGGTTGTGCAGTGCCGCGTTGGTGATGTAGAGGCGTGGCTGGTGTTCGGCGAGCACCTGTTCGAAGCGCGCGAGATCGGGGCCGTTCGGGGTGTACGGCACGCTGACGATCCGCGCGCGATGCGCGCGCAGCAGCGCCTGGAAGTTGAAGTAGCACGGGTCGTCGAGCACGACGGTGTCGCCCGGCTCCAGCAGCAGCC
>NZ_QTQF01000101.1:0-3084 GCF_003854235.1 Burkholderia sp. Bp8998
CTTCGCCTTCACGTAGTCGGGAACGATCAGGCCGATCTTCGCGTCGGGAAAGTTCGCGCCGAGATCGACGACCTTCGTCTTGTATTCGCTCCAGTAGGAGCCGTGCGTGACGGGCAGCCACGCGGACAACGTCGCGTCGAGGTCGCCGCGCGCCACGCCCTGCCACATGATCCCGGCGGCCACCGGCACGAGCTGGACCGGGTAACCGAGTTTCTTCTCGATCACGCGGGCCGCGACGTTCGACGTCGCGACGCTGTCATCCCAGCCTTCGACGTAGCCGATCTTCAACGTCGGCTTCGTATCGGCGAGCGCGGATGCGCTCAGTGCCACCATTGCCGACAATGCGCCGGTCCACAACAGTTTTCCGAATAGTTTCATGACGATCTCCTTGATGTGCGCTATCCCTTGCTAGGTTCGTCAGCCACAATTCAAGGGTATCGTCGTTTTCCGACGGATGCTTGCCCTCAAGCGACTCATCGACGCCTCCCCGGTCCGGACGGCTCTCGCGACCCGACAATGGCTCGCGGCGGCACGGCCGCGCCGTCACCCCACTGGATCCCGACTGCACCAAAGTCGGGCATCAGATGACCCAATCGCCTTCAAACCCGCCACGGCTTCCAGCGATGAACCATTGAAAAGCCGTCGCGAAACGAAACCATTCGAAGCACGGTTCGAACGGATTCCGGCACGTCAGAAAGACCGCGAACCAAGGGCGCGTTGCTGTTTCCGCCGTGGCGCCTGGGGACGAGACGTCCTCGGCGTTCAAACGACGCTTCATGATCAGGATGATCATGATGCTGACCGGCGGTACGTTTCTGGACGGCTATATCCTCGGGATCGTCGGCCCAGTGTCCGGAAAGATGACCGCCGAGCTCGCCATATCGCCGGTCTGGGACGGGCTGATCGCGGCCGGCGCATTTTTCGGAATCCTCATCGGCTCGCAGTTGGGTGGATGGGCCGGCGACAAGTCCAAAGGCAAAAGCGTCAGCGAAACGGCGTCGGGGTTCTCGCACTAGCCCGCGCGGCGGTTCCCGGCAGCGCTCGATTCGGAGCGGCGGTGCTGGCCGAGCAACACGGCGACATTGCGCTCGGCCAGCGCGGCGATCGTGCGCGACGGATTCAGCCCGAGCGCGCGCGGGACCGTCGCACCGTCCATCACGTAGAGCCCGTCGTAACCGAACACCTTTCCATCCGCGTTCACCACGCCATCGTCGCGCGTGAGTCCCATGTTGCACCCCCCGAGCGGATGCGGGGTGATCAGCCGGTGGAAGTCGCTCCATGTCGGCGGGACGAACGGTTCGCCGCCCGTGGCGACCGACAGGCGGCGGTGCGTATCGACCATCGCATCGACGACAGCCCGGGATCGCGCGTACGACCAGTCGAGCCGCAATACGCGATGCCATGGCGCAAACCAGCAGCGGCCGAGCCGCATGTGCCCGTCCCCCGGATCGATCGCCTGGCCGAACCAGGGCATCATGCTCTCGACCGGGTCATCGCAATCGAAATGGCGCGCGAAGGCGCGCCAGAACGCGCGCGTCACCCCACCGTGCGAGCGCTGCAGGTGGCGGCGCACGAAATCGTGCGCAAGATTGGGCACGCCGCCGTCCTCCACGAACAGCGGCTGACCATTGTCGTCGGCCCCGTCGAGAAGATCGATCGCAGCGGAGATGGTGACGCCGTGCGACGGGGAAATCTTTCGGTGGCGATAGAAGGCCGGCGTGACGAAGTCGCCGTTGAAGGCCCAGCCCCAGCCGAGCCTCGGCGACAGATTCGGCAGCGTGCGATGCTCGTCGCGACAGCGGAGCAGCAACTCGGTACTGCCGATCGATCCGGCGCTGACGATCACCCTGGCCGCCGTGGCGGTTCCGGGCTTGAAACTGCCGGCGGCGGAATCGATGACGTTGAAATGCACGCGCCATCCCGCGCCGAGCGGCTCGAGCTTCTGCACGACGTGCAGCGGAAGGATGGTTGCGCCATGGCGCTCGGCCACGGCCAGATAGTTGAGGTCGAGCGTGTTCTTCGCCGACACCTGGCATCCGATGTCGCAATTGCCGCAGTGCACGCACGTGCCTTGCGATACCCCATGCACGTTGACGTGCCTGACGGAATGCCGGTCGTCGCGCGCGCCGGGCAAGGACGGATCGTAGCCCGGCGAGAACGACACGGCGAGCGGCAACTTGCGATAGCGATCGCCCCAGCCGCAGGCGTCGGCAGCGTCGCGCAACAGGCGGGTGCGTTCGCTGATCTGGTTGTCGGGCACCTCCTGGACCGACAGCATCCAGCCCACGCGCTGATAGTAGGGCTTGAGCGCCTCGTACGTGATCTCCGGCGGCCAGCCCTGATCGAAGGCGTCGGGCTTGGCCTCGACCGAGACGTTGGCGTAGATCAGCGACCCGCCGCCCACGCCCGCGGCAGCCACCACCGACATGCGGGAAAAGACACGCAGGTCGGCCCAGCCGTGGAATCGCTGCGGGTTCTGCTGATCCCAGAGCCACGGGTCGGTCTCGTCGCGCGGATACGTCTTCGGCGTCCAGCGGCGACCACGCTCCAGCACCAGCACCTTCCACCCCGCCTCCGCAAGGCGGCAGGCCGCCACCGCTCCGCCGAAGCCGCTCCCGACAACGATGACATCGTATTCAAGCGCGCTCATGACGACGATCTCCTGACGCCGGTGCGTCACGGTTCCGATGCGAAAAACCTGAAGAATCCTCCCGTCTGCGAAGGCATCACGATCCCGGACGGGGCGGGTCCGTCAGACCGCTTTCGTGTTGGCTGCAGTGAAACAGCTGCCCGGGAAATCGTTTGGACAAACCCGACACCGTCGTTCGCCGATCCTGCTCGACGGGTCCGGCGAAACCTCGCCATCCGGATGAAATCTCCTTTATTTTCAAGCGGTTGAGCGTCCATCATGCACATATGAGCCGACCTGGCACGCCCCATGCATTAGTAGCTGCGAGCGCAACGAAACGTGCTCTCTTCCAAACCGCAGCAAACCTAGGAGATTTATCATGTCCGCACTGATGATCAACGACCTGTCCCGCGCCCACGAACTCAGCCGCAAGGAAATGGCGGCCGTCAGCGGGG
>NZ_QTQF01000102.1:0-2912 GCF_003854235.1 Burkholderia sp. Bp8998
GAGACAGACTCGTTATAGGGTCAAGCGAACAAGTGCATGTGGTGGATGCCTTGGCGATCACAGGCGATGAAGGACGCGGTAGCCTGCGAAAAGCTACGGGGAGCTGGCAAACGAGCTTTGATCCGTAGATGTCCGAATGGGGAAACCCGGCCCTTTTGGGTCATCCTAGACTGAATACATAGGTCTAGTGAAGCGAACGCGGTGAACTGAAACATCTAAGTAACCGCAGGAAAAGAAATCAACCGAGATTCCCAAAGTAGTGGCGAGCGAAATGGGATGAGCCTTGCACTCTTTATTTGTATTGTTAGCCGAACGCTCTGGAAAGTGCGGCCATAGCAGGTGATAGCCCTGTAGGCGAAAACAGTATGAAAGAACTAGGTGTGCGACAAGTAGGGCGGGACACGTGAAATCCTGTCTGAAGATGGGGGGACCATCCTCCAAGGCTAAATACTCGTGATCGACCGATAGTGAACCAGTACCGTGAGGGAAAGGCGAAAAGAACCCCGGGAGGGGAGTGAAATAGATCCTGAAACCGCATGCATACAAACAGTCGGAGCCTCGCAAGGGGTGACGGCGTACCTTTTGTATAATGGGTCAGCGACTTACGTTCAGTAGCAAGCTTAACCGTATAGGGCAGGCGTAGCGAAAGCGAGTCCGAATAGGGCGTTCAGTTGCTGGGCGTAGACCCGAAACCAGGTGATCTATCCATGGCCAGGATGAAGGTGCGGTAACACGTACTGGAGGTCCGAACCCACTAACGTTGAAAAGTTAGGGGATGAGCTGTGGATAGGGGTGAAAGGCTAAACAAACCTGGAAATAGCTGGTTCTCTCCGAAAACTATTTAGGTAGTGCCTCGTGTCTCACCTTCGGGGGTAGAGCACTGTCATGGTTGGGGGGTCTATTGCAGATTACCCCGCCATAGCAAACTCCGAATACCGAAGAGTGCAATCACGGGAGACAGACATCGGGTGCTAACGTCCGGTGTCAAGAGGGAAACAACCCAGACCGCCAGCTAAGGTCCCCAAATATAGCTAAGTGGGAAACGAAGTGGGAAGGCTAAAACAGTCAGGAGGTTGGCTTAGAAGCAGCCACCCTTTAAAGAAAGCGTAATAGCTCACTGATCGAGTCGTCCTGCGCGGAAGATGTAACGGGGCTAAGCTATATACCGAAGCTGCGGATGCGTGCTTTGCACGCATGGTAGGAGAGCGTTCCGTAAGCCTGCGAAGGTGCCTTGTAAAGGGTGCTGGAGGTATCGGAAGTGCGAATGCTGACATGAGTAGCGATAAAGGGGGTGAAAGGCCCCCTCGCCGTAAGCCCAAGGTTTCCTACGCAACGTTCATCGGCGTAGGGTGAGTCGGCCCCTAAGGCGAGGCAGAAATGCGTAGCTGATGGGAAGCAGGTCAATATTCCTGCACCATTGTTAGATGCGATGGGGGGACGGATCGCGGAAGGTTGTCCGGGTGTTGGAAGTCCCGGTCGCTGCATTGGAGAAGGCACTTAGGCAAATCCGGGTGCGTAATTCAAGGGTGTGGCGCGAGCTCCTTAGGGAGCGAAGCAATTGGAAGTGGTTCCAAGAAAAGCCTCTAAGCTTCAGTCTAACGATGACCGTACCGCAAACCGACACAGGTGGGCGAGATGAGTATTCTAAGGCGCTTGAGAGAACTCGGGAGAAGGAACTCGGCAAATTGGTACCGTAACTTCGGGATAAGGTACGCCCTTGTAGCTTGATGCGCCTGCGCGCAGAGGGTGAAGGGGTTGCAATAAACTGGTGGCTGCGACTGTTTAATAAAAACACAGCACTCTGCAAACACGAAAGTGGACGTATAGGGTGTGACGCCTGCCCGGTGCCGGAAGATTAAATGATGGGGTGCAAGCTCTTGATTGAAGTCCCGGTAAACGGCGGCCGTAACTATAACGGTCCTAAGGTAGCGAAATTCCTTGTCGGGTAAGTTCCGACCTGCACGAATGGCGTAACGATGGCCACACTGTCTCCTCCCGAGACTCAGCGAAGTTGAAGTGTTTGTGATGATGCAATCTACCCGCGGCTAGACGGAAAGACCCCATGAACCTTTACTGTAGCTTTGCATTGGACTTTGAACCGATCTGTGTAGGATAGGTGGGAGGCTATGAAACCGGAACGCTAGTTTCGGTGGAGCCGTCCTTGAAATACCACCCTGGTTTGTTTGAGGTTCTAACCTTGGCCCGTGATCCGGGTCGGGGACAGTGCATGGTAGGCAGTTTGACTGGGGCGGTCTCCTCCCAAAGCGTAACGGAGGAGTACGAAGGTACGCTAGGTACGGTCGGAAATCGTGCTGATAGTGCAATGGCATAAGCGTGCTTAACTGCGAGACCGACAAGTCGAGCAGGTGCGAAAGCAGGTCATAGTGATCCGGTGGTTCTGTATGGAAGGGCCATCGCTCAACGGATAAAAGGTACTCTGGGGATAACAGGCTGATACCGCCCAAGAGTTCATATCGACGGCGGTGTTTGGCACCTCGATGTCGGCTCATCTCATCCTGGGGCTGTAGCCGGTCCCAAGGGTATGGCTGTTCGCCATTTAAAGAGGTACGTGAGCTGGGTTTAAAACGTCGTGAGACAGTTTGGTCCCTATCTGCCGTGGGCGTTGGATATTTGAAGGGGGCTGCTCCTAGTACGAGAGGACCGGAGTGGACGAACCTCTGGTGTACCGGTTGTCACGCCAGTGGCATCGCCGGGTAGCTATGTTCGGAAGAGATAACCGCTGAAAGCATCTAAGCGGGAAACTCGCCTTAAGATGAGATATCCCTGGGGACTAGATCCCCTTGAAGGGTCGTTCGAGACCAGGACGTTGATAGGTCAGGTGTGTAAGCGCAGTAATGCGTTCAGCTAACTGATACTAATTGCCCGTAAGGCTTGATCCTATAACAAGTCTG
>NZ_QTQF01000103.1:0-2842 GCF_003854235.1 Burkholderia sp. Bp8998
CCCGTCGACAGCGAGCTGTCCGCCGTCGAGGTCGAGGTCGACAGCGACGTCACGCTGCTGTTCGTCGTGCTCAGGCCCGTCGACAGCGAGCTGGCCGTCGTCGACGTCGAGGTCGACAGCGACGTCACGCTGCTGTTCGTCGTGCTCAGACCCGTCGACAACGAGCTGGCCGTCGTCGACGTCGAGGTCGACAGCGACGTCACGCTGCTGTTCGTCGTGCTCAGACCCGTGGACAGTGAAGTAATCGTGCTTGTCGTGCCCGACATCGTCGTCGACAAACTATCGACGGCCAGATTGGTCGAGTACAACTGCGAGCCATTCACTGCATCCGTGCTCGTTGCGGTCACCTGGCCAGCGGCCACATTGGTGATCTGGCGCTCCGCGCCTGCCGCACCAACACTGACCACACTGGTCGGATTGGTGCCTGCGTAGCTGTACGTCACCCCGCCCACGGTACCGGTCGCAGTCGGACTCGGCGTGCTCGTGACCGAGCCGCTTCCCAGTGCAACGTCACCCGGATTGGTAGTCGCGATCGCACCATTACCGATCGCCACGTTGCCGGTCGTTGCCCCCGCCGTGCCCGCCATCGAGTTCTGGCCCAGCGCGACCGATCCCGGACCTTGCGCGGTATTCGTATTGCCGATCGCCAGCGCACCGTTGCCGGTCGCCGTGTTGTTCGCACCTACCGCGACCGCACCGGTGCCGGTCGCCGTGTTTGGATCGCCGATGGCCACCGCACCGCTACCGTTGGCCGTCTGGCCCTCGCCCAGCGCGATCGCACCGGTGCCGGCAACGACCGTCGAGTTGTGGCCGCCGGCGATCGAGCCGGGGCCTGCCGCTGCCGACACCGTGTTGCTGTCGCCGATCGCTACGGTCGATGCCGCGGCCGCGGTCGAGCTGTTGCCCACCGCGACGCTTTGCGCGCCGGCCGCATTGGTCGCGTTGCCGATCGCAGTGGCCGCGGTTGCGCCGGCCGTCGCACCGGTGCCAGCCGCCATCGCGTTGATCCCGGTCGCACCGTCGTTGTTGTAGTTGCCTTGCTGCGTGCCGTTGTCGTTCACGCTGTAGTAATGCGTGCGCGTCGCCGACACAACCGTCGAAAGCGAGCTCACGTTGCTGTTCGTCGTGCTCAGGCCCGTGGACAGCGAGCTGGCCGTCGTCGAGGTCGACGTCGACAGCGACGTCACGTTGCTGTTCGTCGTGCTCAAGCCGGTCGACAGTGAGCTCGCGCCCGTCGACAACGACGTAATCGAGCTGTTCGCCGACGAGAGTCCCGTCGAGGTCGAGGTCGACAGTGAAGTTACCGTGCTGTTCGTCGTGCTCAGACCCGTCGACAGCGAGCTGGCCGTCGTCGACGTCGAGGTCGAAAGCGACGCCACGCTGCTGTCCGTCGTGCTCAGGCCGGTCGACAGCGAGCTTTCTGCCGTCGATGTCGAAGTCGACAGCGACGTCACGCTGCTGTTCGTTGTGCTCAGGCCGGTCGACAACGAGCTGGCCGTCGTCGACGTCGAGGTCGACAGCGACGTCACACTGCTGTTCGTTGTGCTCAGGCCGGTCGACAACGAGCTGGCCGTCGTCGACGTCGAGGTCGACAGCGACGTTACACTGCTGTTCGTCGTGCTCAGCCCCGTGGACAGTGAAGTAATCGTGCTCGTCGTACCCGACACGGACGTCGACAAACTATCGACAGCGAGGTTGGTCGCGAACAACTGAGATCCGTTGATCGCATCCGTGCTCGTTGCATTTACTTGGCCTGCTGCAACATTCGTGACCTGACGCTCTGCACCAGGCGCACCCACGCTTACGACACTCGTTGGTACCGTGCCGGCCACCGAATAGGTCACTCCGCCAACGGTTTCCGAGGAAGTCGGATGCGGCGCGGCTGTCACTGAACCCGCCCCCAAAGCGACGTCCCCTACGCTGGCGCCCGCCGTGGCGAACCTACCAATGGCAATCGACCAGTCTTGCGCGGCTGTGGATGCGGCGCCCAGCGCCATGGAAGCAGCGCCAAGCGCACTGTTTGACGTGCCGATCGCGATCGCATTGTTGTTGGCTGCGTTGTTGTATGCACCGATCGCCACCGCGTCTGTAATAGAAGCGGAATTCCCCAGGCCCACGGCCACCGCACCATTGCCAGTCGCCGTCGATATTTGACCAATTGCTACGGTTCCGTATCCGTTCGCATTGGCGCCATTGCCGACCGCAATGCTTCCAGCCCCGGCCGTCGTGGCCGAATTGCCGACCGCCACACTTTGGTCGCCGCCAGCATTCGTCGCATTACCTACCGCCGTCGCGGCCGCACCTCCAGCCAACGCGCCAGTTCCGGCGGCCAGCGCGTTAATCCCGGTCGCTCCGTCGTTGTTGTAGTTACCTGCCTGGACGCCGTTGTCGTTCACACTGTAGTAGTGCGTGCGTGTCGCCGAGACCACCGTCGACAACGAAGTCACATTGCTGTTTGTCGTGCTCAGGCCCGTCGACAGCGAGCTGGCCGTCGTCGATGTGGAAGTCGACAGCGACGCCACGCTGCTGTTCGTCGTGCTCAGACCCGTCGACAACGAGCTCACGCCCGTCGACAACGAGCTGGCCGTCGTCGACGTCGAGGTCGACAGCGACGCCACGCTGCTGTTCGTCGTGCTCAGGCCCGTCGACAACGAGCTGGCCGTCGTCGACGTCGAAGTCGACAGCGACGCCACGCTGCTGTTCGTCGTGCTCAGGCCCGTCGACAGCGAGCTAGCCGTCGTCGACGTCGACGTCGACAGCGACGCCACGTTGCTGTTCGTCGTGCTCAAGCCGGTCGACAGTGAGCTCGCGCCCGTCGACAACGACGTAATCGAGCTGTTCG
>NZ_QTQF01000104.1:0-2782 GCF_003854235.1 Burkholderia sp. Bp8998
GTCAGCGTCGTCTTGCCGTGGTCAACGTGACCAATCGTACCAACGTTGACGTGCGGCTTGGTCCGCTCAAATTTACCCTTGGCCATTTTCGACTCCCAAAAGGAATTTCACAGGTTGCGCCGCGCGCAAACAGACACTGACTTTTTACTGCTGGTGCCCATGGGCAGGATCGAACTGCCGACCTCTCCCTTACCAAGGGAGTGCTCTACCACTGAGCCACATGGGCGCTATTACGCTTCAACTACATGGACTGGAGCGGGTGAAGGGAATCGAACCCTCGTCGTAAGCTTGGAAGGCTTCTGCTCTACCATTGAGCTACACCCGCACGGGCCACTAACGATTCCCTACCGCTCTCTGCGCTGATGTTCTGGTGGAGGAGGTTGGATTCGAACCAACGTAGGCGTAAGCCAACAGATTTACAGTCTGCCCCCTTTAGCCACTCGGGCACCCCTCCGTAGAGAACTGACGATTATGGTGGTGCATCGCACTCTTGTCAAGCACATCCAGAAGATTATTTTCATTCTCTTCCGGCGCGCCCTAGCGACTCACCCGACACCCGCACTCGCCTGGCTGAGGCAAGCACGAGGGGCTCGCCGATTCGGCGCCCACATCTTCGTCAGACTCCGTCTTCAGCGTCGATTTGCATCTTCGCTAAAAACGAAAGACCGCCATCATACGACCTCCCGCGCATAATGCCAAGCGGGTAGGTGCAAAAAATTTGCAATTTCCATGCCGGAGCGATCTGTCGGGGGCACCAACGACAGCTCGGACCGGTTGAAGTTGATTGATCGCGACGCATCATCACACCGCAAGGCCAGGAACGGCCGGCTTCAGCGCAGGGGTTTCCTGCACGCGATGCCGAAGCCGGATTCGGGGTAGAGCGCAGCTGTTCTCGCCGGCTCCGCTAAGACACCGAAATCTGACCGTCAGGACAGGGGCCACCTCCGGTCGACGCGTCCTTCGCCCCCACGGACAGAAAGCAGGCGCAGCACCCTCCGGCGTCGCGCGATCAAGCCACCCCGCTGCCACCTCATGCGAAATGCGGCATTACTTCTTGCCTTCGCGCTGATCTTCGCCTCTTCTGCGGCGCATGCGGATGACACCAGCAAAGCGTGGTGCTGCACGGGAAGGGTAGCGGCAGTCCGACAGCAAGCGCTTTTCGAGAGCTACGCCGGAGGGGTGCGGAGGGGTGCGAAAGGGCGGCTGCTGCGGCTCGCGCGGCGCACGAGACCGAGACGTTAAAGCCGGCCGTCGACGCTGGTTGTTTCACAACCACCGGCAACCTGGAAAGGGAACGCCCGCGAGCGCCGCCCCCCCCCGGGAAGCACTCGAGTGCGCGTGGCCACTGAACGATGCGTTGCCCCTTGTCGCGGCCGGGAGCGACGATAACGCCCCCCCTGGACGACGCCGACAACCCGGCCTGCCTCGACGTCTTACAGCCGCCGAGACACGACGATCTGCGCCCGCGCCAGGCTGCCACATCGGCTACGCGTAGCCGTCGCAGCAGTGCAGCGCGCGTTGCACCGGGTCATCGCGCAAGCCGAACCAACATGAACGTCTGGACGTCCTATCGCGGCGAAGCTGCGCTGTACATGCGACATCGGACGTGTCGATACGATGCGCACCTCGTTCAGTGGGCGCAGATACCTGCGTCGGCTTTGACCGCGGTGCACATGCCCGTCCTATCCTGATCAGGAGGGAGGGAAGCCGACATGTAGCGCGAGTTCGTCGACATCGGCCGGTCGCTGCCCGGCGATGCTCGTGTTGCTCCGGGAATCAGGGCAAAAAGCACGCTCCGCCAATTCGCCCCGATCACGCGCTCGGTACTGGGTGATCCAAGCGTCGTCCATTCAAACGCTGACAGGCATGCTCTAGCCGGCTCGCCCGCGGACCAGGGCATCGCGGATTTGCCACGAAACGCGCCGATTGCACCCGAGCCGTTCGAAAAATTGGCGACATTGGGCGGAAATGACTGAGGCATGCCAGCAAATAGCCGGAGATGATGAATCCCCGAGGCACCGCGACTCGACCTGTCATGCGATGCGCTCGCAGAGGCAAATAACGGGAGAAAGGCCCCGAAACGAGATCACTCCGAGCATGAAGCGGCCACCGACGGCGGCCAGACGCGGACGAAAACTTCGCCGTGCGGAAGAGTGATTCGCTGCCGCCGAGCGGTCGGTCCCAGGATGGAAACCGCATGGAGCTCGATGCCAGCGGCAACAGAGTGGATGGTCGTGGTAGACATCGCTGCGCAAGTTCGATGCTGCCGCCTCCGTAATGAGGACCGGAATATACCTGCCAGCCACCGTCGACTCGAACCATTCGGTGCCGATCAGTCTCCTCGCTGCGGGCAGTGCATCGCTGGCCGCCCTGGCTGCGAAGATGCCGGTTCCGTTCACGACACAGCGCGCGGAGCGCACGTTGGTCCCGCCCGCCCACCGACGACCGCGCCAACGCCCGTCGAGATCGCAGGCAGGATTGAATGATGATGCGGGTGCCTGCCTGCGCTCACCATCGCCGCGCCTGCTTGCTTGCTTCGCAGGTCTCGTCGCTCATCGAAATCTAGACCCGCGCGGTGAATTTCCAGCGACGAAAAATCCGCGCCACAAATGCAAAAACCCCCGCCTTTACGGGCGGGGGTTCTTGGCTTAGGGAGCCTGACGATTACCTACTTTCACACGGGAATCCGCACTATCATCGGCGTAGAGTCGTTTCACGGTCCTGTTCGGGATGGGAAGGGGTGGGACCGACTCGCTATGGTCATCAGGCAAAGAGGGTTGTC
>NZ_QTQF01000105.1:0-2775 GCF_003854235.1 Burkholderia sp. Bp8998
CGTAAGCGGTAAATTCAGCACACCGAATGGAGAATCATTTGCAACTGTTGGGCGAGCATAGCCGCATCGCGACGGCCGAGGTTGACCGGCGATGTCCGCAACTGAGTCTCGGTAGAGTGCGCCGGCGCGATGGCCGGAGCGCGCTCGCTGTGTCAGCTCACGCTCGCCTCGGCTTGTTGCTTCACGTAGTTGAACGGCAGCAGGTCGCTGATGTCCGCGTCGGGAGCGCGTTGCGGCAATTCGGTCAGCACATGCAGCAGCCAAGCGTGCGGTTCGACGCCGCAGGCGCGGCATGTGAGCATCATGCTGTAGACCATCGCGCTCGCCTTCGCGCCAGCCTCCGTGTCGCTGAACAGCCACGATTTTCTCGCAGTGGCAAACGGCCTGATGTCACGCTCGATGACGTTGTTATCAAGCGGCAGACGGCCGTCATCGACGTAGCGGATCAGATACTGCCATTGCCGACGGCAGTAACCGATCGCTTCGCCGAGCAAGCTCTGCGGCAGAACCTTCGGTGCCAGCTCGTCAAGCCAGGCCTTGAAGGCGGTCAGCAGCGGCACGCTGTGCTGCTGCCGCAGGCGATACCGGTAATCGGTCAGCGTTTCGCCTTCGGGCAGCGTCTGCTTGGCCAGCGCTTCGACCTGATACAGTGCTTGGAAGAACTCGAGTGCCTTCGTGATGCGGGAACTCGGTTTGTTCTTCTGGCCCTTGAGCGCGTCCGTAAACAGCCTCCTTGCATGCGCAAGGCACCCAAGGTGCGTCGCCGTCTTGACCGTGCGCCAGGCAGGCCAGCCGTCCGTCATCAGCGTGCCAGCGTAGTCGCCGAGGAACGCGCGCGGATGCTCGCCACCGCGCCCCTGCTGATACTCGAACAGCACGACCGGCTGGTCGCTATCTGCGTCGCTCCGATACACCCACATATACGACTTATCCTGCGCGTTTCGCCCCTGTTCCTTGAGCACCTGGACCGTGGTCTCGTCGCCGTGGATCAACCACTGGCCTCGCAGAACCTGCTTGAGTGCGTCGTAGATCCGCGTGTAGTGCAGCTCGGCCGGGCGGATGATCCAGTTCGCCAACGTGCCGCGGCTGACCGCAATGTTCGAGCGCGCGAGCACGTCCTCCATCCGGTACAGCGGCGTGCCGTCGACGTACTTGCCGGCCGTGACGGCGGCGATCATCGACGGACTTGCGTGACTGCCCGGCAAGGGCTGCGCCGGCATCGGCGCGACTACGATCGGCGTACGCACGCCGTGGCGTTCGCAGTGCCGGCACGCATATTTGGCGCGCGCATGTTGCAGCACCGACACCTTGACTTCCATGTGCAACTGCTCGCTGACGTCTTCGCCCATACGATGCAGCGCCTTACCGCAGCACGGGCAAGTTTTCTGCCCTTCGGGCAGGTCGTACTCAATGCGCTCGCGCGGCAGATCCGCGGGCAGCGGCTTGCGACCTCGCTTACGGGGCTCAGGCTTGTCGAGCTCCGGCAATCCAGTGTCCGGCAGCGAAGGCGCGTCACTGTTGTCTGCGTCGTCCGGATCAGCGTCGGCGGCATCTTCGGCCTCGTTGAACACGCGATCCTTGCGCTTTTCGCTCTTTGGCGCGTACTGCCGGGCCAGTGCGAGACGATATTGCTCTTCCAACGCGTCGAGGCGCTTGGTCAGTTCGTCGATCCTGGCATCGCGCTCGGCGAGACCTGCTTCGAGTTCGTGGATGTAGGCCTTGGCGGCCTGCGGCAATCGGGCGAGATCGGCTTTCATGCGCTTCACGATAGCGAAGCGCGGCGTCGCACAGGTTTACGGAGATGTGTAACAGTCGGGACGGCCGTTGTTGGCCAACAACGTTCGCAATACCGCTCCTCAACTCGTGAAGCAGTACTGTCGTGCGGGATGCGGACGCAGTGCGTCGAGATCGACGCCGTCGAGCAGCAGGTGGAGCTGGTCGACCGTGAGCTCGATCACGGCCTGTTGACGACGGGGCCAGGCGAAACGATCTACCTCGAGCCGTTTCAACATCAGCCAGAAGCCGGCCCGGTCATAGAGCAACAGCTTCACGCGATCCCGTTTCCGGTTGTGGAATCCGAAGACGGCTCGTGCGAGCGGATCGAGATGCATCGACTGTTCGACCATCGTCACCAGCGTATTCAGTCCGGCCCGGAAGTCTATCGGCTCGCGGTGCAGGTAGATCCGCAGGTCGTGGTCGAAGCGGAACATCAACCCGCTCCCAACGCGGCAATCATCGCCGTGACCAGCGAGGTGTCTCGCCCAGAGCATTCGAGCTCGAGCACGACACCGTTAGGCAGTGTCGCCGACAAACGCGCCAGCGGTGCCGCTCGCGGCGACGGACGGGGCGGATCTCGTTGCAGCAACGGCTGCGGGGCTGGCGGTGCCGTTTCCGCAGGAGCCGATGCCGGTGACCCGTCGATCAAGACGACCGGCACGAAGGCTGACGGCGTTTGCGCCATAGCATCATGTGAAGCGCCGGCAACTTCCCGTCGCTCTTCCAGTTGTACCCATTTGCGCAACTGGTTCGCATTGACCCCAGCCTTCAGCGCCAGACCCGCCAATGACGCGCCCGGCCGGCGGCAGGCTTCGATCAACTTACGCTTGCCCTCCGGATCGTATCGATGCTTGCCATCCGCGCACGTCCGGGTCACGCGCAGGGGGAGAAAGTCAAAGTCAGTGTCGGTCATCATCTGCGTCCGCAATTCAAGTCTGCGGACGCAATCGTGGATCGATTCGGCAGCGCTGCCTAGGTGCGGAGAATTTCGCGCTTACG
>NZ_QTQF01000106.1:0-2444 GCF_003854235.1 Burkholderia sp. Bp8998
AAAAAAGATCTTGATTATCTATCTATGAGTAGATAAAGTTCGATCCATGGAAACGAAATCGACCGTCCGCGAACAGATTCTCGACCACGCGATCACGCTGATGATGCTGCGCGGCTACAACGGCTTCAGCTATCGAGACCTGTCCGATCTGGTAGGCGTGAAGACGTCGAGCATCCACTACTACTTCCCGTCGAAAGACGATCTCGTGCTGGAAGCGGTGGCGGCGTATAGCGACGAAGTGCTTGCGGCGATGCGCGCGATCGATCCGGCATTGCCGGCCGACGTCAAGCTCAGCCTCTACACGAAGCTGTTCGGCAGAACGCTCGGCGATGGTAACCAGATCTGTCTGTGCGGCATGCTCGCGGCGGACATCGAATCGTTGCCGGAGAGCGTGCGGCAGGCGGTTCAGGCCTTCTTCAAGGCCAACGAGAACTGGCTCGCCGAGTTGCTGGCGCAGGGCGCGAAGGAACGCACGCTGCAGTTCAGCGGCAAGCCGGAAACGGCGGCGCGCACGCTGTACGCGGCGTTTCAGGGCAGCGTGCTGGCCAGCCGGCTGTTTCATGCGCGGGCGCGTCTCGAGGATGTCGAGGTCGTCTGGAAAGCCCGGTCCTGACGGACGGGGCGGGCAGTCAGGCGGTTCGCCGCCTGTTGTCGGGGTTTGTTATCTATCTTGTGGTAGATAGATGATCGGGCGGATGAATTCGATGATCCGCATTTTTTGGGGATATATGTCTATCTATGAGTAGATAAACAAGCGCGATGCCGGCGGCCGAGCCGTCGGCGCGCGATCCCGGGTTGGAAGGCTGTTTCACTCACTCATCATTGAAAAGGAGTCTGTCATGTCGATCGAAAAAGTTCTGTACCGCGCTCATGCAAAAGCCACCGGCGGCCGTGACGGCCGTGCCACGGTGCCCGAAAGCGGTCTCGACCTGAAGTTGACCACGCCGCGCGAACTCGGCGGCGCGGGCGGCGCCGGCGCGAACCCCGAACAACTTTTCGCGGCCGGCTACAGCGCGTGCTTCATCGGTGCGATGAAGTTCGTCGCGGCCCGCGACAAGATCGCGATCCCCGCGGATGCCGCGATCGAAGGCAGCGTCGGCATCGGCGCGATCCCGAACGGCTTCGGCATCGAAGTCGAACTGAAGATCTCGCTGCCGGGCCTCGACCGTGAAACCGCGCAAACGCTGATCGATCGCGCGCACATCGTCTGCCCGTACTCGAACGCGACGCGCGGCAACATCGACGTCACGCTGACGCTCGTCTGATCGCACGTACTGCGAACGAATCCATCGCCATTCATTGCATTCACCGGTTGAACCAAGGAGTCTCATCATGAAGATCGTCAAGCCGCTGCTGATCGCCGCGGCCGTTGCGGCCGCGGTGTTCACCGCCCCCGCCGCCTTTGCCGCCGGCACCGACGGCGTCCGCCCCGATACGGCGACCAGCGGGTTCCTCGCCGTGCTGAACGGCCAGAAGGGGCCGGGCCTCGAAACGCTGAGTCCCGCGAAGGCGCGTCAGGTGCTGGTCGATGCCCAGCGCGGCGCGAAGGTCGACCTGTCCGGCATCGACGTATCGAACCGCACGATCGAGCAGGACGGCCTGTCGGTGCCGATCACGATCGTGCGCCCGCAGGGCGCGGCGGGCACGCCGCCGGTGTTCATGTTTTTCCACGGGGGCGGCTGGATTCTCGGCGACTTCCCGACGCATGAGCGCCTGGTGCGCGATCTGGTGGTGCAATCGGGCGCCGTCGCGGTGTTCGTGAACTACACGCCGTCGCCGGAAGCGCATTACCCGGTCGCGATCAACCAGGCGTATGCGGCGACGAAGTGGGTCGCCGCGCACGGCGCGGAAATCGGTGTCGACGGCGGCCGCCTCGCGGTGGTCGGCAATAGCGTCGGCGGGAACATGGCGGCTGTCGTGGCGCTGATGGCGAAGGACAAGGGCGGCCCGGCGATCCGCTTCCAGGGCCTGTTGTGGCCCGTGACGGACCACGACTTCAATACCGGTTCGTACAACGCGTATCGGCAGGGGCACTTCCTGACCCGGCCGATGATGAAGTGGTTCTGGGACGCCTATACGAAGAACGAAGCGCAACGCAACGAGATCTACGCGTCGCCGCTGCGTGCGAGCACCACGCAGTTGAAGGGATTGCCGCCCGCGCTGATCCAGGTCGCGCAGTTCGACGTGCTGCGCGACGAAGGCGAAGCGTACGGCCGCAAGCTCGACGCAGCCGGCGTCGATGCGACGACCACGCGATATGACGGCACGATTCACGATTTCGGTTTGCTGAACGCGCTGGCCGAGGATGCGCCGACCAAGGCGGCGATGAAGGCGATGGCCAACGAAATCGCGACGCGGCTGAAGTAGGGCTGCGGGCGGCATTCGAACGGGTTCGAATGCGAACGGCGAAGCGGCGGGCTTGGGTCCGCCGCTTGCGCATGGGG
>NZ_QTQF01000107.1:0-2288 GCF_003854235.1 Burkholderia sp. Bp8998
ACCGACTCCGGCAGCAGCGCCACCGACCACGTCACCAACGTCGGTACGTTGAATCTCACCGGTGTCGAAACCGGCGCCACCGTGCAGTACAGCATCGATGGCGGTTCGCATTGGAACACCAGCTTCAGCGCGGTTGAAGGGTTGAACAATGTGCAGGTCCGGCAGGTCGACGTCGCGGGCAATACGTCGTCGGCTACGTCGTTCAGTTTCACGCTCGATACGTCGGCGGCTGCACCCAGTGTTGCGCTGACGACCGACTCCGGCAGCAGCGCCACCGACCACATCACCAATGTCGGTACGTTGAATCTCACCGGTGTCGAAACCGGCGCCACCGTCGAATGCTCGATCGACGGCGGTCATACGTGGAACACCAGTTTCAACGCCGTCGAGGGCGTGAACGACGTACAGGTCCGGCAGGTCGACGTCGCGGGCAATACGTCGTCGGCTACGTCGTTCAGTTTCACGCTCGATACGTCGGCTGCCGCGCCCAGCGTTGCGTTGACGACCGACTCCGGCAACAGCGCCACCGATCACGTCACCAACGTCGGCACCTTGAATCTCACCGGCGTTGAAACCGGCGCCACCGTCGAATACTCGATCGACGGCGGTCATACGTGGAACACCAGTTTCAACGCCGTCGAGGGCGTGAACGACGTACAGGTCCGGCAGACCGATGTCGCGGGCAATACGTCGTCGGCTACGTCGTTCAGTTTCACGCTCGACACCTCGGCTGCCGCGCCCAGCGTTGCGTTGACGACGGACTCCGGCAACAGCGCCACCGATCACGTCACCAACGTCGGCACCTTGAACCTCGTCGGTGTCGAAACCGGCGCCACCGTCGAATACTCGATCGACGGCGGTCATACGTGGAACACCAGTTTCAACGCCGCTGAAGGCGTGAACGATGTACAGGTCCGGCAGACCGACATCGCAGGCAATACGTCGTCGGCTACGTCGTTCAGTTTCACGCTCGACACCTCGGCTGCCGCGCCCAGCGTTGCGTTGACGACGGACTCCGGCAACAGCGCCACCGACCACGTCACCAACGTCGGCACCTTGAACCTCGTCGGTGTCGAAACCGGCGCCACCGTCGAATACTCGATCGACGGCGGTCATACGTGGAACACCAGTTTCAACGCCGTCGAGGGCGTGAACGACGTACAGGTACGGCAAACCGATATCGCGGGCAATACGTCGTCGGCTACGTCGTTCAGTTTCACGCTCGACACCTCGGCTGCCGCGCCCAGCGTTGCGTTGACGACGGACTCCGGCAGCAGCGCCACCGACCACATCACCAACGTCGGCACCTTGAACCTCGTCGGTGTTGAAACCGGCGCGACCGTCGAATACTCGATCGATGGCGGCCATACCTGGAATACGGGCTTCAACGCCGTTGAAGGCGTGAACGACGTACAAGTCCGGCAGACCGATGTCGCGGGCAACACGTCCAATCCGACGTCGTTCAGCTTCACGCTCGATACGTCGGCCGCTGCGCCCGGTGTTGCGCTCACGACTGATTCCGGCAGCAGCGCCACCGATCACGTCACCAATGTCGGCACCTTGAATCTCGCCGGTGTCGAAACCGGCGCGACCGTCGAATACTCGATCGACGGCGGTCATACCTGGAACACCAGCTTCAACGCCGTTGAAGGCGTGAACGACGTACAAGTCCGGCAAACCGACATCGCGGGCAATACGTCGTCGGTTACGTCGTTCAGTTTCACGCTCGACACGTCGGCCGCTGCGCCCGGTGTTGCGTTGACGACGGACTCCGGCAGCAGCGCCACTGATCACATCACCAATGTCGGCACCTTGAATCTCACCGGTGTCGAAACCGGTGCAGTTGTCGAATATTCGATCGATGGCGGTTATACGTGGAACACCAGCTTCAGCGCCGTTGAAGGCGTGAACGATGTACAGGTCCGGCAGATCGACGTCGCGGGCAATACGTCGTCGGTTACGTCGTTCAGCTTCACGCTCGATACGTCGGCCGCTGCGCCCAGCGTTGCGTTGACGACCGACTCCGGTAGCAGCGCCACCGATCACATCACCAATGTCGGCACCTTGAACCTCACCGGTGTCGAAACCGGCGCCACCGTCGAATACTCGATCGATGGCGGCCATACCTGGAACACCAGTTTCAGCGCCGCTGAAGGCGTGAACGACGTACAAGTCCGGCAGACCGATGTCGCGGGCAATACGTCGTCGGTTACGTCGTTCAGCTTCACGCTCGATACGTCGGCCGCTGCGCCCGGTGTTGCGCTCACGACTGATTCCGGCAGCAGCGC
>NZ_QTQF01000108.1:0-2143 GCF_003854235.1 Burkholderia sp. Bp8998
GTTGAGCGCCATGAAATGTTCAGCGCCCGAGCGGTTCCAGAAATCGTTCGCCACCACCATCGCGACGAGCGTCAGCATGCCGAGGCCGCCGGCGCCGAGCCACGTGAAGCGGCGAAACACCACGCACAGCGAGCCGCCGATCTCGACCACGATCGCCAGCGCCGCCCATAAGGCGGGAGGATGCAGGCCGAAATGCGCCTGCTCCGCGACCGCATCGCCGAAGTGCATCGCCTTGTTGACGCCGCCGATGAGGAACGCGGAAACGAGCGCCAGACGCGCGAGCGGCAGGATCCACGGCTGCGACAGCAGCGCGCGGATCCATGCCGGGTTGCCATGGGCGGTGCGCGCCGTCATGTCAGACCGCCCAGCACGAACAGCCGAACGCGCCCCAGAAGCCCTTCGCGTCCGACGTCGGCAACGCGCGGCCCCACGCGCTCGCATGCGCATGGCCGTGCAGGCCGCACGCGCTCGCGCAGCCGCACATCGCCGCGGCAGCCGCCCGTTGAAGCGGCGCGCCCTCTCGCTGCGTCGCGCCCCAGCCGCCGTAACCGCCGTACGCCCGCACCGGCGACCAGTCCGGCATCGCGGGCGGAATCGGCGCGTCGTGCGACGCGAACGGCCCGGCGCCCCACACGATCCGGCCGCCGACCACCGTCAGCAATGCGGTCGTGTCGACGATATCGTCCTCCGCGCACGTGAAGAAGTCGCGATCCGGGACCATCAGGTCGGCGAGCTGCCCGACCGCGATGCGCCCTTTCTTGCCCTCTTCGTTCGAGAACCACGTCACGTACTCGGTCCACATCCGCAGCGCCGTTTCGCGATCGAGCAGGTTGCGCTGCGGATACAGGCGCATCCCGCCGACCGTCTTGCCCGTCACCAGCCACGCGAGCGACACCCACGGGTTGTACGACGCGACGCGCGTCGCGTCCGTGCCGGCCGACACCTTGATGCCTTTCGACAGCATCTTCGCGACGGGCGGCGTCGCCTCGGCCGCCTGCGCGCCGTAGCGCTCGACGAAGTACTCGCCCTGGTACGCCATCCGGTGCTGCACCGCGATGCCGCCGCCGAGCGCGGCGATCCGGTCCATCGACCGCTCGGAGATCGTTTCCGCGTGATCGAAGAACCAGTTCAGCCCTTCGAGCGGGATATCCTCGTTGACCTTCTCGAACACGTCGAGCGCACGGCTGATGGTTTCGTCGTAGGTCGCATGCATGCGCCACGGCCAGCGGTTCTGCGCGAGCACGCGCACGACGCCTTCGAGATCGTCTTCCATCTGCGCGGGCAGGTCCGGACGCGCGACGCGGAAGTCCTCGAAGTCGGCCGCGGAAAACACCAGCATCTCGCCCGCGCCGTTGTGACGGAAGTAATCGGTGCCGTCGTGATACGTGACGCTCTTCGTCCAGTTCACGAAGTCTTCCTTCTCCGCGTTCGGCTTCTGCGTGAACAGGTTGTACGCGATGCGGATCGTCATCTCGCCCGCGTCGTGCAGCTTGCGGATCACTTCGTAATCGTCGGGGTAATTCTGCGAGCCGCCGCCCGCGTCGATCACGCCCGTCACGCCGAGCCGGTTCAGCTCGCGCATGAAGTGGCGCGTCGAGTTGTACTGGTACTCGAACGGCAGCTTCGGGCCCTTCGCGAGCGTCGCGTAGAGGATCGTCGCGTTCGGGTTCGCGAGCAGCAGGCCCGTCGGGTTGCCGGCGGCGTCGCGCAGGATCGTGCCGCCCGGCGGTTCGGGCGTGTCCTTCGTATAGCCGACGACGCGCAGCGCGGCCGCGTTCAGCAGCGCGCGATCGTACAGGTGCAGGATGAACACCGGCGTATCGGGCGCGACCGCGTTGAGTTCTTCGATCGTCGGCAGCCGCTTCTCGGCGAACTGGTGCTCGGTAAAGCCACCGACCACGCGCACCCACTGCGGCGCCGGCGTGATCGCGACCTGCTGCTTGAGCATCTCCATCGCGACGGCGAGCGAGCGCACGCCGTCCCAGCGCAGCTCCATGTTGTAGTTCAGGCCGCCGCGAATCACGTGGCAGTGGTTGTCGGTCAGGCCCGGCAGCACCGTGCGGCCGCCGAGGTCGACGACCTTCGTCGCGCGGCCCGCGAGCGGCATCACCTCCGCTTCGCTGCCGACCGCGACGAAGCGGCC
>NZ_QTQF01000109.1:0-2142 GCF_003854235.1 Burkholderia sp. Bp8998
TCGCTTCTCTGCTGCTGAAAACGCAGCGCTGCTGAGAAACTTCAGGTTTCTCGCAGAAATGCTCTTTAAAAATTAACAGCCGATAAGTGTGGGCGCTTGATGGCCGCGAGCTGATCTTCGGATCAGATAGCGAAAGTATCAAGAGTCTCACACTAAAGTAAGTCAGGTTTATGAAGTGATTCATATTCCTGTCAGCTTTGAGTGAGCGACCGGTTCTTAACCGAACCGAAAACAGTAACAGGTTTAAACTGAAGAGTTTGATCCTGGCTCAGATTGAACGCTGGCGGCATGCCTTACACATGCAAGTCGAACGGCAGCACGGGTGCTTGCACCTGGTGGCGAGTGGCGAACGGGTGAGTAATACATCGGAACATGTCCTGTAGTGGGGGATAGCCCGGCGAAAGCCGGATTAATACCGCATACGATCCATGGATGAAAGCGGGGGACCTTCGGGCCTCGCGCTATAGGGTTGGCCGATGGCTGATTAGCTAGTTGGTGGGGTAAAGGCCTACCAAGGCGACGATCAGTAGCTGGTCTGAGAGGACGACCAGCCACACTGGGACTGAGACACGGCCCAGACTCCTACGGGAGGCAGCAGTGGGGAATTTTGGACAATGGGCGAAAGCCTGATCCAGCAATGCCGCGTGTGTGAAGAAGGCCTTCGGGTTGTAAAGCACTTTTGTCCGGAAAGAAATCCTTGGTCCTAATATGGCCGGGGGATGACGGTACCGGAAGAATAAGCACCGGCTAACTACGTGCCAGCAGCCGCGGTAATACGTAGGGTGCAAGCGTTAATCGGAATTACTGGGCGTAAAGCGTGCGCAGGCGGTTTGCTAAGACCGATGTGAAATCCCCGGGCTCAACCTGGGAACTGCATTGGTGACTGGCAGGCTAGAGTATGGCAGAGGGGGGTAGAATTCCACGTGTAGCAGTGAAATGCGTAGAGATGTGGAGGAATACCGATGGCGAAGGCAGCCCCCTGGGCCAATACTGACGCTCATGCACGAAAGCGTGGGGAGCAAACAGGATTAGATACCCTGGTAGTCCACGCCCTAAACGATGTCAACTAGTTGTTGGGGATTCATTTCCTTAGTAACGTAGCTAACGCGTGAAGTTGACCGCCTGGGGAGTACGGTCGCAAGATTAAAACTCAAAGGAATTGACGGGGACCCGCACAAGCGGTGGATGATGTGGATTAATTCGATGCAACGCGAAAAACCTTACCTACCCTTGACATGGTCGGAATCCTGCTGAGAGGCGGGAGTGCTCGAAAGAGAACCGGCGCACAGGTGCTGCATGGCTGTCGTCAGCTCGTGTCGTGAGATGTTGGGTTAAGTCCCGCAACGAGCGCAACCCTTGTCCTTAGTTGCTACGCAAGAGCACTCTAAGGAGACTGCCGGTGACAAACCGGAGGAAGGTGGGGATGACGTCAAGTCCTCATGGCCCTTATGGGTAGGGCTTCACACGTCATACAATGGTCGGAACAGAGGGTTGCCAACCCGCGAGGGGGAGCTAATCCCAGAAAACCGATCGTAGTCCGGATTGCACTCTGCAACTCGAGTGCATGAAGCTGGAATCGCTAGTAATCGCGGATCAGCATGCCGCGGTGAATACGTTCCCGGGTCTTGTACACACCGCCCGTCACACCATGGGAGTGGGTTTTACCAGAAGTGGCTAGTCTAACCGCAAGGAGGACGGTCACCACGGTAGGATTCATGACTGGGGTGAAGTCGTAACAAGGTAGCCGTATCGGAAGGTGCGGCTGGATCACCTCCTTTCCAGAGCTTCTCGCAAAGTTGAGCGCTCACGCTTATCGGCTGTTGATTAAGACAGAAAGACTGTCTGTTGGCGGTTTTATCGGTTATAATGCCGGCCGCTTTCGATAATCCTCAATGACAAACATTCGAATGAAGTTTGGTTCGAGTTTTTCTCATTGGCGATTGAGCCAGTCAGAGCGGTACGAAAGTATCGGCTGTCGTTCTTTAACAATCTGGAAGAAGTAAGTAATTTGGATAGCGGAAGCGTCTTGAGATGGACGTGGAAGTTATCCGGGTTGTGATTGTATCGATGTATCTCAAGATGATTCGAACTCTATGTTCGACTTAAATTGGAATACGGCACAACGCGAGAACTCAACCTGTA
>NZ_QTQF01000110.1:0-2139 GCF_003854235.1 Burkholderia sp. Bp8998
GGTCGCAGCGGCGGTGGCGGTCGCGAACCTGAAGCTGCTGCGCGACGAAGGGATCGTCGAGCGCGTGAAGCACGACATCGGGCCGTATTTCCAGCGTCGGCTGCGGGAAGCGCTCGGCGATCATCCGATCGTCGGCGAGATCGCGGGGACAGGGCTGGTCGCGGGCGTCCAGCTTGCACGTGATCGCGCGCGGCGCGAGCGTTTCGATGCAAGCGTCGATATCGGCACGATCTGCCGCGACTTCTGCTTCAACGGCAACCTGATCATGCGCGCGACCGGCGACCGGATGCTGCTGTCGCCGCCGCTCGTGATCCGGGAGGGGGAGGTCGACGAGATCGTCGACAAGGCGAAGCGCGCGTTCGATGCGACCGCGGAACGGATCGGGCGGGGGAGGTGAGCGAACGCGGTGCTTCGATCAGGCGTAGTCGAAGCGTTGTTGATCGAACTCGATGATGCGCGCGACGCACGCGGAGACGGACATCGACCCGGTCTCGACGACGAGATCGGGTGCGACAGGGGGCTCGTAGGGATCGGAGATGCCGGTGAACTGGCGCGTCTGGCCGGTCATGGCCTTTGCGTACAGGCGCTTCGGATCGCGCGCTGAACAGGTCTCGATATCGGTCTTCAGATAGATTTCGACGAAGCGCTCGTCGCCGATGGTCTCCCGGGCCAGTTGCCGGTCGGTTGCATACGGGGAAATCAGCGCGACGATCACCATGATCCCCTGATTGTTCATCAGCTTCGCGATTTCGGCGGTACGTCGGCAGTTTTCGGCCCGATCATCGCGGCTGAATCCGAGATCGTGCGAGACGCCCGAGCGCAGTTCGTCGCCGTCGAGAATGCAGACGGGCTTGTTGTGCATGCGCAAGTGTGCGGCGATCTCGCGCGAGAGCGTGGACTTGCCTGCGCCACTCAGACCGGTCAACCACAGGGTGTGTGAGTTCGGCGATGTCATGGGTGTGTCGCGACGGTAAAAGCCAGCCGCGCAACGCGCGTTCCGGATTCCAGTCGTTTTTGGTTGGAGTGGGGAGCCGGTGCCGCCTGGCCGACGTCAATGTCGGTCGATTTTAGTCAGTCGGTATTCGTTCACGGTTACTAATTCGTTACCGATTGTTACACCTGCGTGGCGCTTCATGTCATCCGGTGGCGATGATGGTGGGATGGCATGCCGGCTCTTGCATGGCGTGTGTTGGTGCCGCGCGATTGCTGCTTGGCCATGAAGCAACCGCGAGGGCGACGCGTAAAACGAAAAGGGCCTGCGTCGTGAGACGCAGGCCCTTGAATTCTTTGGTGGGCGGTACTGGGATCGAACCAGTGACCCCTGCCGTGTGAACCGAAACGCGAGCCCTTGCAGACGGTTCATGTTATCTCCAATCGATTGATTTAACAAGGAAATTGTGCGCTTCAAATTTCCTCAAACTGCTCCATCTAAGCCGCTGCGGGCACCATCGGGGCACCAACTTCAGCTTCGTTGTCTGCAAACACCCAGTCGAACTCGGTAGGTTCGCAGCAGCCGCCAGCTCGCATATCTTGGAGGAGCGTCTCGCATCCGTCTTCCGTGCTGGTGTCGGGGAATTTCTCCAACAGCGGATGGGGGCCGGCTATGATCATGATTTGGTGAGTCATGCGATTGCATACAAAAGTGGTGCGAAGCTTATTCAGTTGCTTAGTCTGCCCTCTTTAAGTGCTGATATGTACCAGGAGAGTTTGATTAGGCTCCATAGGGTTGCCGACGCTCCCTTTCGTGTGCCAGACGAGCAACTGTCTTATTCAAGTGCGAACGATCCATTTATAACGTATCTGGTTCTTATTGATGCGATTAATAAGCTGGATCGTCGACAGCAGGGGATTTCAAATTTATATCTAAGTCCCTTGGCGACAAAACCTCAAGCCGTCGGGTTCGCAATTTTTTACTTGCGGCATATGCTTGGTCAACCGGCTAGTATTGTTTTTCCATTTGCTGAGAAATATTCGAAGGAAACAAGTGTGGGTGTGGGGAGAACCTGGGTTTATCCGATAGACCTGCGCACTTAGGCGGTGTGCGAGGTGATGGTTGTGACAGCTTAGACTCTAGTTTCAAGTGCAACACCTTTGATGAGGTAGGGTGTTGCAATGACGAAATACCAGCATCTGAGCGCC
>NZ_QTQF01000111.1:0-2127 GCF_003854235.1 Burkholderia sp. Bp8998
GCGATCACGCTGATGAAGTTGCGGTTCATCGCGCGGCACATGATGTACGACAGGATCGCACCGGACGAGCCCACCAGCGCGCCGATCACGATCAGCAGGTCGTTGCCGAGCATGAAGCCGGTGGCCGCCGCCGCCCACCCCGAGTAGCTGTTGAGCATCGACACCACGACCGGCATGTCCGCGCCGCCGATCGCCATCACCATGTGCACGCCGAACAGCAGCGAGACCACGGTCATCACGGCGAGGGGCAGCATGCCGTCCTGGATGCTTTCCGCATGCAGGAATGCACGGCCGTAGTAGATCACGATCAGCAGCGCGGCCAGGTTCAGCCAGTGCCGCGCCGGCAGCAGCAGCGGCTTGCCGCCGATCTTGCCCGACAGCTTGCCGAACGCGATGATCGAACCCGCGAAGGTGATCGCGCCGATCAGGATGCCGACGTAGATTTCCACTTCATGGATGGCCTTCTCGGCGCCGGTGAACTGCAGCGACGTGTCGATATAGCTCGCGAAGCCCACCAGGCAGGCCGCGAGACCGACCAGGCTGTGCATCAGCGCGACCAGTTCCGGCATCTGCGTCATCTGCACCTTCTTCGCGGCGTACAGGCCGACGGCGCCGCCGACGACCAGCGCGGCGATCACGTACGGAATGCCCGCGGCCGACACGCGCGGGCCGGCCACGGTGGCCAGCACGGCGATCAGCATGCCGATCATGCCGAGCAGGTTGCCGCGGCGCGCGGTTTCAGGGTTGGCCAGCCCGCCGAGGCTGAGGATGAACAGGATCGCGGCGCCGATATAGGAGACGGTAGTCAGGTTGGAAGTCATTGTTGTTGTCCCCTTATTTGCGGAACATCGCCAGCATGCGCCGCGTGACCGCGAAGCCGCCGAACATGTTGACGGCCGTGAGCGTGAGCGCGCCGACCGCGAGACCGAGGATCAGCCCGGACGGACGATCGCCGGCGTTGGCCAGCTCGCCCAGCGGCGGCGCGACCTGCACGAGCGCGCCGATCGCGATGATCGACGAGATCGCGTTGGTCACGCTCATCAGCGGCGTGTGCAGCGACGGCGTGACGTTCCAGATCACCATGTAGCCGACGAAGCACGCAAGCACGAACACCGTGAAGTGCGACAGGAAGCTCGACGGCGCGAACTGGCCGACCAGCAGGAACGCCAGCGCGCCGATCGCGAACACGATCGCGAGCGCCTTGGCCGACATCGGCTCGCCGCTGTGGCCGTGGCCCTTGGACTTCGCGGGTGCCGCCGCCGCGGGCGCGGCTGCCGGGGGCTTCGGCGCGACGGCCGCCTGCTTGATCGGCGGCGGCGGCCACGTGACGTTGCCTTCCTTGATGACGGTGAGGCTGCGGATCGCGTCGTCGTCGAAGTCGACGTTGATCGTGCCGTCCTTGCCCTTGCACAGCTCCTCGATCACGCGCAGCAGGTTGGTCCCATACAGCGTCGACGACTGCCGCGACAGGCGCGACGCGAGATCCGTATAACCGACGATCGTCACGCCGTGGCGCACGACGGCCTCGCCGGGCACCGTGAGTTCGCAGTTGCCGCCCTGTTCGGCGGCCATGTCCACGATCACGCTGCCGGGCCTCATCGACTGCACCATCTCGACGGTGATGAGCTTCGGCGCCGGCTTGCCGGGGATCAGCGCGGTGGTGATGATGATGTCGGCATCCTTGGCCTGCTGCGCGTACATCGCGCGCTGCGCCTGCTGGAAGCCTTCGCTCATCACCTTCGCGTAGCCGCCGCCGCCCGAGCCTTCTTCTTCGTAGTCGACCTTGACGAACTCGCCGCCGAGCGACTTGACCTGATCGGCCACTTCGGCGCGCGTGTCGTTCGCGCGCACGATCGCGCCGAGACTCGCGGCCGTGCCGATCGCGGCGAGACCCGCCACGCCGGCGCCGGCGATGAACACCTTCGCCGGCGGAATCTTGCCGGCCGCCGTGACCTGGCCGTTCAGGAAACGGCCGAACGCATGCGCGGCCTCGATCACCGCGCGATAGCCGCTGATGCCGGCCATCGACGTGAGCGCGTCCATCTTCTGCGCGCGCGACAGCGTGCGCGGCAGCGAATCGATCGCCAGCACCGTGGCGCGCTTCGCGGCCAGCTGCTGCATCAGCTC
>NZ_QTQF01000112.1:0-2076 GCF_003854235.1 Burkholderia sp. Bp8998
GTTCCAACAAGGCTGATCTGTTTCATGCCGCTACTGTCTCACATGCCGCCGTCACGCGAAGGTTTTGCAGACATTCCTTAACGATTTTTGTGCGGTCATGGACGCGCACTGTCGTCGCCGGATTCGCGTGCAGATCCGGCAATGCACCGCGTTCAGCCTTATGCCGGGTGACGTAATAGACCCGCAGATCGTGAAACGTGAAGCGCTCCACGATTACCTTTTCCTTCAGCGCTTCGGTCATCAGCTTCGACCACATCGCCTTGAATCCGGCCGGCGTGTAGAGCGGTTCGAGAACACGTAGAGGCAGCCAGGGAAGGTTGCGAAATGCGCTTCGGAATATGCCTGCGTCGGAATCGCCCAGACTGACCGGCGATTCGCTCCATCCTTCGGCCGATAGTCGGCCGGAGCCTGAGCGCCTTTCTGCCGGCCGTCACGGTGAAACGCGCCATGTGCGCCGGCGCCGGTACGCGCCGTAGCCGGTACGGGGACCTGCTGCACCGAGGCGACGCTCGACATAACGAAGTGAACGATCCGCAGATTGGCGGAATAAGCCAGGGACTTGGCATAAACCACCAAAGATTCACAGTCTTACATTCATGTAATGTATCGGTTCCTCGTGCCCTGAACTTTGCAGGGCCGTTCGGTCCCGACGAACCAGAAGGCGTCGGGACATTTTTTCGCCCGTAGCGCTGTCGTCGCGCAGCATCTCGCGAGATTCGCGATTCAACTCGCCTTCGCCCCTCCGCGATTGCTACACTTTCCCGTCGATCGCACAACCGGAGCGACCCACGCATGCCGGAAAACCACGCCATCATGCTGCGCAGCGCGATGCCACACGATGCTGAGCACATCGCTCGCTTGCACACGCTGAGTTGGCAGAACGCATACAGCCATATCTTGCCCGCGGCCTATCTGTCCGATGAGGTGCCGACGGAACACGCGATGCGGTGGCGAAATTATTTCGACCGCAACGAAGCGGAGTGGGGCCTCGTGCTGATCGCGGAATCCGACGGCGCACCGATCGGTTTTGCCAGCGCCGAAAGACCGATCGATCCGGTGCGCGGTGTCCTGCTCGATTGCCTTCACGTCCATCCCGCACATCATGGAAGCGGTGCCGGCAAGCGCATGATCGAAGCCGTTCGCGCGTGGGCGCGAAATATTGGCGTGGACAAGGTTCATCTCTCGGTACTCGACGGCAACGTCCGCGCGATCGGTTTCTACGAGCACAACGGCTGGCGACTGGCAGGCGTCGAAACCAGCTTCATCGGCCGGGGGGCCGTCACCGACCGGATCTACGTGATCGAAGCCTAGCGGCCTGCCGGCATCGAATCGAACGGCCGCACGCTGCACGACTCGTTTCGCACTCGACCAAGCGTCGCGTCCGTCACTCGCCGCAATACCGCACGAGCAAATCCGCCTCTGTTTCATGCACCTCGACGGGCAGGCTCGTTGCTCCTGCATACGCCAGATAGCGCGCGCGATGCTGGCCGTTCCGGAACGATGCGATGCCGACTTTCGACAGGCCCGGAATCCCGAGCAGCGTCCGCGTCCGCGTCTCGCGAAACGTGATGAAGGGCATGTCGGGAATCCGTGGTTTGGCCGGATCGAGAAAATCGCGGATGCCGGCGGCCTTGCCGGGCGCCCAATATTGAACCGCCGGCAGCACATAGTCGGTTGTGTCGCGATCGGCGCACGCGAGCAGTTTCGTGAGGTCGACCGTCACGACGCGATGCCGCGAGTCGTCGGATGCGAATACTCGCTTGAGATGCGTATAGGCATAGGCGGCATGCCCCGGAAGCTGGATGATCCAGACTTCGACGCCGTCATGTTGTGCCCGAGCGAGTGTCATTGTTTCCTTGGGTGGGGCAAGCGATTTTTGTGGCTGGAGTGTAGCAGCGCGGCTGAGGCTGCGGAGCAGGCAGATACCCGGAATCGACGCTGCGGAGTCATCCGCGAAAGCATGCGGCGCAAATCGGTCTCGGAGCGGATGCAGGACGGGGGTGGTCTCAAGAATCAAGTGCAACGTTTAGCCAATCCGGCGGCAGCCAATTCCATCGCCATAGCCTCTTCAGGGGT
>NZ_QTQF01000113.1:0-2009 GCF_003854235.1 Burkholderia sp. Bp8998
GGCAGGGCAAGTATCGTGCTGCGCACGACGCCATCTTGCGGGCCATCGAGGAAGGCATCGCGCAGGGGCCACGCACGCCGGATTTGGGCGGAACCGCAAATACGACTCAGGTGGGTGTCGACGTCAGTGAGCGTGTATGTCAGTGAGCGCGTAAGGCAAGCGTAACGGCATGAGAACGGCTCGGAGACGTCAGGCGGCGACATAGGGAAACTCCTATGTTGCCGCTAAGCTTTGATGGGTCTGGCTCTCGCCGCTCGGTAGCCGTAGCCGGACACAAAGCCCTTGTTTCAAAAAACTCAACGTACTAAAGTTTCGACATACCAGTCGTTCTTCTAATTTGACTGGATAGTATGAGTGGCTTCGGTGCAGCAGGCGGTATAAAGCCGGCGCAATGCACGGAAGCACACTATGTCGCGGTGCGTAGCCCCGCGCTTCCCGCCACGAACCATCGAGGAGTTGGTGGAAGTATGGAAACGTTGAGTAACAGTGCGAATGGCATGGCGGGCAGTTCCGAACCTGGAGGGATGGCGGATGGCGCTCGGCCCGTTACGCTATCAGGGCATCTGGGAACGTTCGACATTGTGTTTACGGTGCTGGCATATAACGCGCCGCTCACGGTCGTCACCGGCTTTATCGGGCTGATGTTGTCGATGGGGAATGGCTTGGGCGCGCCCGCGACGTTTTTGATCACCGGCAGCCTCATGTTGTTGTTCTCCGTCGGCTTTACGACGATGTCGAAGCACGTGCGCAACGCAGGGGCATTCTACGCGTATATCACTGCAGGACTGGGCCGTCCTATCGGATTCGGCGCCGCGTTGATGGCAATGCTGGCATATGGCTTCATGATGGTCGGCATTTATCTGTATGCCGGGGTGGCCTACACCTCATTGTTCAAGCATCTTTTCAATAGCTCCCCGCTTGTCTGGTGGGGGTACTCGCTTATTTTGCTCGGCATCGTTGCCGTCTTTGGCTACCTGCGCATCACCTTCTCCGCAAAGGTGCTCACGCTTGCACTGATTTGCGAGGTCGTGCTCGTATTCGTGTGGGAGATAGCAGTTGCCTTGACTAAAGGGCTGCACGGAATCTCACCTGTTTGGCTGACGCCGAGTGCGGTGACATCCGGCTCTATTGGGCTCGGTTTGCTTTTCGGTGTGACCAGTTTCGCTGGTTTCGAGGCGACGGCCGTTTTTCGCGAAGAGGCTCGAAGCCCAGAGGTAACTGTTCCTCGCGCCACCTACGCAGCAGTGATCGTTCTCGCGGTGTTGTTTGCTTCGGCGGCCTATTTTCTGATTTGCGGCTATGGCCCCGCCGCTGCTATCGCCAAAGCGGGTGCAGACCCATCGACCGTAGCACTTGACAGTATCGGCATGTATTTAGGCAAGGCAGGTCTTGAGGCGGTCAATGTGCTTCTGTGCTCTAGCATATTCGCTTGTCTACTGGCGTTGCACAACATTCTGTCGCGATACATCTACTGCCTCGGCATCGACGGTACGGCCCCCCGCGCATGCGCAGCGGTGCATAAGCGCCACGGATCGCCGTACCGCGCGTCGATGATGGTGAGTGTCCTCATGCTCGGGATCGTGGGGCTTGAGATCAACAGAGGTGTCGAACCGTACGCCGAGTACGGTGCACTGACAGGGGTTGGGGGCTATGCGCTTCTTATGCTCTTGATTCTGACTTCGCTTTCCGTATTGATGTTCTTTGTACGCAAGCCAAGCGGCGCAAGCGTTCTCAAAACCAAGATAGCTCCGTTCATTAGCTTCGCCTTGTTGTCTGTGGTCGGCTATCTGGCGACGGTCAATATGGACGTGCTGACGGGCAACGTGAAGATCGCCGAAACGCTGCTGGCGTTCATCTTCGGCACACTAATCCTCGGGTGCCTGTACGCGCGACGCCTAAAAACGACGAAGCCGGAGGTGTACGCTGCGATCGGTCGCCAGAAGATATGAGGTGATCGACCGGTCAAACGTGCCTGGATCAAAAATAGCCTTGCGGGCTGGAGAACATCC
>NZ_QTQF01000114.1:0-1992 GCF_003854235.1 Burkholderia sp. Bp8998
GTGGCTCGATACGCAGAACCCTGCAAGCCTCGCCCAGAAGGCCCACGATGCGGAAGGTGTGTTCCGCAGGACAGGCATCACGTTCGCCGTGTACGGCGACGCGCAGGCCGCCGAGCGGTTGATTCCGTTCGATATCGTGCCGCGGATCATTTCGGGCGCGGAATGGAGCCGGCTGTCGCTCGGCATCGAGCAGCGCGTGATGGCGCTCAACGCGTTCCTCGACGACATCTATCACCGCCAGGAGATCGTGCGCGCGGGCATCGTGCCGAAGCACCTGATCGCGCACAACGAGGCGTTCATCCCGGAGATGATCGATTTCCGGCCGCCCGGGAACGTTTACACGCACATCATCGGTGTCGACATCGTGCGCACCGGCGAGAACGAGTTCTACGTGCTGGAGGACAACGCGCGCACGCCGTCGGGCGTGTCGTACATGCTGGAAAACCGCGAGACGATGATGCAGCTCTTCCCCGAGCTGTTCCAGCAGGTCAAGGTGCGCCCGGTCGAGACCTATCCGCAGATGCTGCGGCAGTCGCTCGCGGCCGTGTGCCCGCCGGGCGGGAATGCCGACAACCCGACCATCGCCGTGCTCACGCCCGGCATCCACAATTCCGCGTACTACGAACATTCGTTCCTCGCCGACCAGATGGGCGTGCACCTCGTCGAGGGCAGCGACCTGCAGGTGGTCGACGGGCGCGTCGCGATGCGCACCACCGAAGGCTTCCGGTCGATCGACGTGCTGTACCGCCGCGTCGACGACGCGTTCCTCGATCCGCTCACGTTCCGCCCCGATTCGGTGCTCGGCGTGGCCGGGATCATGGACGTCTACCGCGCCGGCAACATCACGATCGCGAACGCGCCCGGCACCGGCATCGCCGACGACAAGGCGATCTACTCGTACATGCCGGAGATCGTCGAGTTCTACACGGGCCGCAAGGCGCTGCTGGAGAACGTGCCGACCTGGCGCTGCGGCGAGGCCGACAGCCTGAAATACGTGCTCGACCATCTCGACGAACTGGTCGTGAAGGAAGTGCACGGCTCGGGCGGCTACGGGATGCTGGTCGGGCCGTGCGCCTCGAAGGCGGAACTCGAGGCGTTCGCCGCGAAGCTGCGCGCGCGGCCCGCGAACTACATCGCGCAACCCACGCTGGCGTTGTCCACGACGCCGATCCTGACCGAAGCCGGCCTCGCGCCGCGCCACGTCGACCTGCGGCCGTTCGTGCTGGTGTCGGACCGGATCCGGATCACGCCGGGCGGGCTCACGCGCGTCGCGCTGCAGGAAGGATCGCTGGTCGTCAACTCGAGCCAGGGCGGCGGCACCAAGGACACCTGGGTGCTGGCCGACTGAGCCGGGCACGACCGCGCGCGCCGCAAGCCGGCGCGCGAACCGAACGAAGACGGAGTGGACACGAGATGCTTCTGGGACGAACTGCGAGCGGTCTTTACTGGATGTACCGCTATATCGAGCGCGCGGAGAACATTGCGCGCATCGTCGATGCCGGGCTGCGGATGGCGCTCACGCGCACGTCGGATGCGCCGGCCGAATGGTCGTCGGTGCTGGTCAGCTCGGGCGCGGACGACGGCTATCGTCAGAAGTACGACGCGTATGCCGCCGATACCGTGACCGACTACCTGCTGCGCGACCGCGACAACCCGTCGAGCGTGCTGTCGTGCATCGAGGCGGCGCGCTCGAACGCGCGGATGGTGCGCACGGCGCTCACGCGCGAGGCGTGGGAGAGCGTGAACGGCGCATGGCTCGCGCTGCGCCGCGCGCTCGCGCAGCCGGTGCCGGAGAGCGGGCTGCCGGCGGTGCTGGACGAAGTGAAGCGCGAAACCGCGCTGATCCTCGGCAGCTTCTACAGCACGATGCTGCGCAACGAGATCTTCGATTTCGCGCAGATCGGCGCGTTCGTCGAGCGGGCGGACAACACCGCGCGCATCATCGACGTGAAATACCACCTGCTGCTGCCGTCGGTGTCGCACGTCGGCACG
>NZ_QTQF01000115.1:0-1941 GCF_003854235.1 Burkholderia sp. Bp8998
TAGCGTCGCCCCTGCGCGGGGCGGCGGTCACTTTTCTTTGTCTTCCAAAGAAAAGTAACCAAAAGAAAGGCGCGTCCTTGGGCGGACGGCAAAGGTGGTCCTGCCCAGCGTCGCGCTCTCTTGTCAGGCCGTCGTTCAGCGGTTGAGCCCTCTCCCTCTGTCAGCAGCCAAACAAGAAGGGGACGTACATGAGTCTCATCGAAGTCAAGGTTCCGGATATCGGCGATTTCAGCGGCGTCGATGTCATCGAAGTCAACGTGAAGCCGGGCGACGTGATCGAAAAAGAGCAGACGCTCATCACGCTCGAATCGGACAAGGCCTCCATGGAAGTGCCCAGCGACGTCGCCGGCACGGTCAAGGAAGTCAAGGTCAAGGCCGGCGAGAAAGTCTCGCAAGGCACCGTCATCGCCATCGTGGAAGCCTCGGCAGGCGCCGCCGCACCCGCGAAAGCACCTGAGGCAGCGAAACCGGCAGCCGCCGCGCCGGCACCGGCCGCAGCCGCTCCGGCACCCGCGCCGCAAGCCGGCAGCTACAGCGGCTCCGCCGACATCGAATGCGACATGCTCGTGCTCGGCGCCGGCCCCGGCGGCTACTCGGCCGCGTTTCGCGCAGCCGACCTCGGCATGAAGACCGTGCTCGTCGAACGCTACTCGACGCTCGGCGGCGTGTGCCTGAACGTCGGCTGCATCCCGTCGAAGGCGCTGCTGCACACGGCGCTCGTCATCGACGAAGCCGCGGCGCTCGCGTCGCACGGCATCACGTTCGGCCAGCCGCAAGTCGATCTCGACAAGCTGCGCGACTTCAAGGGCGGCGTCGTCAAGAAACTGACGACGGGCCTCGCCGGCATGGCGAAGGCACGCAAGGTCGAAGTCGTGACCGGCGTCGGCGCGTTCGTCGATCCGTTCCACATGGAAGTGCAGGGCGAAAACGGCAAGAAGGTCGTCAAGTTCAAGCAGGCGATCATCGCCGCCGGCTCGCAGGCGGTGAAGCTGCCGTTCATGCCGGAAGACCCGCGTGTCGTCGATTCCACCGGCGCACTCGAACTGCGCCAGCTGCCCAAGCGCATGCTCGTGATCGGCGGCGGCATCATCGGCCTCGAAATGGCCACGGTGTACGCGACGCTCGGCGCCGAGATCGACGTCGTCGAAATGATGGACGGCCTGATGATGGGCGCGGACCGCGATCTCGTGAAGGTCTGGGAAAAGTACAACGCGAAGCGCTTCGGCAACATGATGCTGAAAACCAAGACGGTCGGCGCGGAAGCGAAGGAAGACGGCATCTACGTGAAGTTCGAGGGCGAGAAGGCACCGGCGGAAGCGCAGCGCTATGACCTCGTGCTGGTCGCGGTGGGCCGCAGCCCGAACGGCAAGAAGATCGGCGCCGACAAGGCAGGCGTCGCGGTCACCGACCGCGGCTTCATCGACGTCGACAAGCAGATGCGCACGAACGTCCCGCACATCTTCGCGATCGGTGACGTCGTCGGCCAGCCGATGCTCGCGCACAAGGCCGTGCATGAAGGCCACGTCGCAGCGGAAGCCGCGCATGGCGAGAAGGCATACTTCGACGCGCTGCAGATCCCGTCGGTGGCGTATACCGATCCGGAAGTGGCGTGGGCCGGCAAGACGGAAGACCAGTGCAAGGCCGAAGGCATCAAGTACGGCAAGGCGGTGTTCCCGTGGGCCGCATCGGGCCGCGCGATCGCGAACGGCCGCGACGAAGGCTTCACGAAGCTGATCTTCGACGAGGAAACCCATCGCGTGATCGGCGGCGGGATCGTCGGCCTGAACGCGGGCGACCTGATCAGCGAAGTGTGCCTCGCCGTCGAAATGGGCGCGGACGCGGAAGATATCGGCAAGACGATCCATCCGCACCCGACGCTCGGCGAATCGGTGGGCATGGCCGCCGAGCTGTACGAAGGTGTCTGTACGGACCTGCCGCCGC
>NZ_QTQF01000116.1:0-1936 GCF_003854235.1 Burkholderia sp. Bp8998
TTCGCGGTGCCCGGCGCGCGGCCGAAGCTCTCGGTGATGCGGTCGAGAATGATCGCGAGCAGCACGACCGACAGACCGCTTTCGAAGCCGAGGCCGATGTCGAGGCGCTGGATACTCGCGAGCACGTCGTTGCCCAGGCCGCCCGCGCCGACCATCGACGCGATGATCACCATCGACAGCGCCATCATGATCGTCTGGTTCACGCCCTGCATGATCGACGGCAGCGCGTTCGGGAACTGCACCTTGTACAGCAGCTGCCACGGCGTGCAGCCGAATGCCTGGCCGGCTTCGACGATCTCGCGGTTCACGTGACGAATGCCGAGGCTCGTCAGGCGCACGGCCGGCGGCATCGCAAAGATCACCGTCGACAGGATCCCCGGCACGCGGCCCAGACCGAACAGCATCGCGGCCGGAATCAGGTAGACGAACGCGGGCATCGTCTGCATCAGGTCGAGGATCGGACGCACGATCGCGGCGACCCACTTGCTCTTCGCGGCCCAGATGCCGAGCGGAATGCCGAGCACGAGGCTGACGATCGTCGACGACAGCGTCAGGCCGAGCGTGATGACCGTCTGGTCCCAGAAGCCCGTCGCGAAGATCAGCAGCAGCGACGCGGTGGTGAACAGCGCGAAGCGCCAGCCCACCCGCCACAAACCGACGCCGATGAAGATCGCCATCATCAGCCACATCGGGATCGCCTGCAGGCCGTGCTCGACGAATGCCGCGAGACCCTCGATCGCTTGACCGATCGCGTCGAACGTCTTCGCGTCGTGGTCGAGCAGGTAGTGAACGGACTGGTCGACCCAGGTACCGAGCGGAATCATTTCAGACATGGGAGCCTCGCGAACGCGTGATGGCCTTCAGGATGAGTGCGCGGTCGACCGAGCCGCAGTAGCAGCCGTCGTCGTCGACGACGGGCAGTGCATTCGGGCTCGCGACCACGCGCGCGACGACGTGTTCGAGCGACGCATCGCGCCGGATGCTTTCGATCGGCCGCACCGACGGCGTGGCCTGACCGATCGCCTCGCGCGTGACGAAGCCGCGAAGCTTGCGTGCCCCGTCGAGCACGAATGCGTATTCGGCACTGCCGTTCAGCGTCGCCGCGACGTTCGCGGCATCGCACTTCGACACGATCGGCACGGCGCCCGTCTGCATCAGGTCGCCGGCCGTGAGATAGCGGCTGGTGTCGACGCCGTCGAAGAACGCGCGCACGTAGTCGTCGGCCGGGTTCGTGATGATGTCCTGCGGCGTGCCGACCTGCACGAGCCGGCCGCCTTCCATGATCGCGATGCGGTTGCCGATGCGCAGCGCCTCTTCCAGATCGTGCGACACGAACATGATCGTGCGGCGCTGTTCCTTCTGCAGTTGCAGCAGCACGTCCTGCATTTCGCGACGCTTGAGCGGATCGAGCGCGGAAAACGCTTCGTCCATGATCATCAGCGACGGGTTCACGGCCAGCGCGCGGGCCAGGCCGACGCGCTGCTGCATGCCGCCCGACAGCTCCGACGGCAGCTTGTGCGAGAACGGGGCGAGGCCGACCTGCTCGAGCACCTCCATCGCACGGCGTTCGCGCTCCTTCTTGCCGACGCCGGCGACCTCGAGGCCGAACGCGGCATTCGACACCACGGAACGATGCGGCATCAGCGCGAACGACTGGAACACCATGCTCATGTCCTTGCGGCGCAGCGCGGTCAGCGCGGAGCGGCGTGCCGACGCGACATCGAGCCCGTCGATCAGCACCTTGCCGGCGCTCGGATCGACCAGCCGGTTCACGAGGCGGATCAGCGTGGATTTGCCGGAGCCGGACAGGCCCATCAGCACGAATATTTCGCCTTCCTGCACGTCGAACGATACGTTGTGCACGCCGACGACCTGACCGGTACGCTTGAGCACATCGTCCTTCGTCGCGCCGGCAGCGAGCATGTCGAGCGCCTGC
>NZ_QTQF01000117.1:0-1909 GCF_003854235.1 Burkholderia sp. Bp8998
GGTCGCAGCGGCGGTGGCGGTCGCGAACCTGAAGCTGCTGCGCGACGAAGGGATCGTCGAGCGCGTGAAGCACGACACGGGCCCGTACTTCCAGGCGCTGATGCGCGAGACCTTCGCGCGTCATCCGATCGTCGGCGAAGTGCACGGCCACGGGATGGTCGCGAGCCTGCAGCTCGCCGAGTCGCCGGCCGAACGCCGCCGCTTCGCGAATGGCGGCGACGTCGGCACGCTCTGCCGCGACTTCTGCTTCAACGGCAACCTGATCATGCGTGCGACCGGCGACCGGATGCTGCTGTCGCCGCCGCTCGTGATCTCGCGTCAGGAAATCGATGAACTCGTATCGAAGGCGAAGAAGGCCGTCGATGCGACCGCCCAGCAGCTGGGCCTTTCGTAACGGCTTTGCCTACAGGCGTGCGGCGGGTGCCGCACGCCGCCATAACCCAGGGGAATTCCACCATGCGTGCCTGCTTTCTTCGCCAAGCCTGTTCCGTCGCGGCCCTTGCCGCCGCGGCAGCGTTCACGTCGGTCGCCAGCCCGTCGGCGCGTGCCGCCGACGAGCTGAACGTCTACAACTGGTCCGACTACATCGCACCCGACACGATCCCGAACTTCCAGAAACAGACGGGCATCCACGTCAAGTACGACAACTACGACAGCGACGACACGCTGCAGGCGAAGCTGCTGGCGGGCAGCTCGGGCTACGACATCGTCGTGCCGACGTCGAACTACATGGCCAAGCAGATCCAGGCCGGCGTGTACCAGAAGCTCGACAAGTCGAAGATCCCGAATCTCGCGAACCTCGATCCGCTGCTGATGAAGATGATCTCGGACGCCGATCCGGGCAACCAGTACGGCGTCCCCTGGGCCTACGGTACGGACGGCATCGGCTACAACGCGCAGGCGGTGAAGAAGGCGCTCGGCGACAAGGCGCCCGTCGACAGCTGGGCGCTGGTGTTCGACCCGGCCAACATGGAAAAACTGAAGGGCTGCGGCGTGTCGTTCCTCGATCAGGCCGTCGACGTGTTCGCGGCCACGCTGCAGTACATGGGCAAGGATCCCAACAGCAAGAACCCCGGCGACTACCAGGCTGCGTTCGAAGTCCTGAAGAAAGTCCGCCCGTACATCACCCAGTTCAACTCGTCCGGCTACATCAACGACCTCGCGAACAACGACGTGTGCGTCGCGCTCGGCTGGTCGGGCGACGTCGGCATCGCGCACCGCCGCTCGTCGGAGGCGAAGCGTTCGTACGACATCAAGTTCTCGAACCCGAAGGAAGGCGGCCTGCTGTGGTTCGACGTGATGGTGATCCCGAAGGATGCACCGCACCCCGAGGCCGCGCTGAAGTGGATCAACTACGTGTCGGACGCGAAGGTCAACGCGGCGATCACCAACACGGTGTTCTACCCCACCGCGAACAAGGCGGCACACCAGTTCGTCACGCCGGCCGTCGCGCAGGATCCGACCGTCTACCCGCCCGAGGACGTGCTGAAGAAGATGGTGCTGATGAAGCCGATGCCGGCCGACATCCTGCGCCTCGAGAACCGTCTGTGGGCGCAACTGAAGACGGGCCACTGATCGCAACCCATCGCGGCGGCGCAGGCATCGGCTGAACGCCTGCCCGCCCGAGATTCGCGGACCGTCCGTCCGCCCGCGCGCATCGCGCGCCCAGTTCCATCCGGCACGAGCCGTCGTTCGCGAGTCGCTTTGCGCGCCTCGTGCGGCGACGCTCACGCCTGCAATCCGTGAAGAACGAATGGTGACTCCCATGCAATCGATACCCTCTTCCGCCGCTGCACGCCACACCCAACCGGCCGCCGTGGCCCGCACGAAGAACGACGCGTTCGTGCGCATCGAAAACGTCGTGAAGAAGTTCGGCGACAGCACGGCTGTCGACAACGTGAACCTGACG
>NZ_QTQF01000118.1:0-1892 GCF_003854235.1 Burkholderia sp. Bp8998
GCGACCATTTCCGGCATGCCGGCCTACCAGGCGCTGGCCGCCGAGGCCGAGCAGGATTACGAAGGCTTCTGGGGGCGTCTCGCACGCGAGGGCCTCAGCTGGCACAAGCCGTTCACGAAGGTGCTCGACGAGAGTAACGCGCCGTTCTACAAGTGGTTCGACGACGGCGAACTCAACGCGTCTTACAACTGCCTCGACCGTCACGTCGAAGCCGGCAACGGCGAACGCGTCGCGGTCATCTTCGAGGCCGACGACGGCACCGTCACGCGCGTCACCTATGCCGATCTCCTCGCCCGCGTGTCGCGCTTCGCGAATGCGCTGAAGAAGCGCGGGATCGGCAAGGGCGATCGCGTCATCATCTATATTCCGATGTCGATCGAAGGCATCGTCGCGATGCAGGCCTGCGCGCGCATCGGCGCCACGCACTCGGTCGTGTTCGGCGGCTTCTCCGCGAAATCGCTGAACGAGCGGCTCGTCGACGTCGGCGCGGTCGCGCTCATCACCGCCGACGAGCAGGCGCGCGGCGGCAAGACGCTGCCGCTCAAGAGCATCGCCGATGAAGCACTCGCGATGGGCGGCTGCGAAGCCGTCAAGAGCGTGATCGTCTATCGCCGCACCGGCGGCAAGATCGACTGGCATGCGGAACGCGACCTGTGGATGCACGAGATCGCGGATGGCGAGTCCGACACCTGCGCGCCGGAATGGGTCGGCGCCGAGCATCCGCTGTTCATCCTGTATACGTCGGGCTCGACCGGCAAGCCGAAGGGCGTGCAGCACAGCACGGGCGGCTACCTGCTGTGGGCCGCGCAGACGATGAAGTGGACCTTCGACTGGAAGCCCACCGACGTGTTCTGGTGCACGGCCGACATCGGCTGGGTCACGGGCCACACCTACATCACGTACGGCCCGCTCGCGTGCGGCGGCACGCAGGTCGTGTTCGAGGGCGTGCCGACCTATCCGGACGCCGGCCGCTTCTGGAAGATGATCGGCGATCACAAGGTCACGGTGTTCTACACCGCGCCGACCGCGATCCGTTCGCTGATCAAGGCCGCCGAGGCCGACGACAAGGTCCATCCGAAGAGTTACGACCTGTCGAGCCTGCGCATCATCGGCACGGTCGGCGAGCCGATCAATCCGGAAGCGTGGATGTGGTACCACAAGCACGTCGGCCAGGAACGCTGCCCGATCGTCGACACGTGGTGGCAGACCGAAACCGGCGGCCACATGATCACGCCTCTGCCGGGCGCGACGCCGACGGTGCCGGGTTCGTGCACGCTGCCGCTGCCGGGCATCATGGCCGCGGTGGTCGACGAAACGGGGCAGGACGTGCCGAACGGGCAAGGCGGGATCCTCGTCATCAAGCGCCCGTGGCCGGCGATGATCCGCACGATCTGGGGCGATCCGGAGCGCTTCAGGAAGAGCTACTACCCCGAGGAACTCGGCGGCCGGCTGTATCTCGCCGGCGACGGCACGGTGCGCGACAAGGACACCGGCTACTTCACGATCATGGGCCGCATCGACGACGTGCTGAACGTGTCGGGGCACCGGCTCGGCACGATGGAGATCGAGTCGGCGCTGGTCTCGCACGAGCTGGTGGCGGAAGCGGCCGTCGTCGGCCGCCCGGACGACACGACGGGCGAGGCGGTGGTCGCGTTCGTGGTGCTGAAGCGTTCGCGCCCGGAAGGCGAGGAAGCGGCGGCACTCGCGAAGACGCTGCGCGACTGGGTCGGCAAGCAGATCGGGCCGATCGCGAAGCCGAAGGACATCCGCTTCGGCGACAACCTGCCGAAGACGCGCTCTGGCAAGATCATGCGGCGCCTGTTGCGCTCGCTCGCGAAGGGCGAGGCGATCACGCAGGACACGTCCACGCTCGAGAACCCGGCGATCCTCGA
>NZ_QTQF01000119.1:0-1762 GCF_003854235.1 Burkholderia sp. Bp8998
TGTATGGCGTGATGGGCAGGGGCATCGGTCGCTGAATTGATGCCTCGTCGAGAGTTACGCGGTTATGCAGACCTTCCCTAGCGGTATGAGTACGATCTGGTTCGACGTTTGCGCCCTACAACCTTGCGGAAATTCCTCAACGCCATACTGCTGCAAGAGTGCCGCCGACCGGGACGTGTCGTGATGAGACTATGACGAGAGTTGCATTCCGTGCCACAGTCATCGCTCGTTGCGATTTGGGCGATGCGGGAGCGTGACGTATAGACGGGGCTGCATTACAACCGGCATCGGTACTACGATCCGGGTAGCGGGCGGTTCGTCAGCACGGATCCGATTGGGCTGGAAGGCAGGATCAACGTTTATCAATACGCGCCCAATCCGATAGAGTGGGTCGACCCGTTCGGATTGTCGAAAGCGCCGGTAGGCGCCGGAAGAAAACAAGCATCTTCAAAGGCGAACCAGAACGCAAAATGCCCATGCAGAGGCAAGTGGGAAGTAAATCGTTTCGACAGGATATGTTCAGGCAATGTGCCTGGCGTGGGCTACGCTAAGTATGTGCGAGATCCGGGCACAGGCGTGTGGTGGTCTGAAGATCAAACAGGGCATGGGAACAGTGCCTGGAAGGTGTGCGACAAGAATGGTGCATGGGTGGCAGACGCCGACGTCTATGGTGATTACATGAATAAGCACAAGAGCGATACGGGTAAGAGAATTGACTTTGACTCATTGAAGGGTAAGGACTCGAAATGATTCACTCTGCTGAGGAATTCGTGGCTCTGCGAGCGAGTTTGCTCAAGGATGAATATGATCGCGCTGCGAGTGAAGAGGCTCCTGTTTCAGTGTGGAAAGACGTCATCGATAGATTTCCGGAATATAGAAAGTGGGTCGCTTATAACAAGACAGTACCACTGGAGGTCTTGACGTTGCTTTGCCAATTTGGACCTGATGTTCGCCGTTCCGTTGCCGTGAAGAGAAAATTGTCTGATGAGTTATTTGAGCTTCTATCAAAGGATCTCGACGCAGTTGTTCGGCAAGGCATCGCCTCGAATAAAAAGGCTCCTATTTCGATAATCAGGAGACTTATGCAAGATGAGGATGAAGATGTCTCTAGAGTTGCCAAATACAACCTTGACAACCGATAGGTGTTGAAGTGGCGCCCGCGCGCGGCGCGATGCGGGAGCCTGAGTACGAGGATGACGGCGGGGTCACGCAAGCGCAGGCGCGGTTGTCGGTGCTCGAAGCGGAGTTCGGCCGGGCTGTCCTCGGTCAGGACTGTCTTGGCGCCCGTGCCATTGCGCTGGTTGGTTACGGTGCTCGGCTTGGCAGCGCCGGGCGGGTAGCCGAGATGGTGACTCATCTCACCGCCCAGCGCTCGCTCGATCAGCGCCTTCTTGAGGGCCAGCGTCGCGGTATTGATCGCTTCAGCCGTCGTCGGGCCGCTGCCGAATTGCTCAAGCAACTCGGCAGGAATCGCCGGCAGGTCTACCGGTTTGGCTTTGGGTTTGCGAGGCATATAGTCTCCTTCGGAGCATCATATGCCTTGAACACGAAATTACTGACAGGCCCGTGTAGCGGCTCGCAGCTCTCGTCATGGATGGCCCTCATTCCCTAACGACCGATGTCGCGCTTGCGCTGCCTCGCGATGAAGTGTTCCGTGACGGGCGAACATGTTTTACCGTCGGCGGGAACCTGTCCGCATTTTTGTGGGTGAGGCGGTTGAACAACGCGTTATCCGCGCGCCTGCATAAATCGCTCTCCGAAC
>NZ_QTQF01000120.1:0-1733 GCF_003854235.1 Burkholderia sp. Bp8998
CCGAGGTCGACGACCTTCGTCGCGCGGCCCGCGAGCGGCATCACCTCCGCTTCGCTGCCGACCGCGACGAAGCGGCCGTCCTTGATCGCCACCGCGGTGGCGACGGGGTTCGCACGATCGAGCGTCGTGACGCGCCCGTTGTGCAGGATCAGATCCGGTTGAGTATCGGTTGCGCTCATGAAGTGTCCTTGATACGGTCAGAAGCCGAGCCAGTGACGGATCGGCCCGATGGCCTGCGCGCCGATCAGCATGCCGGCGAGGCCGATCAGCGCGATCAGTGGCGGCGCCGGCGAGCGCACCTTGATCACGCTGTACACGATGCCGATCAGCATGCCCGCTGCCAACGACAATAGATAAGATTCCATAACGTTTTTTCTCCAGGCCGGATTAGAATGCCCCGCATCGCGTCGGCCGCACGCTTCACCGCCGCCTTCGCTGCTCTTCACTGCCACCCTGCCCGACCATGCAAAACCTTCCTGATCTCGAAGCCTGGGCCATCTTCGCGCGCGTCGCGGAGACCGGTTCGTTCGCGAAAGCCGCGGAATTGCTCGGCATATCGCAACCGACCGTGTCGAAGGCCATCGCGCGCCTCGAAAAGCGCCTCGGCGCGATGCTGCTGTACCGCACGTCGCGCAAGCTGTCGCTCACGCCGACCGGCGAGCTGTTGCGCGACCGTGCGATCCGTCTGCTGGCCGATGCCGAGCTGATCGAGAGCGAGGCGTCCGCGCAGGCGCTCGAACCGCACGGCCTCGTGCGCGTCAACGCGCCGATGTCGTTCGGGCTGCGTCATCTGTCGCCGCTGCTGCCCGCGTTTCTCGAGCGCTATCCGCGTGTCGACATCGATCTCGTGCTGACCGATCACATCGTCGACATCGTGTCCGGTGGTTTCGACATCGCGATCCGCATCGCCGAGCTCAGCGATTCGTCGCTGCGCTCGCGCCGCCTGTGCGCGGTGCGTCGTCCGCTCGTCGCATCGCCCGCGTATCTCGACCGGCATGGCCGGCCCGCGCATCCGCGCGACATCGAACAGCACGTGTGCCTCACCTACACGAACCTGCCGACCCCCGAGTACTGGCGCTTTCGCCAACCGGTATCGGGCGAGGATGTCGGCGTATCGGTGCAAGGACGCATCCGCACCAACAACGCCGACGTGATCGTCCCCGCGCTCGTCGCCGGCCACGGCCTCGCGCTGCAGCCCGAGTTCCTGGTGTGGGACGAGCTGCAGCGCGGCGAGCTCGAGGAAGTGATGCACGACTGGAAGATCGCCGACATCAACGTCAACCTCGTCACGCCGCCCGGCATGCTGCGCGCCGCGCGCGTGACGGTGCTGCTCGATTTCCTCGCCGAACATTTCTCGCACGCGCCGTGGGCGCTGCCCGTGGTCTGAGCGCGCGACGGCCGGCGCGTGCATCGCGCATGCCGGCCGCGGCAATCCGGCCGACTGCCCGTTACTTCGCCGGAACGGCCGGAATCGACTCGTGCGGCGTCGCGGTACGTTGCGGGGCCTTGTGGACCATCGTGTACGCGTAGTCGACACCCATCCCGTACGCGCCCGAATGCTCCTTCGCGATCGCCATCACCGCGTCATACGTGTCGCGGCGCGCCCAGTCGCGCTGCCACTCGAGCATGACCTGCTGCCACGTGACGGGCACGACGCCCGCCTGCACCATGCGCTGCATCGCGAAGTCGTGCGCGGCCTGCGACGTGCCGCCCGATGCGTCGGCGACCATGTA
>NZ_QTQF01000121.1:0-1728 GCF_003854235.1 Burkholderia sp. Bp8998
GCTTTATGAAGACCGCACACGTTATGCGATCGATGGCCCGAGTCGCATCAAATCACCTGCCGCCCGATAGCACGATAGATTTCCGGCCGCGCCCGCTTCAAATACCGCGCATAAAGGACACCAAGCAAGAGCGTTCCGAAAACCACAGCGATCAGAGCCTGAGCAACCCGCACATTTCCAGTCAAAACGCTCATATTTTCCGTTGCCAGCCACCCGACGAACGAAAGGAGAAAGAAACTCACTGTAGGCGCAACTTTTGTTCTCCAAAAACTCTGACCTTTCATGTTGCGCACAAAGAACACCAGTACCGACAATGACGTCAAAATCAGCAGCAGTAGCAAACAATACCCGCCAACTCCGGTCAGTACGGCAAACGCGCCAAATGGCTTGACTCCGCTCTCTATCACACCGATCAGAATAATCAACATCAAGCCGGTCACCACGACCGAGGCACGATGAGGCGAACCATGGCGTTCATGTACAGTCGCCAAGGCACGCGGAAACGTGCCATCGAGCCCCAAGCAATAGATGTATCGAGAAAGGATATTGTGCAGGGCGAGCAAACAGGCAAAAACGCTCGAACACAGCAAAGCATTGACGGCTTCCAGACCAGCCTTACCCAGATAGAGGCCGATCGCGTTCAGGGAGATCTGTGACGGGTCCGCTGCAGCCTTCTCCAACACCAATTGGGGGCCGTACGCACAAATCAAAAAATATGATGCCGAGCTGAATAGCGTGGCCATGACCAAGATCGCGCAATACGTCGCTCGTGGAACCGTCACCTCCGGATCACGAGCCTCCTCTCGGAATACCGCGGTAGCCTCAAAGCCTGCGAAGCAGGTAACCCCAAACAACAGGGCGAGCCCTACGGAACCCGATGTAGCAGCGCTAGGAGTCAGCCATGATGGCGACAAGCCGGCGGCGCCCTTAGCCACAGCGACGGCAACTTGCCATACGAATACGATCAACACTTCGCAGATCAGAGCGAGCGTGAGAGCGCGAGCCGAAAACGTAATGCGCAAATAGCCAAACACGCCCACTGCGGCAAGCAGGACGAGTGAATATCCCCACCACATAAGCGGCTCTGCATTAAACAGATGCTTCACTAATGAAGCGCAGACTATGCCGGCATAGAGGTCGATGCCGATCATCATGAAGCCATATGCGAGCATCGCCATCAGCGCACTACCAAGTCCCAAAGGGCGCCCGATCCCCGCGGTAATGTATGCGTAGAACGCACCCGCATTGGGTACGTGCTTCGACATTGCAGTAAACCCCACGGAGAAAATCAGAATGAGCGCCCCAGCGACCACATACGTGACTGGAGCACCCAGCCCGTTGCCGAGGGTCATCATGACACCCATGCCGGTGACAACGGTGAGCGGAGCGTTATACGCCAACACGGTAAATACGATTTCCAGCATCCCCAGTTGCCCGGAAAGCGTGGCGGGACGACTCTCACCGGCGGGTGCTGGGCACTCCGGCAGCACAGCCCCTTCTTTACTGTCGATCAACGTATTCACTCCTCCTCCCGCTTTTCGTTCCAAAGTAGTCCACCTCCGGCGCAGCAAGCCAGTTGCGTCCTGGCGACGCCTGGCTCAACAAGAGAGAACAAGCGACGAGAATGCGGACTCTGCATCCATGCAAATGACGAGTCACCGTCTCCAAGAGCCGTTCTTCCAGCGGTCGCCCCTCCCGCTGCGCGATACGTACTCATTGGTCAAATAA
>NZ_QTQF01000122.1:0-1684 GCF_003854235.1 Burkholderia sp. Bp8998
TATGCGGGCGTCGACAATCCGCTGTTCTACAAGGACAACAACCGGATGCTGTTCGGCGACGCGAAGAAGATGCTGGATGAGGTCTTCGGGGCGCTGAAGGCCTGATGGGGCGGTGTGCTCGAGGGGGGTGCTCGAGGCGGATGGGCCTGAAATTGCCTGCGATGCACTATTTGCGCTTTTGTGAAGCGTCAGGCCATTCCGACTTTGACACGAAGTGACGCAGCGACTGGTGCCGCGCACTCTCTTGGCCACTGCTTCGTATTTGACGCATCGTTACGCCAGCGGGATTATGAGGGCAACGATTTGACGATGCGCCCTATTAGACCCGCTGGTCAATGTCGTAAGACGGATTGCTTCTCACCCAAGAAATGCCCGGATCCGTCTCTACGGGATTTAGTGGCTGCGTCACAAATGCGCCGACGCTTGTTTTGGGGTTGGATCATGGGGCAGCGATCATTATCGACGAATCACCCTTCGTCAGAAGCCAACGTCGATGACGTTGAACGGCGTTTCAGGTCGCTTGCCGATGCGATACCCCATATCGTATATACGGGCACGCCGGATGGTGCGGTCGACTACGTTAGCCAGCGGCTCGAAACGTATACAGGACTCGATTTTGCGCAAGTGGAGGGTTGGAATTGGACCTCGACGATGCACCCGGATGATGTGCAACGCGCGATCGAGACCTGGAATGACGCGCGGGCGAACGGCAGCGAATATGAAGTGGAAGTGCGGATAAAGCGAATATCCGACGGCACCTATCGTTGGCATCTGGATCGGGCATCGCCGTTAAAAGATGCGAAAGGTAACGTCGTCAAGTGGGTTGGGACTGTCACCGACATCGAGGATCGCAAGCGGGCGCTGGCCGCGGCCGAGCGCGCTAACCGTGCGAAATCGGACTTCCTGTCCAGCATGAGCCACGAGTTGCGTAGCCCGCTCAATGCGATTCTGGGTTTTGCCCAACTCATGGCGTCCGAGTCGCCACCGCCGACCTCGTCGCAACAGGCGAGCATCGACCAGATTCTGCGGGCAGGATGGCATCTGCTCGAGCTGATCAACGACGTGCTCGATCTGGCGAAGATCGAGGCAGGGCAAGTGGCGATTTCGCCTGAACCCGTATCGCTGGGCGACGTCCTGCGGGAATGTGAATCGATCATCGTAACGCAGGCTCGGCAACGGGGCATTCGTGTGACCTTTCCGCAGATCGAACCGCCGTGCCATGTCCGCGCCGACCGCACGCGCGTCAAGCAGGTCCTCATCAATCTGTTGTCGAACGCAATCAAGTACAACCGTCCGTCGGGTGCGGTCGAGGTCGACTGCAGCACGCCTGTGCCGGGCCGGGTTCACGTGAGCGTCAGCGACACGGGCCCAGGCTTGTCCCGGGAGCAGCTGGGCCGACTCTTCCAGCCGTTCAACCGCCTGGGACAGGAAGCCGGCGCGGAAGAGGGTACGGGCATCGGTCTCGTGGTCGCAAAACGGCTGATGGAATTGATGGGCGGCGGCATCGGTGTCGACAGCACGCTTGAAAAGGGCAGCGTCTTCTGGATCGAACTCGATGCGGCGCCCGCCCCGGAAATGGCGGCGACGCTCGCCGCACCGCCTGCCACGCCGGCCCGAGGCGCGACCGGCGACGATGCCGCAGAGGCGCCCGTGCATACCGTGCTCTATATCGAGGACAATCCGG
>NZ_QTQF01000123.1:0-1631 GCF_003854235.1 Burkholderia sp. Bp8998
TCAGGTGTGTAAGCGCAGTAATGCGTTCAGCTAACTGATACTAATTGCCCGTAAGGCTTGATCCTATAACAAGTCTGCCTTGTCGATGATCGTTAGTGCTTCAGCACTTACGAGCATCCCACGCAGAGCGTCGAGCAGCGAAGCTGATCGATGCGGCGCGCCGGTTGAAGTACCGGCGACCTGCGTAGCAAGACGAGACAAGTTGAATTCTCGTGTGTGATACACACAACCTAAATTACTGCTTCTTCCCAGATTGGTTCTGTTGGCCACGCCAGCAGGACAACCCCCTTTGCCTGATGACCATAGCGAGTCGGTCCCACCCCTTCCCATCCCGAACAGGACCGTGAAACGACTCTACGCCGATGATAGTGCGGATTCCCGTGTGAAAGTAGGTAATCGTCAGGCTCCCTTAGCCAAGAACCCCCGCCTGAAAGGCGGGGGTTTTTGCATTGGCGTGGCGGAAATGTGTAGTGAGCCTAGCATGGGTTGTAGCTTGTGCTGCAAGGCTACACGGCAGCGGACCTGAATGGCCGGCCCGCTGCAATTGCGGAGCAATCTCCGCTCGTCACAGTTACTAACGGTGCTGAGTATCGGGCGCCGAGCTACCTGAGCGATGGTGACTTACGACGCCCACCATGGGCAATGCGCCGATCACATCGGCGTGATGATGAGCCGCTTCCGGACGTGTACTACGACTATGTTCGAGGCGACATCGATCGAGCGACCCTCTTCAACGATCGAGTTGTTGCGCATGCACTGGAGTTAGCTACGCAAGAAGCACACTGCCTCGAACTGGGCGTGACCCCGGAGGCGGAGATTGACTCGCTTATTAGAAGAGCGATCAATGGACACGACGATTGGGTACTTACACGATGGCCGCATCGGTGGTGTTTGTCAGCACGAGTCACGTGGCCACATGGTTTCCGACTTGCATCGATACCTGTTTGCTTCGTGTTATGCAAAGGAATATCAGTACTCTCCCAAACTGAACATGTTTCCTCCCGGACTGTTGCCGAATCATCGCAACGTGGATGATGAGAATGTGCCGTTTGACGATCGATTCAGAGTGCAAATTTCCGGTGCGCCATCAACCACGATCGTGTCACATATTTCCAAAGACGGGCACTACTACATTCACCACGATCCGTCGCAGTGTCGCAGTCTTAAACTCGTGAGGACAGTAACGTACTTCCGTTGAAGCACCAATCGCTTGAGCAAGCGTTTCGGTAAATCAAAAATGAGTTCACCCAGTTTAAGGTCGCGCCAAACCTTCACTGCTGCGATGGGGGCGGCGATAAGAAGCATGCCCAGCATGACGTTGGCAACGATTGGGTCAGGGCGATGACGGAGTGGTGCGACTTCCGTCGCGTAGGTTTGCAATACCCCGCTCAGAAACACAATGCCGAAGTAGAGCAACCCGAGGACTGTCGTGCCAGTGCTGCCAAGAAAGACAACTGCCGCGAGGAGACGCTTCCGTACGGTCTCGCTGTACTTCCGGAAGGAGCGTTGACTCCGAAGGATAATGAGTGGCGTAAATCCCGCGAATGCTCCGATGAACCTGTCCGCATTTTTGTGGGTGAGGCGGTTGAACAACGCGTTATCCGCGCGCCTGCATAAATCGCTCTCCGAAC
>NZ_QTQF01000124.1:0-1597 GCF_003854235.1 Burkholderia sp. Bp8998
GCCGAGCGCGTGTGTTCGGATGCGATCCAGATCCACGGCGGCTACGGCTACCTCGCCGATTACGAAGTCGAGCGTCATTATCGCGACGCGCGCATCACGCAGATTTACGAGGGCACCAGCGAAGTGCAGCGAATGGTGATCGCGCGACAGCTTTTGCTATAGCAACGTTTGTAGGCGTGTATCGGTTTTTTCGACGACCGTCACGTAGTGGTACCGAGCTAGTGCCAGGAAGTTGGGTTCGCAGCAGGGCTGCAATTGACGCACTGGCCATTCCGTTACGCATTTGTGGCGGGGCCGGGCACACCATCAACATGAATTGGCCAACTTTGCATTGCATGCATTGCGGGGCCTCAATTAGGAAGCTGATCTATGAACACTAATCTGACGCCCCAGGCTGGGCAAACTGCGCTGACCGCGAAACTGCTTATCGACGGCAACTTCGTTGAATCCACGACGACTGAGTGGCGCGATATTGTCAACCCAGCAACGCAGCAGGTGCTCGGGCGTGTACCGTTTGCGACCGTCTCGGAAGTTGACGCGGCCGTGCAGGCCGCGCACGCCGCGTATGCGACGTGGAAGAACACGCCGATCTCCGCGCGCATGCGCATCATGCTGAAGTTCCAGGGTCTTGTGCGAGTGAATCTCAAACGGATCGCCAAGACGCTGACGGCTGAGCAGGGCAAGACGCTGCCCGACGCCGAAGGCGACATCTTCCGCGGCCTCGAGGTGGTCGAGCACGCATGCTCGGTCGGAACGCTGCAGCTGGGCGAATTCGCAGAGAACGTCGCGGGCGGCGTCGATACGTACACGCTGCGCCAGCCGATCGGCGTGTGCGCGGGCATCACACCGTTCAACTTTCCCGCGATGATCCCGCTGTGGATGTTCCCGATGGCGATCGTGTGCGGCAATACGTTCGTGCTCAAGCCGTCGGAACAGGATCCGCTGTCAACGATGGAGCTCGTTGAGCTCGCGGTCGAAGCCGGCGTGCCGAAGGGCGTGCTGAACGTCGTGCACGGCGGCAAGGAAGTCGTCGACGCGATCTGCACGCATCCGCTCGTGAAGGCAATCTCGTTCGTCGGTTCGACGGCCGTCGGCACGCACGTGTACAACCTCGGCAGCCAGCATGGCAAACGCGTGCAGTCGATGATGGGCGCGAAGAATCACGCAGTTGTGTTACCCGACGCGAATCGCGAGCAGACGACCAACGCGCTCGCCGGTGCAGGGTTCGGTGCAGCTGGCCAGCGGTGCATGGCCACGTCAGTCGCGGTGCTCGTCGGCAGTGCGCGCGACTGGCTGCCGGACATCGTCGCGAAGGCGAAGGCGCTGAAGGTCAACGCGGGCTCTGAAGCCGGCACCGACGTTGGCCCCGTCGTGTCTAAAGCGGCGAAGCAGCGCGTCCTTTCTCTGATCGACGCGGGCGTGAAGGAAGGCGCGAAGCTCGAACTCGACGGCCGAGACGTCAAGGTCGCCGGCTTCGAGGAAGGCAATTTCATCGGCCCGACGATCTTCTCGGGCGTGACGCCCGACATGACGGTCTATACGCATGAAATCTTCGGGCCGGTGCTGGTCGTGATGGAAGTCGACACGCTCGACGAAG
>NZ_QTQF01000125.1:0-1564 GCF_003854235.1 Burkholderia sp. Bp8998
TCTTTTCTTCTTCATCGGCATATCCATGACTTTTACACCTCATGATATGCCTCGCCCACGAAATCACGGATAGGTCCCGGCCAGCTCGCTGTCGACGGGGCTGAGCACGACGAATAGCCGCGTGACGTCGCTGTCGACTTCGACATCGACGACCGCCAGCTCGTTGTCGACCGGTCTCAGCTCGACCAACAGCTCGGTCGCTTCACTGTCGACCTCGACCTCGACGGGTCTCTCGTCGGCGAACAGCTCGATTACGTCGTTGTCTACGGGCGTGAGTTCGCTGTCGACCGGCTTGAGCACGACGAACAGCAGCGTGACGTCGCTGTCGACTTCCACATCGACGACGGCCAGCTCGTTGTCGACCGGGCTGAGCACAACGAACAGCAATGTGACGTCGCTGTCGACGGTCGTGTCGGCGACGCGCACGCACTATTACAGCGTCAACGATAACGGTACGCAGCAGGGCAATTACAACAACGACGGTGCGACGGGTATCAATGCGCTGGCGGCAGGGACGAACGCAACCGCGGCCGGTACCTCCAGCGTCGCGGTCGGCGACCGTGCAAATGCGGCCGGTGCCTCCAGCGTCGCGGTCGGTAACGGTGCAAATGCGGCAGGCGGTAGCAGTGTTGCCATCGGCAATGCAGCTACCGCGGGCCCGACACAGGCGCTGGCGATCGGTACGCTGGCGACTGCATCGGGAACCCAGTCGACCGCGATCGGATCGGCTGCTCACGCCACGGGTGGCGACGCGATTGCAATCGGCCAATTCGCCGCGGCCCTGGCCGATAATTCCAGTGCGTTCGGTGCTAGCGCACTTGCATCCGGTGTCACCGCCTCGGCATTCGGCAATGGCGCGACCGCCTCGGGCAACGGCGCGTCGGCATTTGGCGTCGCGGCGAGCGCGACGACATTGAACGCGACGGCGATCGGATCAGGCGCCACGGCCGGCGTCAGCGCGGGTGACGTCGCGTTGGGCGCCGGGTCCGTGACCGCTGCGCCGAACCCGACCGCGACCGGCACGATCGGTGGCGTGACTTACACCTATGCGGGATCGAATCCGACCAGCGTTGTAAGTGTCGGTAAGCCGGGAAGCGAACGGCAGATCACCAATGTCGCTGCCGGCCAGGTCACGGCGTCGAGCACGGATGCGATAAACGGATCGCAACTGTATGCGACCAATCTCGCTGTCGGCAGCTTGTCGACGACGGTATCCGGGACGTCGAGCGCCATTTCATCGCTGTCTACCGGGGTCGGTTCGCTGTCGACGGGCCTGAGCACGACGAACAGCAGCGTGGCGTCGCTGTCGACTTCGACGTCGACGACGGCCAGCTCGTTGTCGACGGGTCTGAGCACGACGAACAGCAGCGTGGCGTCGCTGTCGACTTCGACGTCGACGACGGCCAGCTCGCTGTCGACGGGTCTGAGCTCGACCAACAGCACGGTTACTTCACTGTCGACCTCGACCTCGACGGGACTCTCGTCGGCGAACAGCTCGATTACGTCGTTGTCGACGGGCGCGAGCTCACTGTCGACCGGCTTGAGCACGACGAACAGCAACGTG
>NZ_QTQF01000126.1:0-1550 GCF_003854235.1 Burkholderia sp. Bp8998
ACTCCAAACCACAATCGAGCAGTACCGATGACTGGAGCTTGAGCGGCGGATTTCACAGGCGGCGAGGATTAACGAATCGCTCACTGGATGATCCCGCTTGCCTGCGCGCGGACTTCGAAGACCGCAATCGCACGCCGCTGGGCGGCGACCTGGTCCTCCAGCGAGCGCGCCGCCTGCGCTGCCTGCTCGACCACGACAGCATTGCTGCGGATCACCTGATCCATGCGGTTCACCGACTCGTTGACTTGCCCGATCCCGCTGCGCTGTTCTTCCGAAGCTTCGAAGATGCTGTCATTGATTTCGACCACGCGCCGGATCGCACACCGAACATCCCCCATGGCGTGAGCCACCCGGTCGGCATGTTCGGCTCCGCCCGATATGGACTCCACCGAGTGGCGGACCAGCACCTTGATTTCCTTCGCCGCACCAGCCGCCCGTTGCGCGAGGCTGCGCACCTCCCCGGCAACGACGGCAAACCCGCGGCCGTGCTCGCCGGCACGGGCCGCCTCGACGGCAGCATTCAGCGCGAGGATATTGGTCTGAAACGCGATTCCTTCGATCAGCGCGGTGATGTCCACGATCTTCTCCGAGCTGGCCGAAATCACGCCCATCGTGCCACGCATCTGCTCAACTGCCGCCACGCTCGTATCCGCCGCGAGCGACGTCGCGTTGGCAAACTCGGCAGCCTGGCGAACGTGATCCGCATTGCGTTGGACCAACAGGATCAGCTCGCTCATGCTCGCGGCGGTTTCCTCGAGCGACGACGTCTGCCGCCTCGCGCCAGATGACAGATCTGCGCTGCCTTCCGCTATTTGGCTCGAAGCATCCTGAATCGCATCGCTCGCCCCCTTGATCGAATGCACCGTCCTCGCAAGGTGTCCATCCATCGTTTGCAGCGCATCTAGTAACTGACCGAACTCGCCGTGCAGGCTCATGCCTTCGGCGTTCCCCAGTCGACCCTCGGCGATTTGCCGGGCAACGTCGAGCGCTGCCTTCAGCGGCCGCGTGATCGCCCAAAGCAGCCAGACCGAAACGGCGGTAGCCGCGGCAATGCCTAAGCCGATCGCGCCGAGCACGGTCCATCGCAACGCATCGAACGTCGTGTTGCCTTGCTCTGCCAGCTGCCGGGCTTGCGTGGCGCTCAGCGCGACGTTGCGACCGATTGCGTCTGACAACACGTCGCCGATCTCGGTCAGCTCATCGATCGAGAAGGCCGCCATGTCCAGATTGCCGGTGCGAAGCACCTCGGCGATGTCATCCGATTGCGTCCGGAAGGCGGCCAATACCGTCGCTATCCGGTCGGCCAGTCTGCGCTCATCCGCCGTCGTGACCTTCGCGGGATAGTAATCATGCCAGGCCGCATCCAGCTTCTTCTGCTCCTTGCCGATATCGGCCACGAGCTCCGTCGCCTTGTCCTGTTCATGCAACGCCTGGATGTAGCGCATCTGCAGGCGGATCTTCAGCGCCGCTGCCTGCATCGCGGCGAGGTCCTCGATCGGCACGGTACTCGCCGAATACATGCTGCCCATGTCGGTGCTGAGCCTCGCGAG
>NZ_QTQF01000127.1:0-1514 GCF_003854235.1 Burkholderia sp. Bp8998
CGCATGTTGACTGAATTTCCTGAGGGCGACGTAGCAGTAAATCTCGACGGTGGATCATGCTGATATCCGCGGGTTGGGTGCCGCATTAGAGAAGTCCGCCCAATGAGCCTGCCGCTATCTAACGCCGCAAGTCCGGATGCAATCCGTTGCCTAACTTTGTCGCGGGTGACTCGTGTGCCGGGCTACGCCGCCTTCAGGAAACTGCCGCCAAAGTCATGAACCAGGGGTCCTGCCTCCGTGGTGTTGCTGCATTACGTTGGACGCACCTCATTGCGTACGGCAAGCGACATCGCGAGCCGGCTGATGTCCCAGATGAACCCGCTCAGTTCGCGGGCGACGGCCACTACGGCGATGTTCTTTTCCTTGCCGCGCGCGACGAGCCTCCGGTAGCGCCGGCACAGGCGCACCTGGGCGTCCCAGGCCCGGTCCACGATGGGCTTGGGGATGCCTTCATGGCGGCGCTGGATCTCCGGACTCACGCGGGCCGGATGCTGGTAGCTCCAGGCCGCTTCCACCAGCAGCTTTCTTGCATAGCTGTTGCCGTTCTTGGTGATGCTACCCAGCCGGCGCTTCTCGCCCGACGAGTGTTCGGAGGGCGTTACCCCCAGCCAGGCCATCAGCTGGCGTGGGTGCGCGAAGCGTGACAGATCGCCCAGCTCGGCGAGCATGCCCACGGCCGTGGTGAACTGCACGCCGCGCATCGTCTGCAGGGCCAGCACGACCGGATAGAAACGCCAGTTGACCACCGACTCGCGCAGCGCGGCCTCCAGCCGGTCGCATTGCGCCACGCGATCCTCGATCGTGCGCCGCAGCTCCTCGAATGCCAGTTGCTGCCATTGACTGTCGAACGAATACTGACTGATCCAGCGCCGGTGCGCGGGTCCCCAGTCAGCTCGGCCCGTATAGTGCACCCCGTGCGAGAGCAGAAAGGCCTTCAGTCGTTGGCGCGCACGCTTCAGATCGTCCTTGGTGGTTACCCAGGCACGTGAGAGATCGCGGAACGCTTCGTCCTCCACGGTCGGCACGTATACCGCCGACAGGTCGCCGGCGCGCAGCGAACGCACAAGCTTCGCAGCGTCGCGTCGATCCGTCTCGACACGCTCACCGGGCTTCTTCGGAATCAGTGAAGGCGCGCATACCATGCAGTCGAAACCGTTCTGCACAAGCTGGCGATAAAGCCCATATCCACACGGGCCCGCCTCGTAGACAACGCGGATGTGGCGTGCCTTTGACTGCAGGCGCTTGCACAGGCGATCGATATCGGCCTTCGTCGTCCCGATCTTGCCGAGCAGTTCGGCCTCGCCGGTACCCAGCGCATAGGCAGCCGTGATCGAGTCCTTGTGGACGTCCAAACCTACGTAGAGAAGCGTGCTATCGTGTTCCATTGCTGGCCTCCGTGCTGGAAATCGCCGGGTGTGGCCCTGTCCACACCGTGTGGCTCTGGCAGAAATGCTAACCCACGTTTGATTCCTCACGAGAGGCCAGCCCCTGCCACGCGGAGTCATACTGTCTAA
>NZ_QTQF01000128.1:0-1484 GCF_003854235.1 Burkholderia sp. Bp8998
GTCGGCCCTGAACAATTCACTTTTCCTTGCGGATGAGTTCATGCCGCCGACAGCGCAGCGGTTGTGACGCTGAGCAAAGCGACGAGAATCAGGGCGTAAAGAAGCCGCAGCTTCCGCAGGATCATCCGCAGATTGTGGCCGGCGCCGCACAGCACTGCGTGAATCGCATCGCCCAACGCGCCCTTGAGCCAGTTTCGATCAAGTTTGCCGTCCGCCTTCATGTGCCCAATGGCCGGCTCGATTGCACTGCGACGTCGGATCATCGCGCGCAGGCCGCGTGTGATGCCGCGTCGCAACCCTGGGTGATAGACCTTCACGCCGTCGACGGCGACGCCCTTGTAGCCGCGATCAACGACAGCGATCTCCGGTTGAACATCACTCAAGATCGCCGCCTGTTCCAACGCTTCGGCCAGCGTGTGCCCGTCGTACGGGTTGCCTGGCATCGAGCGCGCTCCAATCACCAAGCCTTCCTTGTGCGTCGTCGTGATCGACACCTTCACGCCGAACTCGTACGGCCTGCGCGCTTTGCCCTTGGAGATACATTCCACCTCAGGCGCGTGCAGCGCGTACAGCTTGTTTTTGTCCTTCGTCTTCTGCGACAGAATCCGCTTCGTGCGGCCAATCAGTTCTTCCAGCGCCGGGCGCCCTTGTTGCGCGACGCCATCGAGCTGCCGCTCGACGTCGCGCATCACGCGGCCCACGCGCGAACGCAAGGTTCGCAGCGCCTTCTTCATCCGCTTGTATTGCTTCGCATGCGCATAACGTCCGATCTGCCCCGCCAGCCGTGGGGCCTCGCGGTTGTAGTTCTGCCGCAGCTTCAGCCCGTGTCGGGCAGCAGCCTTCACCAGATGTTCCCGGCAACGTTCGAGCAGACGCGAATCGGTGGGATGCGCAATCGCCTTTTCCATCACCGTTGTATCGACGATCACCCGTTTCAGGCTCGACGTCTTGATGACGTCGGCACGCTTGGCCGCCTCAATCGTCTCGGCCAGCAGTTCCTCAACGCCGGCTTCGCCCAGCCGCTTGCGCCAGCGCGTCAGGCTCGACGGATCGATCGGCGGCTTCGTCTGCAAGTACGTCTCGCCGGTGAAGACCTGCCAATACGGGTTCTCCAGCCATTGCCAGACCACGTCTTCGTCCGACAGGTCGAACGCGTGCTGCAAGTACAGCAGCCCTGCGATCAGCCGCGGCGAGCTCGCCGGCCGGCCCCGATGCGACACGAAGCTCTCGCTCATCGCCTTGTTCAGCCGATCCCAATCAATCAGATCGGCCAAGCGCACCAGCGGATGCTTCAAGTTGATCTGCTCGCGCAGCGGTTGGCGGAAGAAATCTCCCTCGGTCGTCGGCGTCTTCGGACCCATCCAAACCTCGTCAGAATTTGCAGGAATCTCGCGTCAATATGCCTGCGCCTTGCAAATCTCACAACACCGTTTCAGCTATCGAGCCTTGCTGCACAAGCCTTTGCGAATTGTTCAAGGCCGACT
>NZ_QTQF01000129.1:0-1374 GCF_003854235.1 Burkholderia sp. Bp8998
GAACCTGTCCGCATTTTTGTGGGTGAGGCGGTTGAACAACGCGTTATCCGCGCGCCTGCATAAATCGCTCTCCGAACAGGATAGCAAACTGGTTCATCGCTGATTTCCAGTCGAACGCAGTCCGCACGGTCTTGGCCAGTACGTTGCGTAGCGCCAGCCAGAGCAGCTTGATGGCCGCCTCGTCATTCGGGAAGTGACCACGGGTCTTGATGATCTTGCGCAACTGCATATTCAAGCTTTCTATGGCGTTCGTGGTGTACACGACCCGTCGAATCTCAGGCGGAAACACGTAGAACGGCACGACGTGCTCCCACGCGCGTTGCCACGACTGCACGATCGTCGGGTACTTCGCGCCCCAAGGTCCGTCGGCGAAGTCTTGCAGCGCCTGCCGTGCCGCCTCTTCGCTGGCAGCCGCGTAGATCGGGCGCAGTGCTGCGGCGAGCACCTTACGGTCCTTGTAGCTGGCGTATTCGAGGCTGTTGCGGATCAGATGCACGATGCAGGTCTGAACGGTGGTCCGCGGATAGGCCGCGCTGATGGCCTCGGTGAGCCCCTTCAGGCCATCGACCACGGCGATCAGGATGTCCTGGCAGCCGCGCGTCTTCAGTTCGTTGAACACCTTGAGCCAGAACTTGGCGCCCTCGGTCTGCTCGATCCAGAGGCCCAGCACGTCGCGCTGGCCGTCGGCCTGGATGCCCAGCGCGAGATAAACGGCCTTGTTGCTGACCACGCCGTCGTCGCGGATCTTGACCCGCAGCGCGTCGAAGAACACCACCGGATACATTGGCTCGAGCGGACGGTTCTGCCAGCTCAGGGCCTCAGCCATCACTTCGTCGGTGACCGAGCTGATGAAGTCGGGCGACACTTCGGTGCCGTAGTGCTCGGCCAGAAACCCTTGAATCTCGCGCACGCTCATGCCACGCGCGTACATCGCAATGATGCGTTCGTCGAAGCCGGTGAAGCGGCGCTCGTGCTTGGGAATCAGGATCGGCTCGAAGCTGCCGTCGCGGTCACGGGGCACGTCAACCCGAACCGGGCCGCGATCGGTGATGACCGTCTTGCCGCTGGCGCCGTTGCGCTCGTTGGCTTGACCGGCCGGCTTGGGCTGGCCAGACGGGTAGCCCAGATGCAGGTTCATCTCGGCGCCCATCGCGCGTTCGATGATCGCTTTGTTGAACGCCAGCATCAGATCCTGGACCTCGGTCGGCGTCATCGGCCCCTTGACCAACTGGTCCAGCAGTTCCTTGGGCAATTCAGGCAGCGGCCCTCGGGCCGCTGCCTGACGCGCTACAGTTTGTCTTTTCTTCTTCATCGGCATATCCATGACTTTTACACCTCATGATATGCCTCGCCCACGAAATCACGGATAGGTCC
>NZ_QTQF01000130.1:0-1360 GCF_003854235.1 Burkholderia sp. Bp8998
TTCAAGGCATATGACATTCGCGGTGTGGTCGGCAAGACGCTCGACGCCGACACGGCGCGCGCGATCGGCCGGGCATTCGGCAGCGAAGTGCGCGCGCAGGGCGGCGACGCGGTCGTCGTCGCGCGCGACGGCCGCCTGTCGGGGCCCGAGCTCGTCGGCGCACTCGCCGATGGCCTGTGTGCGGCCGGTGTCGACGTCGTCGACGTCGGCATGGTGCCCACGCCGGTCGGCTATTTCGCGGCGAGCGTGCCGCTCGCACTGAAGGGCGGCGAGCGCCGCGTCGATTCGTGCATCGTCGTCACGGGCAGCCACAACCCGCCCGACTACAACGGCTTCAAGATGGTGCTGCGCGGCGCGGCGATCCACGGCGAGCAGATCCAGGCGCTGTACCGCCGCATCGTCGACGCGCGCTACGAAACGGGCAGCGGCTCGTACGAGGCATTGGACGTCGCCGATCAATACATCGCGCGCATCGTCGGCGACGTGAAGCTCGCGCGCCCGCTGAAGCTCGTCGTGGACGCCGGCAACGGCGTCGCGGGCCCGCTCGCGACGCGACTGTTCAAGGCGCTCGGCTGCGAGCTCGTCGAGCGCTTCACCGACATCGACGGCACGTTCCCGAACCACCACCCCGATCCCGCCCACCCGGAAAACCTGCAGGACGTGATCCAGGCGCTGAAGGACACCGACGCCGAGCTCGGCTTCGCGTTCGACGGCGACGGCGACCGCCTGGGCGTCGTGACGAAGGACGGCCAGATCATCTATCCGGATCGCCAGCTGATGCTGTTCGCGGAGGAAGTGCTGTCGCGCAACCCGGGCGCGCAGATCATCTACGACGTGAAGTGCACGCGTCATCTCGCGCAGTGGGTGAAGGCGAAGGGCGGCGAGCCGCTGATGTGGAAGACGGGCCATTCGCTCGTGAAGGCGAAGCTGCGCGAGACGGGCGCACCGCTCGCGGGCGAGATGAGCGGCCACGTGTTCTTCAAGGACCGCTGGTACGGCTTCGACGACGGCCTCTACACGGGCGCGCGCCTGCTCGAGATCCTCGCGAAGACGGCCGATCCGAGCGCGGTGCTCAATGCGCTGCCGGACGCGATGAGCACGCCGGAGCTGCAGCTCAAGCTCGAGGAAGGCGAGAACTTTCGCCTGATCGAGAAGCTGCAGAAGGAAGCGAAGTTCGACGGCGCCGACGAAGTCGTGACGATCGACGGCCTGCGTGTCGAGTATCCGGACGGCTTCGGCCTCGCGCGTTCGTCGAACACGACGCCGGTCGTCGTGCTGCGTTTCGAATCGGAGACGCAGGAAGGGCTCGAGCGCATCCAGGCGGACTTCCGCCGCGTGCTGACGGCCGCGAAGCCGGACG
>NZ_QTQF01000131.1:0-1291 GCF_003854235.1 Burkholderia sp. Bp8998
GTAAGAGGTGGCCGCGCAAATTCGGACAGCCGGATAAGTGGAACTTCCGGGGCCTGAGCCAGCGATAATGCTGGCAAAGGAACCGAGCAATGACGAAGAGAACCCGACGGACGCACTCAGCGGCGTTCAAAGCGAAGGTGGCCCTGGCGGCGGTCAAGGGCGAGCGCACGCTGGCCGAACTGGCGCAGCAGTTCGATGTGCATCCGAACCAGATCACGGAATGGAAGCGGCAACTGCAGGAGCGTGCAGCCGATGTGTTCGGTGTAGCAGGCGTGCCGTCGAGCGAGCCGCCGGTAGATCTGAAGGCCCTGCACGCGAAGATCGGTCAGTTGACGCTGGAGAACGATTTTTTGTCCGGAGCGCTCGGCAAGGCCGGACTGCTGAGCGCAAAGCGATGATTGACCGTACGCATGCGCTGCCGGTTTCGCGACAGACGCGACTGGTTGGCATCGCGAGATCGAGCGCGTATTACCGGGCGCAGCCAGTCAGTGAGGTCGATCAGTTGCTGATGCGGCGAATCGACGAACTGCACATGGAGTTTCCATTTGCCGGGGCACGGATGCTGGCGCGTCTGCTGCGCCGGGAAGGCCATGGGGTGGGTCGCCGTCGCATACGCACGCTGATGAAGCGCATGGGTGTCGAGGCGCTGTACTGCAAGCCGAACACGAGCCGGCGCAACGCACAGCACAAGATCTGGCCGTACCTGCTGCGCGGCATAAAGATCGACCGTGCCAATCAGGTGTTCGCCCTCGACACGACGTACATTCCGATGGCACGCGGCTTCGTGTACCTGACGGCGGTGGTGGACTGGGCGAGCCGCAAGATTCTCGCGCACCGGGTCGCCATCACGCTGGAAGCCACGCACGCTGTCGAGGCACTGGAAGAGGCGTTCGTCCGCTACGGACTGCCGGACATCGTGAATACCGACCAGGGTAGCCAGTTCACGGCGGGCTCGTTCACTGAGGCCGTGCTGTGCCGGGGCGTGCGGCTGTCGATGGACGGCAAAGGGGCCTGGCGCGACAACGTGTTCGTCGAACGCGTGTGGCGTAGCATCAAGTACGAAGAGATTTACCTGCGAGCCTACGAGTCGGTCAGCCATGCTCGGCGCTCCATCGGCGACTACATCGAGCTGTACAACCGGAAACGGCCCCATTCGAGCCTGGCGGATCAGACGCCGGATGAGGCATACTTCGCGACGCTGCCTGCGATTAAATCGGCAGCATGATTGCCTCGGACGTTCCACTTAAAAATCTCAGAAAACTGTCCGAAGGAGTGAGGCCACCTCTGTATA
>NZ_QTQF01000132.1:0-1283 GCF_003854235.1 Burkholderia sp. Bp8998
ACCAGCACGAACGGCAGCGCGAAGAAGATCACGAGCCACAGGAACGGCACGCCGATCGCGACGCCGCGGCCCGACGGCAGGAAGCGCGACAGCGCGGCGAAGCGGCCGCGGCGCTTGGCGGCCGGTGTCGTCGCGGTGGCACCGGTCGAAACCGGCGCGGAAGGAGTGGAAGCGGAAGTTCTCATCATGTCGCCCTCACTGCGTCAGCACGACGCCGCTGGCCGGCGACCACGACACGAACACGTCGTCGTTCCAGGACGGCGCACTGTCGTGCATCAGGTGCGAGCTCGACAGGTTCGACACGACCGTCTTGCCGCTCGGCAAGCGCACGTGATACAGCGAGTAGCTGCCCATGTACGCGATGTCGGTCACGACGCCGCGCGCCCAGTTGTGATGCGAGCCGGGTTTGTCGCGCGACACCTGCACGCGTTCCGGCCGCACGGAAATACCGACCGGCATCCCGAGCGGACCGGTCACGCCGTGGCTCACGACCATCCGCGCTTCGAGGTCGTCGCTCTCGACGAAGATGTGATCGGGTTCGTCCTCGACCACGCGCCCCTCGAACAGGTTCGTCGAGCCGATGAACTCGGCCGAGAAGCGGCTGTTCGGGTATTCGTACACTTCACCCGGCGTGCCGATCTGCACGATCTTGCCTTCGCTCATCACCGCGAGGCGGCTCGCCATCGTCATCGCCTCTTCCTGGTCGTGCGTGACCATCACGCAGGTCACGTCGACCTTCTCGATGATGTTCACCAGTTCGAGCTGGGTCTTCTGGCGAATCTTCTTGTCGAGCGCGGACATCGGCTCGTCGAGCAGCAGCAGCTTCGGGCGCTTGACGAGCGAGCGGGCCAGCGCGACGCGCTGCTGCTGGCCGCCGGACAGCTGGTGCGGCTTGCGCTTCGCGTACTTGCTCATCTGCACGAGCGCGAGCGCATCGGCCACGCGTTCCCTGATCTCGTTCTTCGGCGTGCCTTCCTGCTTCAGGCCGAACGCGACGTTCGATTCGACCGACATGTGCGGGAACAGCGCGTACGACTGGAACATCATGTTCACCGGACGGCGGTACGGCGGCAGCGACGCGAGGTCCTCGCCGTCGACGAAGATCTTGCCGGAGGTGGCCGTCTCGAGCCCGGCGAGCATGCGCAGGAGCGTCGACTTGCCGCAGCCCGAGCTGCCGAGCAGCGCGAACAGCTCGTTCTTCGCGATCGTCAGGTTCACGTTGTCGACAGCCGTGCTGTCGCCGAACTTCTTCACGACGTTTTCGATGCGCACGAACGCGTCGT
>NZ_QTQF01000133.1:0-1251 GCF_003854235.1 Burkholderia sp. Bp8998
TAAAAGCTCTGCACGACCGTCGTTCGTCGAGAAGCCTTTTCAGCATCTCAAATCGCCTTTGACCTCGGCTCTCTTCGTTACCGGCCGTGCAGCTGTCGTTCATTCTCTATCTACTCGTAAGACGCCTTGGCATTGAGCGCTTCCAGCGCCTCCAGATATTCGTTCAACAGCCGCTCGAACTCGCCCTTGACCGTGGTATGTCCCTTCATGTCGCCAATGGCTTGACCCACCGAGTAGCTCCAATAGTCCATATTGTGCGAGCGCTCCGCACGCTTGAACGGATAGCCCCCAAGGATCGACTGCATCGGCCATTTCAGCGGTTTTGGTGCGCCTGGCTGAGCCCACGCCTTCATATAGTCCGTGTTGAGAATCCGGCACTGCTTCCCGGTCATTGCAAAGCTCAATGTGGCGTCTTCCGATTCCGACTGGAACAGCTTCTCGCGCATCTCCATGTTCAGGTCGCTCTCGGCGGTGCCAAGCCACAACGAGCCGATCCAAACGCCCTGGCACCCAAGCGCCAGCGCCGCAAGAATCTGCGAACCACGCGTTACGCCGCCAGCTGCGAGGACAGGACGCCCCTGTGCGGCTTCGACTACTTGCGGCCACAGAACCATGGATGCGATGGAACCAACGCTGCCGCCAGCCTCCGTCCCTTGAGCAACCAGAAAATCAACGCCCGCATCTTTTTGCTTGCTTGCGTGGCGACCGCTTCCCACGAGCGCCCCCACCTTGATCCCGCGGCCGTGGGCTTGCTTCACCACCCAGTCTGGCGTAACGCCAAGCGCGCCGACAACGCAGCTAACGGGCTTACTAAGGACCACGTCGAGCTGTTCTTGGCTCTTCTTGTTCGTCATGGCCATTTTCGTCGCATACTCGGCCATGTATGCATTGCGGTCCGCTTCAGGCATGTCGGCGATACCGGCTTCGTCCAGGACTTTCTTGACGAACGATAGGTGACTTTCCGGGATTTGCTTCAGATATTCCTCTGGCGATTTTTCGTCGCCTCCCGTACCGGGAAAAACAAGGTCTACGCCGAAGGGCTTGCCGTCCACCTGCTTCTCAATCCAGTCGATCGACATCGACAGTTCGTCGGGCGTCATCCAGGCCGCGCCCAGCACGCCCAGACCACCCGCCTTCGTGACCGCCGCGACAACATCGCGGCAGTGAGAGAAAGCGTAGATCGGCAGGTCAATCCCAAATTGGGCACCAAGTTCAGTCTTCATTGAAGCATCCTATCTTCAGTTGTATCCC
>NZ_QTQF01000134.1:0-1175 GCF_003854235.1 Burkholderia sp. Bp8998
CGTTCGACCGCGAGCGCGACACCCATCCCGCCGCCGATGCACAGCGACGCCAGCCCGCGCTTCGCATCGCGCTTGGCCATCTCGTGCAGCAGCGTCACCAGGATCCGGCAGCCCGACGCGCCGATCGGGTGGCCGATCGCGATCGCCCCGCCGTTCACGTTCACCTTCGACGTGTCCCAGCCCATCTGCTTGTGCACCGCCAGCGCCTGCGCCGCGAATGCCTCGTTGATTTCCATCAGGTCCAGGTCGCCCGGCGTCCAGCCCGCGCGCTCCAGGCAGCGGCGCGATGCCGGCACCGGACCCATGCCCATCACGCTCGGATCCACGCCCGCGTTCGCGTATGCCTTGATCCGCGCCAGCGGCGTCAGGCCGAGTGCCGCCGCCTTCTGCGCCGACATCACCAGCACCGCCGCCGCGCCGTCGTTCAGCCCCGACGCGTTCGCCGCCGTCACCGAGCCGTCCTTCGAGAACGCCGGCTTCAGGCCCGCCAGCGATTCCGCCGTCACGCCGTGACGCACGAACTCGTCGGTCGCGAACTGCAGCGGCTCGCCCTTGCGTTGCGGAATCGACACCGGCACGATCTCGTCGTTGAAGCGGCCGGCCTTCTGCGCGGCTTCCGCCTTGTTCTGCGACAGCGCCGCGAACGCGTCCTGCTCCTCGCGCGTGATCCCGTATTCCTTCGCGACGTTCTCCGCCGTGATGCCCATGTGGTACTGGTTGTACACGTCCCACAGGCCGTCGACGATCATCGTGTCGACCAGCTTCGCGTCACCCATCCGGAACCCGTCGCGCGAGCCCGGCAGCACGTGCGGCGACGCGCTCATGTTTTCCTGGCCGCCCGCGATCACGATCTCCGCGTCGCCCGCCGCGATCGCGTTCGCCGCCAGCATCACCGCCTTCAGGCCCGAGCCGCACACCTTGTTGATCGTCATCCCCGGCACTGCGCTCGGCAGGCCGGCCTTGATCAGCGACTGGCGCGCCGGGTTCTGCCCCGAACCCGCCGTCAGCACCTGGCCCATGATCACTTCGCTCACCTGCTCGGGCTTCACGCCCGAACGCTCCAGCACCGCGCGAATCACCGTCGCGCCCAGTTCCGGTGCCGCGACCTTCGCGAGCGAGCCGCCGAATTTGCCGACCGCGGTCCGCGCGGCCGATACGATCACTACGTCCGTCAT
>NZ_QTQF01000135.1:0-1172 GCF_003854235.1 Burkholderia sp. Bp8998
ACCGATCACGTCACCAATGTCGGCACCTTGAATCTCGCCGGTGTCGAAACCGGCGCGACCGTCGAATACTCGATCGATGGCGGCCATACCTGGAACACGAGCTTCAGCGCCGTTGAAGGCGTGAACGACGTACAGGTCCGGCAGATCGACGTCGCAGGCAACACCTCGTCGACCACGTCGTTCAGTTTCACGCTCGATACGTCGGCCGCTGCGCCCAGAGTTGCGTTGACGACGGACTCCGGTAGCAGCGCCACCGACCACATCACCAACGTCGGCACCTTGAACCTCGCCGGTGTCGAAACCGGCGCAGTTGTCGAATATTCGATCGATGGCGGTCATACGTGGAACACGAGCTTCAGCGCCGTTGAAGGCGTGAACGATGTACAGGTCCGGCAAACCGATATCGCAGGCAACACGTCGGATCCGACTTCGTTCAGCTTCACACTCGATACGTCGGCCGCTGCGCCCGGTGTTGCGCTCACGACGGATTCCGGCAGCAGCGCCACTGATCACATCACCAATGTCGGGACGCTCAATGTCACTGGCGTCGAAACGGGTGCGACCGTGCAGTACAGCGTCGATAACGGCGCACATTGGAGCGCCAGCTTCAGCGCGGTTGAAGGGTTGAACAATGTGCAGGTCCGGCAGGTCGACGTCGCAGGCAACACCTCGTCGGCTACGTCGTTCAGCTTCACGCTCGATACGTCGGCGGCTGCCCCCAGTGTTGCGCTGACGACCGACTCCGGCAGCAGCGCCATCGACCACATCACCAACGTCGGGACGCTCAATGTCACTGGCGTCGAAACGGGTGCGACCGTGCAGTACAGCGTCGACAACGGCGCACATTGGAGCACCAGCTTCAGCGCGGTTGAAGGGTTGAACAATGTGCAGGTCCGGCAGGTCGACGTCGCGGGCAACACCTCGTCGGCCACGTCGTTCAGTTTCACGCTCGATACGTCGGCCGCTGCACCCAGCGTCGCGCTGACCACCGACTCCGGTAGCAGCGCCACCGACCACGTCACCAACGTCGGTACGTTGAATCTCACCGGCATCGAAACCGGCGCCACCGTGCAGTACAGCATCGATGGCGGTTCGCATTGGAACACCAGCTTCAGCGCGGTTGAAGGGTTGAACAATGTGCAGGTCCGGCAGGTCGACGTCGCGGGCAATAC
>NZ_QTQF01000136.1:0-1167 GCF_003854235.1 Burkholderia sp. Bp8998
CTAGTGTCCTGTTCCGCTGATTCGCGAGCAAAGTCGATGCAGCTTTTCGAGGATGGAATCGGCTGATGCGGTCCAGACGAACGGTTTGCAGTTTTCGTTGTAGTGGGAGACGAATTGATCGATTCGCTTGATCAGTTGTTTGACCGAGCCGAACGAGCCTCTACGGATCGCTTTGTCGGTGATCAACGCAAAGAAGCGTTCGACCTGGTTGAGCCACGAACTGTAGGTTGGAATGAAATGCATGTGCCAGCGGGGGCGTGCTGCCAGCCACGCCTTGACCTTCGGATGCTTGTGACTGCCGTAGTTGTCGACGATGCAGTGCACGTCGAGTTCGGCTGGCACGGCTTTGTCGATTTCGCGCAGGAACGACAGGAATTCCTGATGTCGATGACGTGGCTTGCAGGTAGCGAGCACGGCGCCATTGAGCACATTCAGAGCGGCAAACAACGTCGTGGTGCCATGACGGACGTAATCGTGAGTGACGCCTTCGACGTAACCGAAACCCATCGGCAGCATAGGTTGCGTGCGCTCGAGCGCCTGACACTGGCTCTTCTCGTCCACGCACAGCACCAGCGCGTTCTCCGGTGGACTCAGGTACAAGCCGACTACATCGCGCAGTTTCTCGATGAAGAACTGATCGGTCGAGAGCTTGAAGCTTTCGCTTCGGTGCGGCTGCAGACCCAGCAGTTTGAAGTAACGGTGCACGCTCGTCGGCGAGATGGCGGTTTCCGCGGCAATCGTGCGCACACTCCAGTGAGTGGATCCATCTGCCGGCTTCGTGTGCAGGGTCTTGTGAATCAGTTGGGCCAACCGCTCGTCGTCGATGGTACGCGGCTTGCCGGGACGTACTTCGTCATAGAGTCCGTTGATGCGCTGCTCCAGGAACCGCAAACGCCATTTGCCCACCGTGGCACGCGTGAGTTGCAGGCGCTGCGCGATCGCGCTGTTGGGCTCGCCGTCAGCCGCCGCCAGCACGATGCGCGCCCGCGAGACCAGCGCAGCCGAAATCGAGCGAGAACGCGCTATCGATGTCAGTTGCGAACGCTCGTCTTCGCTCAGCACCAGTTCCGCCTTCGGTCGTCCCATCGCCATGTTGACGTCTCCCGTTCCGTTGACGTCAACATGCTACGTGAATATAGACCAGTTAACAACGGAACAGGACACTAG
>NZ_QTQF01000137.1:0-1159 GCF_003854235.1 Burkholderia sp. Bp8998
GGAAGGTCTGCATAACCGCGTAACTCTCGACGAGGCATCAATTCAGCGACCGATGCCCCTGCCCATCACGCCATACACTGCGCGGACCCCGTGACGTATGGCGCGAATGACATGCGATCCGCCATCTCTGGCTCGATCAGCCCGCCGGTTTCATTCGGTGGCGAGCCATCCACACGTTTGCCAGCGCAAACAGCGTGTGCAACTGCGCCGTGTTCTTCTTCAACCCGCGATAACGCACCTTGACGTGCCCGAACTGCAGCTTGATCACCCGGAACGGGTGCTCGACTTTGGCCCGGATGCTGGCCTTGACCTGTTCGAGCCGCTCAATGAGCGCATCCTTCGCGACGTTACTGTCAAGCTGGCGACGCAGGCCCGGGCGCAGGGCCACATGCCAGCACGCCTTGATTTTCTGCGTATCGTCGCGCTTCTCCACGCCCTGATACCCGGCATCGGCAAACACGTCCGACTCCTTGCCATGCACCAGCTCATGCGCCTGGGTCACGTCGTTCACGTTCGCCGCCGTCCCCACCACCGTGTGCACCAGGCCGCTGTCGGCATCCACGCCGATGTGCGCCTTCATGCCAAAGTGCCACTGGTTGCCTTTCTTCGTCTGATGCATTTCCGGATCGCGCTTGCCTTCCTGGTTCTTCGTCGAACTCGGCGCGGCAATCAGCGTGGCATCCACCACCGTGCCTTCCTTGAGCAGCAACCCCTGTTGCGCCAGCACGCCGTTGACCGTCGCCAGAATCTGCGTGGCCAGTTCATGCCGCTCCAGCAAGTGGCGAAAGCGCAGGATCGTCGACTCGTCAGGCAGTCGGTCCGCGCCCACGTCCAGCCCCGCAAACTGCTGAAACAGCGGCATGTCGTACAGCGCTTCTTCCATGCCCGGATCGGACAGGTTGAACCACTGCTGCAGGAAATGGATGCGCAGCATCGTTTCCACCGCGAACGGCGGGCGTCCGGTCTTCGCGTTCGGCGCATGCGGTGCGATCAGCGCCACCAGTTGCGCCCACGGCACCACCCGATTCATCTCTTCGAGGAATTCCCGTTTGCGCGTACGCTTCGTCGAGACCTCGAATCCCGTTCCAACAAGGCTGATCTGTTTCATGCCGCTACTGTCTCACATGCCGCCGTCACGCGAAGGTTTTGCAGACATTCC
>NZ_QTQF01000138.1:0-1154 GCF_003854235.1 Burkholderia sp. Bp8998
GACCAAAAGGAATGCACCGATCCAGGAGACGGCGGAGGCAAGGACGCGCTCGATCGTCGGGCAGCGGGACTGCGAGTTGGACAGAGCGGTGGTGGCGGAGTGGTTCATAGTGCCTCCTTACAGACGACCGGCAACGGCCTCTAGTTGGGCCCATCCTGCGGCGGGGAACTTGCTTTTCCACTGGGTGTAGTAGCCGGCGGCGCGAAGCTTGTCTTGGAAGTCGGTGGTTTTCGGCGTAGTGAACTGCATACCCTTGCCGACCAGTAGCTGTTGCGATGAGGCGTTGAATTTGACCAGGTCCTGCCGCTCTGCCACGGCGGCGTCATTCAGATGCTTTCTGACGACGCTTTGTACGTCGGGCGGCAAGGCGTCGAAGTTGTTGCGGTTCGCGAGAATCCAGAATCCATCCCACATGTGGTTCGTGAGAGAGCAGTACTTCTGCACTTCGTAGAGCCTGAAACTGGACACGACCGCGAGCGGGTTCTCCTGCGCATCGACGATCTTGGTCTGGAGCGAGGAGTAGAGCTCGTTGGCGGTGATGGTGGTGGGCAGGGCATCAAGCGCCTTGAAGAGGGAGACCCACATCGAGGATGGGGGGACGCGAATCTTCATGCCCTGGAGGTCCTTGGGGGTCGCAACGGGGCGATTGGAGCTGGTGATCTGGCGGAAGCCGTTGTCCCAGACTTTCTCGAACGCGAACAGGGAGCGCGTCTTATCGATTTCGGCACGGATGAAGGCACCAAGATTGCCGTCCATGGCTTTCCAGACGGCGTCATAGCTTTTGAACGCGAAGCCGACGCCGCTGATTGCCGCGGCGGGCACCAGAGTTGACAGCACGACGCCGGAGAGCGCGAAGAAGTCGGTTGCGCCGGATCGCACCTGACCGAGGACGTCGGTTTGAGCGCCCAATTGGTCGGACGGGAACACCTGCAGCTCGAAGCGGCCTTTCGTATCGGCCTTGATCTTTGCGGCGGCCTCGGTCAGCCGAATGTGCAAGGGGTGCGTGGTCGGAGTGCTGTGGGCGATCTTGTAAGTGAACTCTGCTGCGTGGGCGCTGCGAAAGACGGGCAGTGTAGAGGCGGCGAGCGCACCCAGAGAGAGGTCCTTCACGAACTGACGTCGATTCATGCTCTGTCTCCTATTTTAAGATGGTC
>NZ_QTQF01000139.1:0-1145 GCF_003854235.1 Burkholderia sp. Bp8998
GGCCAGAAGGTCAGCTTCGAGGTCAAGCAGGGCCCCAAGGGGAAGCAGGCCGCCAGCATCAAGCCGCTGTAAGTTTTCCCCGCAGCGAACACGCCCGGCCAGGCAACGATCAGGCCGACGCGTGATCGCTGCAAGTCTGGAGCCGGGCGTCGAAGGGATACCACGCCCGGCTTGCCTCAGCGCTCGAGAAAGGGCCTGAGCTTGTCCGCACGGCTGGGATGCATCAGCTTGCGCATCGCCTTGCTCTCGATCTGACGGATCCGCTCGCGGGTCACGTCGAACTGCTTGCCGACCTCTTCAAGCGTGTGATCGGAGTTTGTGTCGAGCCCGAATCGCATCCGCAGAACCTTGGCCTCGCGCGGCGACAACCCGTTGAGTGCCTCGTCGATCGCCGCGCGCATGTTCGCGTGAATCGCCGCCTCAGCCGGTGAACTCGCCGACGCATCCTCGATCATGTCGCCAAGCGTCGCATCGCCATCGTCACCCACCGGGCTTTCGAGCGAGACAGGTTGCTTGGCGATCTTGAGGATACTGAGCACTTTCTCCTCGGACATCTCCATGCGCTTTGCCAGCACGGCGGGATGCGCTTCCTGCCCGGTCTGTTGCAGGATTTCGCGCGATATCCGGTTCAGCTTGTTGATCGTCTCGATCATGTGGACCGGCACGCGAATGGTCCGCGCCTGATCGGCGAGCGCACGCGTGACAGCCTGTCGAACCCACCAGGTCGCGTAGGTCGAGAACTTCCAGCCGCGCCGGTATTCGAACTTGTCCACGGCCTTCATCAGGCCGATATTGCCCTCCTGGATCAAATCCAGGAACTGCATGCCGCGGTTCACGTATTTCTTGGCGATTGAAATGACAAGACGAAGGTTCGCCTCGATCATCTCGCGCTTGGCCTGCCGCATTTTCAGTTCCGCGGCACTCATCTGGCGGTTGATCTGCTTGAGCTGCTGGAGCGGCAACGAGACCCGGGACTCGATGTCGACGAGTTTCTGCTGCGCCGCCTGAATCGCCGGCAGATGTCGTTCGAGCGCCGCGCCAAACCGCTGCGAGGTGGCCGCCGTGCGGTTCGTCCATTCGAGGTCGGTCTCGTGGCCCGGGAACGACTCGACAAACGCGTCGCGCGGCATGCCGCAACGGTCGAC
>NZ_QTQF01000140.1:0-1052 GCF_003854235.1 Burkholderia sp. Bp8998
GCTTCCGCCGGGCCGAACCCGCGCGTCGTCATCGCCGGCGAACCCAGACGGATGCCGCTCGTCACGAACGGCTTTTCCGGGTCGTTCGGGATCGCGTTCTTGTTCACCGTGATGTGCGCCGCACCGAGCGCCGCTTCCGCTGCCTTGCCCGTAATGTTCTTCGCGCGCAGATCGACCAGCATCACGTGGCTTTCCGTGCGGCCCGACACGATCCGCAGGCCGCGCTTGACCAGCGTTTCAGCCAGCACGCGTGCGTTCTCGACCACCTTCTGCTGATATTCCTTGAACGCCGGCGACAGCGCTTCCTTGAACGCCACCGCCTTCGCCGCGATCACGTGCATCAGCGGGCCGCCCTGGATGCCCGGGAAGATCGCCGAGTTGATCTGCTTCTCATACTCCGACTTCATCAGGATCACGCCGCCGCGCGGGCCGCGCAGGCTCTTGTGCGTCGTCGTCGTCACGAAATCCGCGTGCGGCACCGGGTTCGGGTACACGCCCGCTGCGATCAGGCCGGCGTAGTGCGCCATGTCGACCATCAGGTACGCGCCGACCGACTTCGCGATCTTCGCCAGACGCTCGAAGTCGATCTTCAGTGCGAATGCCGATGCACCCGCCACGATCAGCTTCGGCTTGTGTTCGTTCGCCAGCTTCTCGGCCGCGTCGTAGTCGATGTCTTCGTTTTCGTTCAGGCCGTAGCTGACGACGTTGAACCACTTGCCCGACATGTTCACCGGCGAACCGTGCGTCAGGTGGCCACCATGCGCGAGGCTCAGCCCCATGATCGTGTCGCCCGGCTTGAGCATCGCGAAGAACACGCCCTGGTTCGCCTGCGAACCCGAGTTCGGCTGCACGTTCGCTGCTTCCGCGCCGAACAGCTGCTTCACACGGTCGATCGCCAGCTGCTCGACCACGTCGACGTATTCACAGCCGCCGTAGTAGCGCTTGCCCGGATAACCTTCCGCGTACTTGTTCGTGAGCTGCGAACCCTGTGCGGCCATCACGGCCGGGCTCGTGTAGTTTTCCGACGCGATCAGCTCGATGTGATCTTCCTG
>NZ_QTQF01000141.1:0-1041 GCF_003854235.1 Burkholderia sp. Bp8998
CGACCGCCGAATACCGCGCGCTCGACGCCGCGCACCATATCCACCCGTTCTCGGACATGGGGGCGCTCAATCGCGCGGGCAGCCGCGTGATCGTGAAGGCCGACGGCGTCTACCTGTGGGACTCGGACGGCAACAAGGTCATCGACGGGATGGCCGGCCTCTGGTGCGTGAACGTCGGCTACGGCCGCAAGGAACTCGCGGACGCCGCGTATCGCCAGTTGCAGGAGCTGCCGTTCTACAACACGTTCTTCAAGACGACGCACCCGCCGGTGATCGAACTGTCGGCAATGCTTGCCGAAGTCACGCCGGCGGGCTTCAACCACTTCTTCTATTGCAACAGCGGCTCGGAAGGCAACGACACCGTGCTGCGTCTCGTGCACCAGTACTGGCGCGTGCAGGGCAAGCCGCAGAAGAAGTTCGTGATCTCGCGCAAGAACGGCTACCACGGCTCGACGATCGCCGGCGGCACGCTCGGCGGGATGGGCTACATGCACGAGCAGATGCCGTCGAAGGTCGAGCACATCGTCCACATCGACCAGCCGTACTTCTTCGGCGAGGCGCAAGCCGGCGAGATGCCCGAGGCGTTCGGCCTCGCACGCGCGCAGCAGCTGGAAGCGAAGATCCTCGAACTCGGCGCGGAGAACGTCGCCGCGTTCATCGGCGAGCCGTTCCAGGGCGCGGGCGGCGTGATCTTCCCGCCGTCGACGTACTGGCCGGAAATCCAGCGGATCTGCCGCAAGTACGACATCCTGCTCGTCGCCGACGAAGTGATCGGCGGCTTCGGCCGCACCGGCGAATGGTTCGCGCACCAGCACTTCGGCTTCGAGCCGGACCTGATCACGATGGCCAAGGGCCTGACGTCGGGCTATGTGCCGATGGGGGCGGTGGGCATCCACGAACGCATCGCGCGCCCGATCATCGACAACGGCGAATTCAATCACGGCCTCACGTACTCGGGCCATCCGGTCGCAGCGGCGGTGGCGGTCGCGAACCTGAAGCTGCTGCGCGACGAAGGGATCGTCGAGCGCGTGAAGCACGACA
>NZ_QTQF01000142.1:0-1005 GCF_003854235.1 Burkholderia sp. Bp8998
TGCATCGCGGCGAGGTCCTCGATCGGCACGGTACTCGCCGAATACATGCTGCCCATGTCGGTGCTGAGCCTCGCGAGGCCGCGCAAGCCCATCAGACCGATCGCCATCATCAGTGCTACGCAGACGCCGAGCATCAGCATGACCTTGAACCGGATCGTCCCCGCGTAAGCACCCATACGGCCAGCCCTTTAGTTTCGGATATGAATTGTCTGGTCTCGACGTCCGGTCATTCTCTGTCGTCGCCAAGTGGCGCTTCAGCGACCGCCGACACGGGTCATTGCGTCAGGCTTTCCTACTATAGGCATTGCACCAGCCCTTGCCCGCGACCTGCTTGCCCCCGAACATCGGGCAAGGCGCGAATGTGTCGCTCGGCTTGCCCTGATAGAGCGTGCAATTGCCGCAGATCTGTCCAGCGGCGTACTTCGCGTACTTCGCCTTGTCGACCTTGGTCGCGTCGGACCTGTAGCCGAGTGCCTGGGCCGTGGCATCACTGTCGGATACCTTCGGGGAATCGGCGAATGCGAGACGCGCAAGTACCAGACTCGAAGCGACACCGGCGGTCGTGATCATAAAAGTGCGGCGAGATTTCTTCATGCAAATTCTCATCGTTTAGAGAAATTAATTGCCGACAAACCGAGAAACTTCTGGGTATCAGTTGTAGAAATGAAGGCGTTACGCAATCTTCGCCATTTAATCCTATATAAGACGCGTCCATAAAAACGTCGAGACGGATTGCTTCATCGTGCGGCGAGACCTCTTCGCCGCGGCACACACGCGCCGCCTCGTGGACAGCGCGTGCCGCGATCAGGCCCGCGGCGGCACGGTCAGGTACGGCGCGCTCGACCCGGGCCTCGCGTCCTTGATCTCCATGCGCGCGATCGCCTGCAGATGCACCTCGTCCGGGCCGTCCGCGAAGCGCAGCGTGCGACCCAAGGTCCAGCTGTCGGCGAGCGGGGTGTCGGGGCTGATTCCCATCGCGCCGAACACCTGCATCGCGCGATCGCA
>NZ_QTQF01000143.1:0-1002 GCF_003854235.1 Burkholderia sp. Bp8998
TGCATCGCGGCGAGGTCCTCGATCGGCACGGTACTCGCCGAATACATGCTGCCCATGTCGGTGCTGAGCCTCGCGAGACCGCGCAGGCCCATCAGACCGATCGCCATCATCAGCGCCACGCAGACGCCGAGCATCAGCATGATCTTGAACCGGATCGTCCCCGCGAAAGCACTCATACGGTCAGCCTTTTAGTTTCGGATCACGAATTGTCTAGTCTTGACGTTCGGCCATTCTCTGTCGTCGCCAACTGGCGCTTCAGCGACCGCCGACACGGGCCATTGCGTCAGGCTTTCCTGCTATAGGCATTGCACCAGCCCTTGCCAGCGACCTGCTTGCCCCCGAACATCGGGCAAGGCGCGAACGTGTCGCTCGGCTTGCCCTGATAGAGCGAGCAATTGCCACAGATCTGTCCAGCGGCGTACTTCGCGTACTTCGTCTTGTCGACCTTGGTCGCGTCGGACCTGTAGCCGAGTGCCTGGGCCGTGGCGTCACTATCGGATACCTTCTGGGAATCGGCGAATGCGAGACGCGCAAGTACCAGACTCGAAGCGGCACCGGCGGTCGTGATCATAAAAGTGCGGCGAGATTTCTTCATGCAAGTTCTCATCGTTCAGGGAAATTAATTGTCGACAAACCGGGAAACTTCCGGGTATCAGTTGTAGAAATGAAAGCGTTACGCAACCTTCGCCATTTAGTCCTAAGACGCTTCCATAAAAACGTCGAGACGGATTGCTTCATCGTGCGGCGAGACCTCTTTGCCGCGGCCCGCACGCGCCGCCTCGTGGACAGCGCGTGCCGCGATCAGGCCCGCGGCGGCACGGTCAGGTAAGGCGCGCTCGACCCGGGCCTCGCGTCCTTGATTTCCATGCGCGCGATCGCCTGCAGATGCACCTCGTCCGGGCCGTCCGCGAAGCGCAGCGCGCGGCCCAAGGTCCAGCTGTCGGCGAGCGGGGTGTCGGGGCTGATTCCCATCGCGCCGAACACCTGCATCGCGCGATCGCA
>NZ_QTQF01000144.1:0-935 GCF_003854235.1 Burkholderia sp. Bp8998
CCGTAGCTGTGCAGCCCGGACAGGAACATGTTGACGCCGAGGAACGCGAACGTCGTCACGAGCAGGCCCGTGAGCGCCCACCAGGCGGCGGCCACGCCGCGCAGGCCCTTCATCAGGCGCATGTGCAGCCAGGCCGCGTAGTTGAGCCATACGATCAGCGCCCAGGTTTCCTTCGGGTCCCAGCTCCAGTAGCCGCCCCATGCTTCCGCGGCCCACAGCGCGCCGAGGATCGTCGCGATCGTGAAGAACGCGAAGCCGACCGCGATCGACTTGTACATCACGTCGTCGAGCACCTCGAGCGTCGGCAGACGATCGGCGAGCATGCCGCGCTCCTTCATCAGGTACGCGACCGACACCATCGCCGACAGCGCGAAGCTGCCGTAGCCGATGAAGTTCGCCGGCACGTGGATCTTCATCCACCAGCTCTGCAGCGCCGGCACGAGCGGCTGGATCTGCTGCGCGTCGCGCGCGACCGAGTACCACATCAGGAAGCCGACGGCCGCGCTGATGACCAGCAGCACGAACGCGCCGAGCGCGCGCGTGCCGTAGTGGCCTTCGTAATACAGATAGAGCAGCGCGGTGATCAGGCTGAACAGCACGAACACTTCATACAGGTTCGACACCGGGATATGCCCGACGTCGGCGCCGATCAGGTAGGACTCGTACCAGCGCACCATCAGGCCGGTGAAGCCCATCAGCACGGCGACCCACGTGAGCTTCTGGCCGATCGCGGCGCCCGACGCCGAGCGCGCGAGCAGGCCGATCCAGTAGAAGATCGTCGCGAGCACGAACAGCGCGCTCATCCACAGGATCGCGGACTGGCTCGACAGGAAGTACTTGAGGAAGAACGCCGAATCGGCGCGCGCGAGATCGCCCTGGTAGATCTGGATCGACAGCAGCGACAGCACCGCGATCGACGCCATCATCAGCCGCGC
>NZ_QTQF01000145.1:0-840 GCF_003854235.1 Burkholderia sp. Bp8998
GCCCGACATGACGGTCTATACGCATGAAATCTTCGGGCCGGTGCTGGTCGTGATGGAAGTCGACACGCTCGACGAAGCGATCGCGCTCGTCAACGCGAACCCGATGGGTAACGGCGTGGGCATCTTCACGCAGAGCGGCGCGGCGGCACGCAAGTTCCAGAGCGAGATCGACGTCGGTCAGGTCGGCATCAACATCCCGATTCCGGTGCCGGTGCCGTTCTTCAGCTTCACCGGTTCGCGCGGCTCGAAGCTCGGCGATCTCGGCCCGTACGGCAAGCAGGTCGTGCAGTTCTATACGCAGACCAAGACGGTCACAGCGCGCTGGTTCGACGACGACACGACGGCCGGCCCGGTGAACACGACAATCCGGCTGCATTGAGCCGCGGAGGAGATGACCATGAAGATCGGTTTTATCGGACTGGGCCACATGGGTGCGCCGATGGCGCTGAACCTGCTGAAGGGCGGCCATGAAGTGCATGCGTTCGACCTGAGCGCCGACGCATTGCGCGCGCTGCAGGACGCCGGCGCGCAGGTGGCCGCATCGCCGCGCGACGCGGCGGCGGGCGCGACCTTCGTGATCACGATGCTGCCGGCCGCGCCGCACGTGCGCTCGGTGCTCGCCGGCGAGAACGGCGTGCTGGCCGGCCTCGACGCCGGCGCGACCGTGATCGATTCGAGCACGATCGACCCGGCGAGCGCGCAGGCGTTCGGCGCGCTCGTGCGCGAGCACGGCGGCGCGTTCGTCGATGCGCCCGTGTCGGGCGGCACCGGCGGCGCGGCGGCCGGCACGCTGACCTTCATGGTCGGCGGCAGCGACGCGGATTTCGAGCGCGTGAAGCC
>NZ_QTQF01000146.1:0-821 GCF_003854235.1 Burkholderia sp. Bp8998
CTGCCGACCAGGAACCACGTATGGAGCTCGCCGATGCCTTTCGCCGCGATCGTGCCGCGCGCCTCGACGACGAACGCTTCCCCGAGCTTGACGCGGGTCGCCTCCGTCACCTGCACACGTCCGGCGACGCCCTGCGACTCCATCCGGCTCGCGAGATTGACGGCCGTACCCCACAGGTCGTAGATGAACTTGCGCTTGCCAATCACGCCGGCCACAACCTCGCCGCTGTTGACGCCGATCCGCAATTGCAGGTTGCAGCGCCGGACCTCGTTGAAGCGGGCCATCGCGTCGATCATGTCGAGCGCCATATTCGCGGCCCGCATCGCATGGTCCTCGGCGGGAACGGGCAGCCCCGCGGCCGCCATGTACGCGTCGCCGATCGTCTTGATCTTCTCGAGGCCGCGGTGGTCGGCAATGGTGTCGAAGCCGGTAAAGATCTCGTTGAGCATCTCGACGAGCTGCTCGGGACGCATGCCGGCCGAGAAGCCGGTGAAATCCACGATATCCGCGAACAGCACCGACACCTCGGGAAAGCGGTCCGCAATCACTTCCGGGAAACTCCCCGCGATGTCGTCGAGATGCGACTTCAGCCGCTCGGCGATCGGATAAGGCAGCATGTTGAGCAGCAGCCGCTCCGACACCTTCTGCTCGGCGACGACCTTCGCGTAAAGCTGCCTGAGTTCGTCGCTCTGACGGCTGATCAGTTCATGGCTCGCCTCCACTTCCCGCACCTTCTGCTCGAGCGCGTCACCGCGCTTGCGCAACTCCCGGTGCAGCAACCGAACTTCCAGCATGTTGCGAACCCGCATCAGCACTTCCGC
>NZ_QTQF01000147.1:0-816 GCF_003854235.1 Burkholderia sp. Bp8998
CCGAGGTCGACGACCTTCGTCGCGCGGCCCGCGAGCGGCATCACCTCCGCTTCGCTGCCGACCGCGACGAAGCGGCCCGCGGCGATCGCCACCGCGGTCGCTGTCGGGTTCGCGCGGTCGAGGGTCGTGAACCTGCCATTGCGGAGAATCAGATCCGGTTGGGTTTCGGTTGCGGTCATATGCGTCACCTCACTTCGATCAAAGGCCGACGAGCTGCTTGAGGGCGGGGACCGCCTGCACGCCAATCAACATGCCGAGCAACCCGACCAGGGCAATCAGCGGCGGTGCGGGAGAGCGAACCTTGATGGCACTGTAGATCACGCCGATCAGCAGGCCCGCACCCAGGGAAACCAGATAAGGTTCCATACGATCAATCTCCCGAACAAACTGACATGCGGGCGTTCGCCCCGCAAGCACTCCGCGGGCGGCGTGCGCGGGCCAACCGCGTCACACCGCCCGCATTGACGTATCGCCGCCGCGGCGCGCGCATGGCACACGCCGCGGCGGCATCGATAGTCGCGACTATCCGCGTCACTTCGCCGGCACGGGCGGCAGCGACTCGTGCGGCGTCTGCGTACGCTCGGCGGCCTTGTGGACCATCGTGTACGCATAGTCGACGCCCATCCCGTACGCGCCCGAATGCTCCTTCGCGATCGCCATCACCGCGTCGTAGCTCTCGCGGCGCGCCCAGTCGCGCTGCCATTCGAGCAGAACCTGCTGCCACGTGACGGGCACGACACCCGCCTGCACCATGCGCTGCATCGCGAAGTCGTGCGCGGCCTGCGACGTGCCGCCCGATGCGTCGGCGACCATGTA
>NZ_QTQF01000148.1:0-780 GCF_003854235.1 Burkholderia sp. Bp8998
CCGACCACGACCTGGTTGTTGTCCATGTGATACAGGAACGAGCCGCCGTACGTATCGGACTTCAGCGGCCAGCCGGCCGTGTGGATCACGAGACCCGGCTTGTGCTTCGCGGGATCGATTTCCCACAGTTCCTTGATGCCGATCCCGTACGCTTGCGGATCGGCGTTCGCGTCGAGCTTGAACTTCGAGATCAGCTGGCGGCCCAGATGACCGCGGCAGCCTTCGGCGAACAGCGTGTACTTCGCGTGCAGCTCCATGCCGAGCTGGAAGTTCTCGGTCGGCTCGCCGTCCTTGCCCACACCCATGTTGCCGGTCGCGACACCCTTCACCGAGCCGTCGTCGTTATACAGAATCTCGGCGGCCGGGAAGCCCGGGAAGATCTCCACGCCCAGCGCTTCGGCCTGCTGGCCGAGCCAGCGGGTCACGTTGCCCAGCGAAATCACGTAGTTGCCGTGGTTCTGGAAGTTGGCGGGCAGCGCCCAGTTCGGCGTGGTGACCGCGCTTTTTTCAGAAAGGAACAGGAAGCGGTCTTCCGTCACCTCGACGGTGAGCGGCGCGCCCTGTTCCTTCCAGTCGGGGAACAGCTCGGTGATCGCGCGCGGGTCCATCACCGCCCCCGACAGGATGTGCGCGCCGATCTCGGAACCCTTCTCGAGCACGCATACGCCGATCTCGGTGCCTTTCTCGGCGGCCAGCTGCTTGAGCCGGATCGCCGCAGACAGCCCGGCGGGGCCGCCGCCGACGATCACGACGTCGTATTCCATCGATTCGCGCGGGCCG
>NZ_QTQF01000149.1:0-778 GCF_003854235.1 Burkholderia sp. Bp8998
TTGCGCGCGAGCGCCAGCGCCGCATCGCGGGCCGCGCCGCTTTCGACCACGTCCTCGACGAGGCCGATCCTGAGCGCCGTCGCCGCGTCGACACGCGTGCCGGCCAGGATGATCTTCTTCGCCCAGCCTTCGCCGACGAGCCAGGGCAGCGTCTGCGTGCCGAGCCCGCACGGCAGCAGGCCGACCGACGGCTCGGGCAGCGCCATCTGCGCGTGCGCCTCGGCGATCCGCAAGTCGCACGCGAGCGCGCATTCGAGGCCGCCGCCCATCGCATAGCCGTTGATCGCCGCGATCGTCACGACGCGCGCGTCATGCAGCGCCTCGAAGGCCGCGCCGAAACGCGCGGCCATTGCACGCGCGACCGCGCGGTCGCCGTCGGCGAACGTGTTCAGGTCGGCGCCCGCGCTGAAGAACTTCGGGCCGTCGCCGGTGATCACCAGCGCGCGCACGCGCGGGTTCTCGTTCAATGCGGCGACGGTTGCCTGCAGCTGCTGCAGTCCGTCGGCGGTAAAGGCGTTCGCGGGCGGACGCTTGAGCGTCGCGCACGCGATCGCGCCGTCGTCGACGTAGTCGAGTTCGATCATGACGCGTCCTTCTTCGTGGCCGGTTGGTACAGGCGGATCACCGCCGAGAAATCGAGTTGCCCGTCGCCGCGGCTGCTCATCGTCTGGTACAGCTGCTGCGCGAGCGCGCCGAGATAGACGGGCTGGCGCGCCTGCTTCGCGGCGTCGTTCGCGAGGCCGAGATCCTTCAGCATCAGGTCGGTGCCGAAGCCGCC
>NZ_QTQF01000150.1:0-771 GCF_003854235.1 Burkholderia sp. Bp8998
GGCAAGACCGCAGTCGTCACGGGTGCCGCAAGCGGCATCGGCAAGGAAATCGCACTGGAGCTCGCGAAGGCGGGCGCGGCCGTCGCGATCGCCGACCTGAACCAGGACGGCGCAAATGCGGTGGCCGACGAGATCGTCAAGGCTGGCGGCAAGGCGATCGGCGTCGCGATGGACGTGACCAGCGAGGAAGCGGTCAACAGCGGCATCGACAAGGTCGCCGAAACGTTCGGCTCGGTCGATATCCTCGTGTCGAACGCGGGCATCCAGATCGTCAACCCGATCGAGAACTACGCGTTCTCCGACTGGAAGAAGATGCAGGCGATCCACGTCGACGGCGCATTCCTGACGACCAAGGCCGCGCTCAAGCACATGTACAAGGACGATCGCGGCGGCGTCGTGATCTACATGGGTTCGGTGCACTCGCACGAAGCGTCGCCGCTGAAGTCGGCGTACGTGACGGCCAAGCACGGGCTGCTCGGTCTGGCCCGCGTGCTGGCGAAGGAAGGCGCGAAGCACAATGTGCGCTCGCACGTCGTGTGTCCGGGCTTCGTGCGCACGCCGCTGGTCGACAAGCAGATTCCGGAGCAGGCGAAGGAGCTCGGGATCAGCGAAGAGGAAGTGGTGAAGAAGGTGATGCTCGGCAACACGGTCGACGGCGTGTTCACGACGGTGCAGGACGTCGCGCAGACGGTGCTGTTCCTGTCGGCGTTCCCGAGCGCCGCGCTCACGGGCCAGTCGTTCGTCGTCAGCCACGGCTGGTTCATGCAGTAA
>NZ_QTQF01000151.1:0-761 GCF_003854235.1 Burkholderia sp. Bp8998
CTCGGCAAGCCGCTGCGCGGCCCGGCCGAAGGCGTCGCGATGGTGTTCCAGACCTTCGCGCTGTTCCCGTGGCTGACCGTGCTGCAGAACGTGGAAGCCGGGCTGGAGGCGCTCGGCGTCGGCGCGCGCGAGCGGCGCGAACGCGCGCTCGCCGCGATCGACCTGATCGGTCTTGACGGCTTCGAGAACGCGTATCCGCGCGAGCTGTCGGGCGGGATGCGCCAGCGCGTGGGCTTTGCGCGCGCGCTCGTCGTCGACCCGACGATCCTGCTGATGGACGAGCCGTTTTCCGCGCTCGACGTGCTGACCGCCGAAACGCTGCGTACCGACCTGCTCGACCTGTGGACGCAAGGCAGGATGCCGATCAAGTCGGTGCTGATCGTCACGCACAACATCGAGGAAGCGGTGTTCATGTGCGACCGCATTCTGGTGCTGTCGTCGAACCCGGGCCGCGTGATCGCCGAGATCAAGGTGCCGTTCAAGCATCCGCGCAACCGGCTGGATCCGGATTTCCGCAAGCTGGTCGACGACATCTACGCGAAGATGACCGCGCGCCAGACCAACGAGGCGACGAAGAAGGGGCTGGAGCTCGGCAGCTGGCTGCCGCAGGTGTCGACCAACCTGATGGCCGGCCTGATCGAGACACTCGCGATGGCGCCGTACCACGGCCGCGCGGACATGCCGGAAATCGCGCGCACGCTGCATCTGGAAGTGGACGAGCTGTTCCCGATCGCCGAAGTGCTGCAGTACCTCGGCTTCGC
>NZ_QTQF01000152.1:0-734 GCF_003854235.1 Burkholderia sp. Bp8998
TGTACGTCGTTCACGCCTTCAACGGCGTTGAAGCCCGTATTCCAGGTATGGCCGCCATCGATCGAGTATTCGACGGTGGCGCCGGTTTCGACACCGGCGAGATTCAAGGTGCCGACATTGGTGATGTGGTCGGTGGCGCTGCTGCCGGAGTCCGTCGTCAACGCAACACCGGGCGCAGCGGCCGACGTATCGAGCGTGAAACTGAACGACGTGGCCGACGAGGTGTTGCCTGCGACGTCGATCTGCCGGACCTGTACATCGTTCACGCCTTCAACGGCGTTGAAACTGGTGTTCCAGGTATGGCCGCCGTCGATCGAGTATTCGACGGTGGCGCCGGTTTCGACACCGGTGAGATTCAAGGTGCCGACATTGGTGATGTGGTCGGTGGCGCTGCTGCCGGAGTCCGTCGTCAACGCAACACCGGGCGCAGCGGCCGACGTATCGAGCGTGAAACTGAACGACGTAACCGACGACGTATTGCCCGCGATATCGGTTTGCCGGACCTGTACGTCGTTCACGCCTTCAGCGGCGCTGAAACTGGTGTTCCAGGTATGGCCGCCATCGATCGAATATTCGACAACTGCACCGGTTTCGACACCGGTGAGGTTCAAGGTGCCGACATTGGTGATGTGATCAGTGGCGCTGCTGCCGGAGTCGGTCGTCAACGCAACACCGGGCGCAGCGGCCGACGTGTCGAGCGTGAAACTGAACGACGTAACCGACGACGTATTGCC
>NZ_QTQF01000153.1:0-700 GCF_003854235.1 Burkholderia sp. Bp8998
GGTGGTCTCAAGAATCAAGTGCAACGTTTAGCCAATCCGGCGGCAGCCAATTCCATCGCCATAGCCTCTTCAGGGGTTTTCCAGTTGAGGGTTTGGCGAGGGCGGCCGTTCATCAGTTTGGCAATGTCGTTCAATTGCATCTGGGTGACGCCTGACAGGTCGGCACCCTTGGGCAGAAACTGGCGCAGCAGGCCGTTGGTATTTTCGTTGCTGCCCCGTTGCCAAGGGGCGTAGGGATCCGCGAACCAGATGTCCAGATTCAGTCGTTCAGCCAACTCGACATGGCAAGTCATTTCCGATCCGCGATCGTACGTCAGGCTCTCACGCAGAAAGGCCGGGAGTTTCTTCATCTGGCGCGTGAACCCCTCCAGTGCGTCCTGGGCCGTACAGCCATCCATGCGGCACAGCACGACGAACCGGGTCTTGCGCTCGACCAGCGTGCCGACGCAGGAGCGATTGAAGGCGCCTTTGATGAGATCGCCTTCCCAATGACCGGGCCATTGGCGCGTTTCGATTGCCTCGGGTCGATGGATGATGCGCAGTTCTTCCGGTACAAAGCTCTTGCGGGCCAACGTCTTGCGCGCGTTGCCGCGCACCGGCTTCTCCTGGCGCAGGGCCTCGATCATCGCCTGCTTCAAGCCGCCGCGGGGATGGGTATAAATCGCCGCGTAGATCGTTTCATGACTAACGCGTTGCTCGG
>NZ_QTQF01000154.1:0-689 GCF_003854235.1 Burkholderia sp. Bp8998
GCCGTCAATTCATGAAGCAGTCGATCGAAGAACCTCCCCCGAAGAGGGCACCGATCGCGGTCGAGTTCCGCGCTCGCAAAACCGGTCACCCACCAGGACTCACGGGCGCAGCCCGAACACGCCGTGCCACAGAGCGCTGAAAAAGTCCCTATGCACGTGTTCGTCACTCCTTCGCGCGTCGCTCTCTGGCGCCGGTGTCGCCCTCTTCTCGCATTGCGGCATCTGCTCATCACGCTGCCCGTCCCGCGATGCGCTCGGCTGGCGCGACGCATGCAGTTCGACCACGCTGCCGGCAATGCGCTCGGCGAGTTGAACATCGCAATCACGGCCGAGCAGGACACCGAACACGACGTCGCGGTTGTGCCCTTGTTCGGCGAAGCGCATCGCCCATGCCACGAACCGCGCATATTCCGCTTCGCGCTCCGCCTTCAAGCGCTCCTCTTCTTCGCGAAGCCGTGCGTGACGGAGCATTTCCTCTGCGTAAACGGTGTCATAGACGCGGCGCAGCTCCGGGTCCGAGAGAACCGCGTATGCCTCCTTGATCTCCTGAAATCGCGCATGCGCGTCCGCTTCGCACCCGACGTTGCGGTCGGGATGCGCTTTCATCGCCGCCTTTCGGTAGCCGCGCTTGATTTCCTCGTTGGTGGCGTTCTCGCACACACCGAGCAATTCATACATTGTCGTCATTG
>NZ_QTQF01000155.1:0-670 GCF_003854235.1 Burkholderia sp. Bp8998
GCGTCCTTCATCGCCTGTGATCGCCAAGGCATCCACCACATGCACTTGTTCGCTTGACCCTATAACGAGTCTGTCTCATCGACAGTCGCTACAGGTTGAGTTCTCGCGTTGTGCCGTATTCCAATTTAAGTCGAACATAGAGTTCGAATCATCTTGAGATACATCGATACAATCACAACCCGGATAGTTTCCACGTCCATCTCAAGACGCTTCCGCTATCCAAATTACTTACTTCTTCCAGATTGTTAAAGAACGACAGCCGATACATACTACGTATCACTCTGACTGGCTCAATCGCCAATGCAAAATTCTCGGTTCAGTGTCTGAACCAAGCCCTTAGCGTTGGTGATTGGTGGAGGCAGACGGGATCGAACCGACGACCCCCTGCTTGCAAAGCAGGTGCTCTCCCAGCTGAGCTATGCCCCCATGTACAGATTTGCCTCAGGTGTGTACCGCCACACAAGACGGTGGTGGGTCTGGTTGGATTCGAACCAACGACCCCCGCCTTATCAAGACGGTGCTCTAACCGACTGAGCTACAGACCCCTGAGTCTGTCTTTAATTTACAGCCGATAAGCGTGAGCGCTCAACTTGGCGAGAAGCTCTGGAAAGGAGGTGATCCAGCCGCACCTTCCGATACGGCTACCTTGTTACGACTTCACCCCAGTCAT
>NZ_QTQF01000156.1:0-655 GCF_003854235.1 Burkholderia sp. Bp8998
TCCGGCTTGTCCTGCTTCGCGTGCAGCAGCACGAACGTCGCGCCGACGACCGGCCATGCTTCCTTGCCCGGCTGGTTCGTCAGGATCTGGTAGAACGACTTCGTCCAGTTCGCGCCGGCAGCAGCGGCCTTGAACGTTTCCGTCTTCGGCTCGACCACCGTGCCCGTCGAATTCTTCAGGGCAGTGTAGGTCATGTTGTTCTTCTTCGCGTACGCCCACTCGACGTAGCCGACCGCGCCCGGCAGGCGCTGCACGAAGGCCGCGACGCCGTCGTTGCCCTTGCCGCCCGTGCCCGTCGGCCAGTTGACCGTCGTGCCTTCGCCGACCTTCGACTTCCACTCGTCGTTGACCTTCGACAGGTAGTTCGTCCAGATGAAGCTCGTGCCCGAGCCGTCAGCGCGGCGAACAACGGCGATGTCCGTATCCGGCAGCTTGACCTTCGGGTTCAGCGCGGCGATCGCCGGGTCGTTCCACTTCTTGATCTTGCCGAGGTAGATGTCGCCGAGCACCGGGCCCGACAGCGTCAGTTCGCCGGCCTTCACGCCCGGCACGTTGACGACCGGCACCACGCCGCCGACCACCGTCGGGAACTGGAACAGGCCTTCCTTCGCGAGTTCTTCATCCTTCAGCGGAGCGTCCGAACCGGCAAAATCGA
>NZ_QTQF01000157.1:0-644 GCF_003854235.1 Burkholderia sp. Bp8998
CGCACGCGGGCGGAGCTGCGCGACGGCAAGTGGGTGCTGAACGGCGCGAAGCAGTTCGTGACCAACGGCCAGCGCGCCGGCGTCGCGATCGTTTTTGCCATGACCGACCCGGAAGCCGGCAAGCGCGGCATTTCCGCGTTCCTGGTGCCGACCGATACGCCGGGTTTCATCGTCGGCAAGCCCGAGAAGAAGATGGGCATCCGCGCATCGGACACGTGCCCGATCACGTTCGAGAACTGCGCGATTCCGGAAGAGAACCTGCTCGGCAATCGCGGCGAAGGGCTGAAGATCGCGCTGTCGAACCTCGAGGGCGGGCGCATCGGCATCGCCGCACAGGCGCTCGGCATCGCGCGTGCCGCGTTCGACAAGGCGCGCCGCTATGCGGGCGAGCGCGTGCAGTTCGGCAAGCCGATCGCGGAGCACCAGGCGATCCAGCAGAAGCTCGCCGACATGGCCACGCAGATCAACGCGGCGCGCCTGCTCGTGCATCACGCGGCGAAGCTGCGCACGGCTGGCTTGCCGTGCCTGTCGGAAGCGTCGCAGGCGAAGCTGTTCGCGTCCGAGATGGCCGAGCGCGTGTGTTCGGATGCGATCCAGATCCACGGCGGCTACGGCTACCTCGCCGATTACGAAGTCGAGCGTCA
>NZ_QTQF01000158.1:0-637 GCF_003854235.1 Burkholderia sp. Bp8998
ATTCGTTAATCCTCGCCGCCTGTGAAATCCGCCGCTCAAGCTCCAGTCATCGGTACTGCTCGATTGTGGTTTGGAGTTCGATATTTTCGAGGCGGTGCCGGAGTTGGCGCGATTGATTCAGGTCGGCCTGGACGTCGAAGTGGCGGTCCACCAACTGTACCCGGCGAGGTCGGCTTGAGTGACTTTTGAGTGTAGTAACTTGAACTGCAGACCCGAATTCCTTGCGACGGCCACTACGGATTATTCACGATATGACATTACGGATTGGAGTTCCTCTGGAGACAGCCACCGGCGAACGGCGCGTAGCGACCGTCCCCGAAGTGGTCGAGAAACTGATCAAGCTGGGATTTTCGGTCGCCGTCCAAAGCGGCGCCGGTGCCGGCGCGAACTTTGATGACGACGCATACCGTGCAGCGGGCGCGAGCATCGCCGCCACGGCGGCCGAGCTGTGGTCGGGCAGCGACATCGTTTTCAAGGTGCGCCCGCCGAGCGCCGACGAAGTCGCGCTGATGCGCGAAGGCGGCACGCTGATCGGCTTCGTGTGGCCCGCGCAGAACCCCGAGCTGATGCAGCAGCTGGCCGCGAAGCGCGCCACGGTGCTGGCGATCGATTCGCTGCCGCGCACGCTGTCGCGCGC
>NZ_QTQF01000159.1:0-632 GCF_003854235.1 Burkholderia sp. Bp8998
GGCCGCAAGTGGTTCATCACGAACGCCGCGCATCCGAACTGCAAGATCTTCATCGTGATGGGCAAGACCGATCCCGAGGCCGCGTCGCACCAGCAGCAGAGCATGATCCTCGTGCCGCGCGACACGCCGGGCGTGACGATCGTGCGCAACATCACGGTGGTCAATCACTACGCGCCGGAAGGGCACTGCGAGATCACGTTCGACAACGTGCGAGTGCCGGCGCGCAACCTGCTTGGCGAGGAAGGCAGCGGCTTCGCGCTCGCGCAGGCGCGCCTCGGGCCTGGCCGGATCCATCACTGCATGCGCTCGATCGGGGCGGCGGAGTTGGCGCTGGAACTGATGATCGACCGCGCGCAATCGCGCGTCGCGTTCGGCAAGCCGCTGAACAAGCACGGCACGGTCGGCGAATGGATCGCGCGCTCGCGCATCGAGATCGATCAGGCGCGCCTGCTCGTGCTGAAGACTGCGTGGATGATCGACAAGGTCGGCGCGAAGGCCGCGCGCAAGGAAATCTCGATGATCAAGGCGCTCGTGCCGACTGTGCATACGGCCGTGTGCGATCGCGCGATGCAGGTGTTCGGCGCGATGGGAATCAGCCCCGACACCCCGCTCGCCGACAGCTGGACCTTGGG
>NZ_QTQF01000160.1:0-627 GCF_003854235.1 Burkholderia sp. Bp8998
GCGAACGTGAAGATGTCGATGAACCCGTTCGACGAAATCGCGGTGGAAGAAGCGGTGCGCCTGAAGGAAGCGGGCGTGGCGACCGAAGTGATCGCGGTGTCGGTCGGCGTGACGCAGGCGCAGGAAACGCTGCGCACGGCGCTGGCGATCGGCGCGGATCGCGCGATCCTGGTCGAGTCGAACGACAGCGTCGAGCCGCTGGCCGTCGCGAAGATCCTGAAGGCGCTGGTCGACAAGGAACAGCCGCAACTGGTGATCCTCGGCAAGCAGGCGATCGACGACGATTCGAACCAGACGGGCCAGATGCTGGCCGCGCTGGCAGGTCTGCCGCAAGCGACGTTCGCGTCGAAGGTGACGATCGCCGACGGCCGTGCGACCGTCGCACGTGAAGTCGACGGCGGCGCGGAAACGCTGTCGCTGACGCTGCCGGCGGTCGTGACGACCGACCTGCGCCTGAACGAGCCGCGCTACGTGACGCTGCCGAACATCATGAAGGCGAAGAAGAAGCCGCTGGAAACGGTGAAGCCGGAAGACCTGGGCGTGGACGTCGCGCCGCGTCTGAAGACGCTGAAGGTGGCCGAGCCGCCGAAGCGCGCGGCCGGCGTGAAGGTGCCGGACGTGAAGACG
>NZ_QTQF01000161.1:0-626 GCF_003854235.1 Burkholderia sp. Bp8998
CATTCGGACACTCGAGCGACCGCTCCAGTCGGCAAACGGCCGTTCCGATGAGAATGATTCAGATTCCGTCATCTGCCAAAGCGCTCCTGACCTGCACTCGGGGTGTTCAGAACCCGGTGAATTCTCAACCCGACGGATTGGCGCTGCGGCGACATGCTACGATCAACGCGATCCGACTTTCATCCCGACGCACAATGACGACAATGTATGAATTGCTCGGTATGTGCGAGAACGCGACCAACGAGGAAATCAAGCGAGGCTACCGAAAGGCGGCGATGAAAGCGCATCCCGACCGCAACGTCGGGTGCGAAGCGGACGCGCATGCGCGATTTCAGGAGATCAAGGAGGCATACGCGATTCTCTCGGACCCGGAGCTGCGCCGCGTCTATGACACCGCTTACGCAGAGGAAATGCTCCGTCACGCACGGCTTCGCGAAGAAGAGGAGCGCTTGAACGCGGAGCGCGAAGCGGAATATGCGCGGTTCGTGGCATGGGCGATGCGCTTCGCCGAGCAAGGGCACAACCGCGACGTCGTGTTCGGTGTTCTGCTCGGCCGTGATTGCGATGTTCAACTCGCCGAGCGCATTGCCGGCAGCGTGGTCGAGTTGCATGCGTCGCGCCAGCCG
>NZ_QTQF01000162.1:0-621 GCF_003854235.1 Burkholderia sp. Bp8998
CGCTCAGTGCAGGATCTTCGCGAGGAAGTCCTTCGCGCGGTCCGATTTCGGATTCGAGAAGAAATCGTCCTTGCGGTCGTCCTCGACGATCGCGCCCTTGTCCATGAAGATCACGCGATGGGCGACCTTCTTCGCGAAGCCCATTTCGTGCGTGACGACCATCATCGTCATCCCTTCCTGCGCGAGCTCGACCATCACGTCGAGCACTTCGTTGATCATCTCCGGATCGAGCGCCGACGTCGGCTCGTCGAACAGCATCGCGATCGGGTCCATCGACAGCGCGCGCGCGATCGCGACCCGCTGCTGCTGGCCGCCCGACAGCTGGCCCGGAAACTTGTGCGCATGCGCCTTCAGGCCGACGCGATCGAGCAGCTTCATGCCCTTGTCGGCCGCTTCGTCCTTGCCGCGGCCGAGCACCTTGATCTGCGCGAGCGTCAGGTTCTCGGTGATCGACAGGTGCGGGAACAACTCGAAATGCTGGAACACCATCCCCACCTTCGAGCGCAGCTTCGACAGGTTCGTCTTCTTGTCGCCGACCGACTGCCCATTCACGAGGATCTCGCCCTGCTGGAACGGCTCGAGGCCGTTCACGGTCTTGATCAGCGTGGACTTGCCCGAGCC
>NZ_QTQF01000163.1:0-600 GCF_003854235.1 Burkholderia sp. Bp8998
CGGCAAAAGCCGGCCGTCGTGTGTCAAAGGGAAAGCCCCAGGCCCTGACGCCGACGGACACCGCGTCGCTGGCGCGCCAGAATGAGGAGCGCCAGCACCAGATGCGCGCGTTGATCGCGCTCGGTCGCGAGCGCGGCTATCTCACCCACGCGGACATCAACGATCACCTGCCCGACAACTTTACGCAAACGGCGGCGATGGACACCATCGTCAGCACGTTCAGCGACATGGGCGTGGCGGTGTACGAACAAGCGCCGGACGCGGAAGCGCTCCTGCTGACCGACGCCGCGCCGGCCGTGGCATCCGACGATCAGGCGGACGAGGAGGCGGAAGCTGCGTTATCGACCGTCGATTCCGAATTCGGCCGCACCACGGATCCGGTTCGGATGTACATGCGTGAAATGGGGGCCAGCGAACTGCTGACCCGCGCCGGTGAAATCGAGGTCGCGAAACGGATCGAAGATGGCCTGCAGGACATGATTCAAGCGATTGCCGCGTGTCCGTCGATCGTGTCCACGATTCTTGCCGACGTCGACCGCATCGTTGCCGGCGAACTGCGCATCGACGAACTGGTCGATGGCATCAGTGTCGACGCCGATG
>NZ_QTQF01000164.1:0-583 GCF_003854235.1 Burkholderia sp. Bp8998
AGCCCGCGGAACATCTGGCCGGCCGGCGTCAGCGTGATCGGGTTGATGCTGCGGTCGACCAGCTTCGCGTCCATCCAGGATTCGAGTGCGGCGATTCGTCTGCTGAATGCCGACTGGGTAAGATGCCGGGTACGTGCCGCACGCGAGAAACTCTTCGTGTCGGCCAGACTCAGGAAATCCTCAAGCCACTTTGCTTCCATTTCATGCTTCCAGAGACGCTTGCACAAACCGACATCAAACTACGTCGATGCACGCGTCCGCCCCTCCACAGCCGCGGATTGCACGCGACATCGATCGTTCGGGACGACGAAGTTCGCTTTCGGAAAGGCGCACGGCGTTATTAAATAAATCATGTTGATTTATTTAATAACGCCGTGCGATGGTTGTCAGCCTAGGGAAATCCCGACGCCGCTCGACAGAAGCGTTCAGTCCCTCGTTCGAATCAGTTTCGGACGGCCTCCCCCTGACCCCGGAGCAGCTGCTTCAGGCCCGCGAACAGCGGTGCCTTCGCGGTGCCCGGCGCGCGGCCGAAGCTCTCGGTGATGCGGTCGAGAATGATCGCGAGCAGCACGACCGACAGACC
>NZ_QTQF01000165.1:0-563 GCF_003854235.1 Burkholderia sp. Bp8998
GCACGCCGACGACCTGACCGGTACGCTTGAGCACATCGTCCTTCGTCGCGCCGGCAGCGAGCATGTCGAGCGCCTGCCGCGGGTTGCTCCCGAACACCTTACAGAGATTCTCTACGACAACTTTTGGGGTATGCATCGAAACCTGCCTCTTCATCCAACTATAATCCTGCGCCGAATCCATCGATCCATGACAAATCACGTCGGATCACTTTGAGCATTCGGCCGGTACTGATTAACCGCCTTTTCGAGAAGGCGGAGCGAGCAAGATCGGCAATCAAGCCGACCCCGATTGCCGATCTGTTTCCGTCCAACTACCCAGGCATTACTGCTTCATACCTTCCGTCCAGGCATTCACGCGATCGGCATGCGCGGCGATCCATGCATCGGCGGCCGCTTCCGGCTTCGAACCGTTCTGGATCGCGAGCATCACGCTGTCGATCTCGCCCGGCTTCCACTGGAATTTCTTCAGGAACGCGACGACCGGCCTGGCCTTCGTTTCGAGCTGCGGGTTCACGACGCTGTCGACGTGCTCCGCGCCGCCGAACACCTTCTTCGGATCCTCG
>NZ_QTQF01000166.1:0-537 GCF_003854235.1 Burkholderia sp. Bp8998
ACGCAGGCGCGCGAACTACAGGAAAGTCTCACTGGCTTGGCGCAACGGCATCAGGCGCAACAGCACGCCGCGGACCAGAGCGACGTGACGCGGGCGATCAAGGCCCGCAACGATGCGATTCGGGGAACACCGTCTGGCGCGGCAGACGACTTCCCGGAGCTGACGGAGCGCGACATTGTGATGGCCGCATCGGCGGGTATCAGTCTGGCGGCCGAGCGCGGCATCCATATCGCGAGCGACGAGGATGTGGCCGTCACGAGCGGCCGGCATGTCGGGATTGCCGTGGGGCGTTCGCTGTTCGCGAGCGTGTCGAATGCGTTCTCGCTGTTCGTGCACAAGGCGGGCATGGCGCTCGTCGCCGCGGCGGGGAAAGTGCGTGTCGAAGCACAGACCGATGGTATGGACGTGACGGCCAAGAGGGCAATCCGGATCACAAGCACGACCGACAGCATCCACCTGCACGCGGCCGAGGAAATCGTGCTGCACGCCGGCAGTACGGAGGTTCGTATCAGCGATCAGGGTTACGTGGTACGGACG
>NZ_QTQF01000167.1:0-525 GCF_003854235.1 Burkholderia sp. Bp8998
ACGCGCGAGATAACCGGGCTGGTCGAAGCGGCCCGGATTGCCGGTCAGGATCGCGACTCCATCCTGTACGAACTGGAACTGCGGCCGTGGCTCTATCGCGCGACCCTCACGCAGGATTGCCGCCTGTTTCAGGACATGACCGTCGTTGAAATCACCGACGCGGTGCTCTCGAAATACCCCTATCCCGTCGATCAGCGCCTCGGTGCATTCCGGGGTGTGTATCCGAAACGCGATGTGCAGCGGCAGGCGTTTGAATCGGACTGGGCGTTTCTGCAACGCCTCTGGGAAGAATGGGGAATCTGGTGGTGGATCGAGCACGATGACGGTCATCACCGTCTGGTCCTGTGCGACACGATCGGCGGCCATCGTCCGCACGGCGCGGCCTACGAGACGCTGCGCTATCTGCCGCCCGATGGTCAGCGTATCGATGAGGAACACATTCACTCGATGTCCGTGACCAGCCGCCTGACGCCCGGACGCGTGACCGTGACGGACTACGACTACACACGCCCGCGCGCCGATCTG
>NZ_QTQF01000168.1:0-522 GCF_003854235.1 Burkholderia sp. Bp8998
TGCCGATGTCGATCGCATCGTTGCCGGCGAACTGCGCATCGACGAACTGGTCGATGGCATCAGTGTCGACGCCGATGAAAGCGAAATGACGCCGGAGTCCCAGGAAGAGGAGGCGGAAGCAGTCGCCGCCGACGATGAAGTGGACGAAGACGACGTCGAAACGGACGACGGGGATTCCGAGAAGGTGAACGCGGCGCGCCTCGAGGAGCTCACCAACGACAGTCTCGTGATTTTCGCGCGCGTGCGTGCACTGTTCGAGCAGTTGCCGGATGTGCCTGTCACCGGCGATGCCCGTTCCGCGGCCGCTGCGCAAGTGCGCACGGCGATCCAGCGTGAACTCGCGCCGATCCGCTTTACCGCCAAGACCATCGACCGCCTGTGCGCCATCGTGCATGGGCAAGTGACTGAGGTTCGCGCGATCGAGCGCAGCATCCTGGCGATTGCCGTCGACCGTTGCGGCATGCCGCGCGACGCGTTTGTCGAGTCGTTCCCGGGCCACGAGACCGACCTCGAATGGACGAA
>NZ_QTQF01000169.1:0-522 GCF_003854235.1 Burkholderia sp. Bp8998
TGCCGACGTCGACCGCATCGTTGCCGGCGAACTGCGCATCGACGAACTGGTCGATGGCATCAGTGTCGACGCCGATGCAAGCGAAATGACGCCGGAGCCCCAGGAAGAGGAGGCGGAAGCACTTGCCGCCGACGATGATTCGGACGAAGACGACGTCGAAACGGACGCCGGGGATTCGGAGAAGGTGAACGCGGCACGCCTCGAAGAACTCACCAACGACAGTCTTGTGATTTTCGCGCGCGTGCGTGCACTGTTCGAGCAGTTGCCGGATGTGCCTGTCACTGGCGATGCCCGATCCGCAGCCGCCGCGCAAGTGCGCACGGCGATCCAGCGTGAACTCGCGCCGATCCGCTTCACGGCCAAGACCATCGACCGCCTGTGCGCCATTGTGCATGGGCAAGTGTCCGAGGTTCGCGCGATCGAGCGCAGCATCCTGGCGATTGCGGTCGACCGTTGCGGCATGCCGCGCGACGCGTTTGTCGAGTCGTTCCCGGGCCACGAGACCGATCTCGAATGGACGAA
>NZ_QTQF01000170.1:0-512 GCF_003854235.1 Burkholderia sp. Bp8998
CGAGTCACCGTCTCCAAGAGCCGTTCTTCCAGCGGTCGCCCCTCCCGCTGCGCGATACGTACTCATTGGTCAAATAATACGAACGATGAGTACCATGACGTGAACTTTACGGGCCCAAAAGTTTTTATACAAGAGTTTTCGGGGACCCCGGCGCAAGCATCACGTTGGAAGCCAATCCAGCCGGGGCATGACAAGCGCATGGCGTTGCGCAGCAGGTTGCACGAACTGTTCGTCGAGAGTCGAGCCTCTGCTGGCAGCAGCATCATGGACATGACACGCGAGGAAGTCACGGCAATTGGTCGCTTCAAGATAAGTCGCTCGATCGAAGCACTGCGGTTGATCTGCAAGCAGCCCGGCGGCCAACACAGATGATCCGCTCTGCGTAAGGCATTGCACGCTACCAGTAATCCCCCCCAAATGCCGACTAGCTCGGAGGGATGTTCTCCAGCCCGCAAGGCTATTTTTGATCCAGGCACGTTTGACCGGTCGATCACCTCATATCTTCTGGCGAC
>NZ_QTQF01000171.1:0-458 GCF_003854235.1 Burkholderia sp. Bp8998
GCGTTGAAGCCCGTATTCCAGGTATGGCCGCCATCGATCGAGTATTCGACGGTGGCGCCGGTTTCGACACCGGCGAGGTTCAAGGTGCCGACGTTGGTGATGTGGTCGGTGGCGCTGTTGCCGGAATCAGTCGTCAACGCAACGCTGGGCGCAGCCGCGGAGGTATCGAGCGTAAAGCTGAACGACGTCGGATCCGACGTGTTGCCTGCGATGTCGGTCTGCCGGACCTGTACATCGTTCACGCCTTCAACGGCGTTGAAACTGGTGTTCCAGGTATGACCGCCGTCGATCGAGTATTCGACGGTCGCGCCGGTTTCGACACCGGTGAGATTCAAGGTGCCGACATTGGTGATGTGGTCGGTGGCGCTGCTGCCGGAGTCGGTCGTCAACGCAACACCGGGCGCAGCGGCCGACGTATCGAGCGTGAAACTGAACGACGTAACCGACGACGTATTGCC
>NZ_QTQF01000172.1:0-455 GCF_003854235.1 Burkholderia sp. Bp8998
CTCACCCCGCAGAACAGCCAGCTGATCTTCATCGACCAGCAGCCGCAGATGGCGTTCGGCGTGCAGTCGATCGATCGCCAGGCGCTGAAGAACAACGTCGTCGGCCTCGCGAAGGCCGCGAAGGTGTTCAACATCCCGACCACGATCACGACGGTCGAAAGCGAGGGCTTCTCGGGTCATACCTATCCCGAGCTGCTCGACGTGTTCCCGAACCAGAAGACGCTCGAACGCACGTCGATGAACTCGTGGGACGACCAGAAGGTGCGCGATGCGCTGGCCGCGAACGGCCGCAAGAAGGTGGTCGTGTCGGGCCTGTGGACTGAAGTCTGCAACACGACGTTCGCACTGTGCGCGATGCTCGAAGGCGACTACGAGATCTACATGGTCGCCGACGCATCGGGCGGCACGTCGCAGGCCGCGCACGACTTCGCGATGCAGCGCATGGTGCAGGCGGG
>NZ_QTQF01000173.1:0-434 GCF_003854235.1 Burkholderia sp. Bp8998
ATCCGGGCGTCGAGGATTGCTGACGAATCGATCATGGTTCGCTACCTGGCGACCTGCCCCCCCGACTATTTCCGTCCGACAGCCAGCGCGATGGCATCGGCCAGCGCATGCATGAATGGATCGATCTTGATCGGCTTGGTCAGATAGCGGAAGAAACCCGCGTTCATGCCTTGCTCAATATCATGCGCCATCGCATTCGAACTGAGCGCGACAACGGGAATATCCGCCGTCTCGGGATACGTGCGTAACATGTCCAGCGCTTCGACGCCGCTGATATCGGGCAGGTTGATATCCATCAGGATCACTCGCGGGTGCACACGACGCGCCAGTTCCACGCCGAGCTGTCCCGTCACGGCGCCGAGCATGCGCAGGTCCGCGTGCCGCGCAATCAGTTGTTCGACGAGCTTCAGGTTGGCCGGATTGTCCTCGATATA
>NZ_QTQF01000174.1:0-416 GCF_003854235.1 Burkholderia sp. Bp8998
ACGGGCTGGCGCGCCTGCTTCGCGGCGTCGTTCGCGAGGCCGAGATCCTTCAGCATCAGGTCGGTGCCGAAGCCGCCGCTGTAGCCACGCGACGACGGCGCGGTGTCGATCACGCCCGGATACGGGTTGTAGGTGTCCGAGCTCCAGCAGCGACCCGTCGACGTGTTGACGATGCCGGCCAGCACCTTCGGGTCGATGCCGAGCGCGACGCCGAGCGACATCGCCTCCGACACGGCCGCCATCGAGATGCCGAGCACGAGGTTGTTGCACACCTTCGCGACCTGCCCCATCCCCGTCGCGCCGCAGTGGACGATGTTCTTGCCCATGCCGGCGAGCACGGGCTTCACGCGCTCGAAATCCGCGTCGCTGCCGCCGACCATGAAGGTCAGCGTGCCGGCCGCCGCGCCGCCGGTGCC
>NZ_QTQF01000175.1:0-416 GCF_003854235.1 Burkholderia sp. Bp8998
ACGGGCTGGCGCGCCTGCTTCGCTGCGTCGTTCGCGAGGCCGAGATCCTTCAGCATCAGGTCGGTGCCGAAGCCGCCACTGTAGCCGCGCGACGACGGCGCGGTGGCGATCACGCCCGGATACGGGTTGTAGGTGTCCGAGCTCCAGCAGCGGCCCGTCGACGTGTTGACGATGCCGGCCAGCACCTTCGGGTCGATGCCGAGCGCGACGCCCAGCGACATCGCCTCGGAGACGGCCGCCATCGAGATGCCGAGCACGAGGTTGTTGCACACCTTCGCGACCTGCCCCATCCCCGTCGCGCCACAGTGGACGATGTTCTTGCCCATGCCGGCGAGCACCGGCTTCACGCGCTCGAAATCCGCGTCGCTGCCGCCGACCATGAAGGTCAGCGTGCCGGCCGCCGCGCCGCCGGTGCC
>NZ_QTQF01000176.1:0-406 GCF_003854235.1 Burkholderia sp. Bp8998
GTGTTGTCGCGCACGACGGCTGCCCGGTTCACCGCAATCACCTTGTCCGGATCGCTCGCCGCCAGCAGCTCCACCGTGCCGAACGCGATGTCATGGCTCGTCACCACATCCGTTTCGCCCAGCTCGTTGCTCACGCCCTCTATCACGCGTCCGTTGTCGAGCGTGACCCGGTACGGCTGGTTCGGCAGTGCAAACCCGCTGTCATGCTCCAACAGCACGAAGTGCGCCGCATACTGCCCCGGATTGTCGGGCGTGACCGGCAGGCGCATGGGTCGCACCTGCGCTTCGTCTGTCTGATGACTACCTGCAAAGATCGTGTGCTCGCCGGTCGTCCGTACCACGTAACCCTGATCGCTGATACGAACCTCCGTACTGCCGGCGTGCAGCACGATTTCCTCGGCCGCGT
>NZ_QTQF01000177.1:0-394 GCF_003854235.1 Burkholderia sp. Bp8998
CTTGCCACGGCGACAGCACGCGCAGCCAGATGCCCGAATGCTCATCGTGCCGGCCCTGCCGGTCCCACTGGAACTGCGCCTTGACCCGACCGTATTGGTCCGTCCAGATTTCCTGCTCGGCGGGACCGACGACGATGGCCTTCTCCGGTCCGCTCATGACGGGCTTGCGAACGCTGCGCTCCAGACGGAACGGTTCGTTCGTCGGCAGCAGTTCGAACTGTGCGTCAACGCGATAGGTCTGCGCGCCGCCGGTCCGCCCCGCGACCTCCTCAATGTCGAGCGCGCACGATACAACGAGGTATTCGCGATTCGCGGCCTGCTGCGGATAGCCGGTCAACGTAAAGGTGTATCCGACCGTCAGACCGCGCAGATTCCCTTTCCCGTTCGCGCGCCG
>NZ_QTQF01000178.1:0-362 GCF_003854235.1 Burkholderia sp. Bp8998
TCGGGATCGGTCTTGCCCATCACGATGAAGATCTTGCAGTTCGGATGCGCGGCGTTCGTGATGAACCACTTGCGGCCATTGATCACATAGTCGCCGCCGTCGCGCTCGATGCGCGTCGTGATGTTCGTCGCGTCCGACGACGCGACGTCCGGCTCCGTCATCGCGAATGCCGAACGGATCTCGCCGCGCAGCAGCGGTAGCAGCCACTGTTCACGCTGCTCGGGCGTCGCGAACATGTGCAGCAGCTCCATGTTGCCGGTGTCCGGCGCGTTGCAGTTGAACACTTCCGATGCCCAGCTCACGCGCCCCATGATCTCGGCGAGCGGCGCATATTCGAGGTTCGTCAGCCCCATGCCAGGCTC
>NZ_QTQF01000179.1:0-359 GCF_003854235.1 Burkholderia sp. Bp8998
TCGAACGCGGCATCGGCTGCCAGCATGCCGGTCTTGATCGCCGCATGGCTGCCCTTGATCCGCGATGCGTTCAGGAAACCCGCGTCGTCGCCGATCAGCGCGCCGCCCGGAAATACCGTCTTCGGCAGCGACAGCAGGCCGCCGGCCGTGATCGCCCGCGCGCCGTACGACACGCGCTTGCCGCCTTCGAGGAACGCGCGGATCGACGGATGCGTCTTGTAGCGCTGGAATTCCTCGAACGGCGACAGGTACGGGTTCGTGTAGCCCAGGCCCACCACGAAACCGACCACGACCTGGTTGTTGTCCATGTGATACAGGAACGAGCCGCCGTACGTATCGGACTTCAGCGGCCAGCCGGC
>NZ_QTQF01000180.1:0-357 GCF_003854235.1 Burkholderia sp. Bp8998
GCGTCACCGCGCTTGCGCAACTCCCGGTGCAGCAACCGAACTTCCAGCATGTTGCGAACCCGCATCAGCACTTCCGCCAGATCGAATGGCTTGCTGATGAAGTCCTTCGCGCCGGCCTGCAATGCGCGCAGCTTGTGGACCGGCTGAGCGGTGATCACGATGACCGGGAGATAGCTGTCCGCCTCGAGCGACTTCAGGCTTTCCATGACCTGGAAACCGTCAGTGCCGGGCATCTGCAGATCGAGCAGGATCAGATCGTAACGGTGCCGGCGATGAAGTTCATAAACGGCGGACGCATCCATCGTCGACTCGACGTGCGCATACCCCGCCCGCCGCAGGATCTGCTCGAGCAGCAGG
>NZ_QTQF01000181.1:0-347 GCF_003854235.1 Burkholderia sp. Bp8998
TGGTCCGCGGCGTGCTGTTGCGCCTGATGCCGTTGCGCCAAGCCAGTGAGACTTTCCTGTAGTTCGCGCGCCTGCGTGAGTCTGCCGACGGCCTCCTTGGCGTCCTTCGCATGGCCTGGGCCGCCCGAATGACCGTCCGTCGACACAAGCAAGCCCCTCAACGCCCGGACAACGCCCCAGTCGTCGGTGCGAAGATCGAAGCCTTTGCCGCGCGCATCGGCACGACCCTTCTTTCGGGTGATGCGTCGAAGGTTGCCAAGGCTCAGCCATGACGTGCCCGCGTCGCTGGCAATCTGCGTCTGGATTTGCTCCTGCGTATCGTCGATGGCCACATGGCCCGATGCGTT
>NZ_QTQF01000182.1:0-346 GCF_003854235.1 Burkholderia sp. Bp8998
GCACGTTCATGTGCCCCGGCATGCGCCCGGCCACCGGATGGATCGCGAAACGCACGTCGACGCCCTTCTCGCGCAGCGCCTTCGTCAGCTCATGTACCGTGTGCTGGGCCTGTGCAACCGCCATCCCATAGCCAGGCACGATGATCACGCGCTTCGCATCGCGCAGCAGCTCGGCCGTTTCCATCGCGCTCACCGCGACCGCCTCGCCGGCCGGCTGCGCGGCGCCGCCGGCTGCCGCCGGTGCGCCCGCGCCGCTTCCGAACCCGCCGGCGATCACGCTGATGAAGTTGCGGTTCATCGCGCGGCACATGATGTACGACAGGATCGCACCGGACGAGCCCACCAG
>NZ_QTQF01000183.1:0-276 GCF_003854235.1 Burkholderia sp. Bp8998
TTCACATACACCCCGGAGCGCATCAGCCGCAGATAGCCCGCATGCGCCTCGGTCGGGTTGCCCAGGATCACCGGCACGATCGCGGTTCCGTGATACTCGGCCTGATAGCCCTGCCGTGCCAGGCCGGTGGCCATGTACTCGGCCGCGGCCAGCACCCGAGCCCGCCGGTCGGGTTCACGCCGACTGACGCGCAGAACCGCGTGGGTGGCAGCCGCGGCGGCCGGCGGCAGGCTGGCGGAAAACACATGACCTGAACCGTTGTGCCGGATGTAGTCC
>NZ_QTQF01000184.1:0-251 GCF_003854235.1 Burkholderia sp. Bp8998
GCCGGCTGGCCGCTGAAGTCCGATACGTACGGCGGCTCGTTCCTGTATCACATGGACAACAACCAGGTCGTGGTCGGCTTCGTGGTCGGCCTCGGCTACACGAACCCGTACCTGTCGCCGTTCGAGGAATTCCAGCGCTACAAGATACACCCGTCGATCCGCGCGTTCCTCGAAGGCGGCAAGCGCGTGTCGTACGGCGCGCGGGCGATCACCGCGGGCGGGCTGCTGTCGCTGCCGAAGACGGTGTTCCC
>NZ_QTQF01000185.1:0-248 GCF_003854235.1 Burkholderia sp. Bp8998
GTCGTCAACGCAACACCGGGCGCAGCGGCCGACGTGTCGAGCGTGAAACTGAACGACGTAACCGACGACGTATTGCCCGCGATATCGGTTTGCCGGACCTGTACGTCGTTCACGCCTTCAGCGGCGCTGAAACTGGTGTTCCAGGTATGGCCGCCATCGATCGAATATTCGACGGTCGCGCCGGTTTCGACACCGGCGAGATTCAAGGTGCCGACATTGGTGACGTGATCGGTGGCGCTGCTGCCGGA
>NZ_QTQF01000186.1:0-246 GCF_003854235.1 Burkholderia sp. Bp8998
TTGCCAGCATTATCGCTGGCTCAGGCCCCGGAAGTTCCACTTATCCGGCTGTCCGAATTTGCGCGGCCACCTCTTACTTCCGGCCCCACCACTCAACGTCAGTTTCATGCGGAAATATCTCGCCGGCTTGCTGATCGCCGTCGCGTCACACGCGTTCGCTTCCGACGCTTGTTCGCAATTCAGCCCGCAAGGCGAACCTCCGGTCCTGGTCAATGCCAGGATGGCGGCCAAGACCCGCCTGCTGTG
>NZ_QTQF01000187.1:0-242 GCF_003854235.1 Burkholderia sp. Bp8998
CGCCGCGTCTGAAGACGCTGAAGGTGGCCGAGCCGCCGAAGCGCGCGGCCGGCGTGAAGGTGCCGGACGTGAAGACGCTGGTCGAGAAGCTGAAGACCGAAGCCAAGGTGCTGTAAGAGGGAGCGGAAAGAAATGACGATTCTGGTGATTGCCGAGCATGACGGGGCGTCGGCCGGCGGCGCTTCCACGATCAAGGCCGCGACGCTGAACACGGTGGCGGCGGCTGCCGAAGTTGGCAAATT
>NZ_QTQF01000188.1:0-230 GCF_003854235.1 Burkholderia sp. Bp8998
CATACCTGGAATACGGGCTTCAACGCCGTTGAAGGCGTGAACGACGTACAAGTCCGGCAGATCGACGTCGCAGGCAACACGTCGGATCCGACGTCGTTCAGCTTTACGCTCGATACCTCCGCGGCTGCGCCCAGCGTTGCGCTGACGACCGATTCCGGCAGCAGCGCCACTGATCACATCACCAATGTCGGCACCTTGAATCTCACCGGTGTCGAAACCGGTGCAGTTGT
>NZ_QTQF01000189.1:0-224 GCF_003854235.1 Burkholderia sp. Bp8998
CATACCTGGAATACGGGCTTCAACGCCGTTGAAGGCGTGAACGACGTACAAGTCCGGCAGATCGACGTCGCAGGCAATACCTCGTCGGCCACGTCGTTCAGCTTCACGCTCGATACGTCGGCCGCTGCGCCCAGCGTTGCGCTCACGACCGACTCCGGTAGCAGCGCCACCGATCACATCACCAATGTCGGCACCTTGAACCTCACCGGTGTCGAAACCGGCGC
>NZ_QTQF01000190.1:0-206 GCF_003854235.1 Burkholderia sp. Bp8998
AGGCCGGTCGACGTGGACGTCGACAGCGAGGCCACCGTGCTATCGGTCGTGCTCAGGCCCGTCGACAGCGAGTTGATACCCGTCGAGGTCGACGTGGACAGCGAGCTGATCGAGCTCGTAGCCGACGAGAGGCCGGTCGACGTGGACGTCGACAGCGAGGCCACCGTGCTATCGGTCGTGCTCAGGCCCGTCGACAGCGAGTTGAT
>NZ_QTQF01000191.1:0-200 GCF_003854235.1 Burkholderia sp. Bp8998
GCGGTCGAAGGGCTGAACAACGTGCAGGTCCGGCAGGTCGACGTCGCGGGCAATACATCGTCGGCTACGTCGTTCAGTTTCACGCTCGATACGTCGGCCGCCGCACCCAGCGTCGCACTGACGACCGACTCCGGCAGCAGCGCCATCGACCACATCACCAACGTCGGTACGTTGAATCTCACCGGCATCGAAACCGGCGC
>NZ_QTQF01000192.1:0-200 GCF_003854235.1 Burkholderia sp. Bp8998
GCGGTTGAAGGGTTGAACAACGTGCAGGTCCGGCAGGTCGACGTCGCGGGCAATACATCGTCGGCTACGTCGTTCAGCTTCACGCTCGATACGTCGGCGGCTGCCCCCAGTGTTGCGCTGACCACCGACTCCGGCAGCAGCGCCACCGACCACGTCACCAACGTCGGTACGTTGAATCTCACCGGCATCGAAACCGGCGC